>JBCBLF010000215.1:0-8612 GCA_038520475.1 Cyanobacteria bacterium J06627_8
CTGCAAACGGATCGATGAAACTGAGCAACCCCCTTTTCGCGATCGGTGGCTAGTTGAGTGACACGATAGGCTCGTGAATGGACGCCTGCTTGAAGCAGGCGACAAACTTCAAAATCCTCAGCCATCACCTGATCATGAGATTGTTTCAGCTGGTCCAAATGACAAGGGTATTGCGATCGCTGCCGTGGCGTTTGGTAAATGATGACCTCAATCTCTGTCTCAAGGGCATTGAGGGGAGTCAGCCGAAACACACTGACATGGTCATCCTCAGTATTTATCATCATGTTTGGAAAAAGATACCCTTGGTAAGACGATTTTCCCTTCTTCCACATCGAGCGGTGCTGTGGATCAGGGGCGCGATCGCGGTAGGGAATGTGAAACAGACAGTGGGGTTCGGTCAGCGTCACGACACTCTTCGACACATCATAGAATCCAAGACTGTGAGGATGGACCACTGAAAAGTGATAGTCCTCGGCATAGTTTTCCACAATGAATTTCCAGTTCACCGGTTCACGATATGTCCAGCGGCTCACCTCTCGCAGCTCCGAAAACGCATCATCATACTGAGCGAAAAAGTCTGGAATATCTCGAAGGTAGCCGGTTAACGCTTCAGCATCAGGCGATGGATTCACAAAAATGAACCCATCCCAACATTCGATACTGGCTGATAAAAGCTGAATATTGGCTAGATCAAGCATCGGGAACTGTTGAGGTTGAGAGACGGCTATCAACTGTCCATCAGGTCGATAGGTCCAAGCATGGTACGGACAACGCATCACTTGACCAATGGTTCCTGTTCCACCCAACAATCGTGCTCCTCGATGAGGACACACATTGTGCATGGCTCGAAGGCTCTGATCGGCTTGACGAATGACGACAATCGGCTCCTGTCCAAGCATGCCGGTTAAATAATCACCAGGATTCGGAATCTCTTCGATCCGTCCTATCCACTGCCACGTCGTTCGCCATAGGGTTTGCTGTTCATTCGCAAACCAATCGGCTGACGTGTAGGCATGTCCGGGCAAGCCCAATGAGTCCATCCGAGCAGCAGACTGAACCGGTCCATCCTTCTCAGTTGAATGGAGGTGAGTGGATTGGGGCAGAGTCGATGTCATATCAGACGATTCCTGTGCGTCCTTCTTCAAGGTGCAAAATACTAAGCTTGCACGATCGCTGTGGAATTATAGGCTCTCTGCTGAGCTATTCTAATCTCTTCGAGACCGCTCAGAGGTAATCGTTGCTTCATTTCATCCCCTGTTTTAAGTCGCTCAGACATGACGTGATGGGATGTGGATGACATCAGTTAACACGCCTGAATGAAGATTCGATATGATCAAATCGAATGATTAAATCGTCATGAGAGATTGAAGCTGATTCAGGCAATAAGTAGAAAAAATGAGCATAAATGATTGGTTTCTGGTTAACGAATCTGCTATCCGCCTGAGCTGTTTCGTCGGAACGTTGACCATCATGACTGTGCTAGAACGAGTGGCACCACGGCGATCGCCCACTTCATCGAACTTTTTCCCACAGAGAATTCGCTGGATTAATAACATCGCCATGATGGTGATCTACACCGTATTAGTGCGGCTCATCATTCCGGTGGCAACCATTGACGTTGCCACATCGGTCGGTGAACACGGATGGGGCGTGTTGAATGTGCTGAACGTACCGTTTGTTCTATCTGTTGCGATCGCCCTTCTGGCATTGGACTTCATCATTTGGCTTCAGCATGTGGTCTTCCATGCCGTTCCCGTGCTCTGGCGACTGCATCGAGTCCATCATGCTGATCTACACTACGACGTCACAACGGGGATCCGGTTTCATCCGATCGAAATCTTACTCTCAATTAGCATCAAGCTAGGAGCGATCGCCCTTTTGGGTGCTCCGGTACTCGCTGTTGTGATATTTGAGGTATTGCTCAACGTGACCTCGCTGTTCAATCACAGCAATATCAACCTACCTCGATGGGGCGATCGCCTTCTGCGTTGGGTAGTCGTGACGCCAGACATGCACCGGGTGCATCACTCGATTGATTTTCACGAAAGCAACCGCAACTTCGGCTTCAACCTACCCTGGTGGGATCGACTGTTTGGCACCTATCAAGACCAACCCAAGCTTGGACATCACGGCATGACCATCGGTATCGTGGAGTATCGTCGACCTCGCGATGTGGTGTCGTTAATGGGGCTGTTGCGCTTACCTTGTCAACCGTTAACGCCTACAACACCGCAGTCCTATGCGATCGCGGGTAATGGAAAAGGTCAATAGATTCGCGGACGGGTCGTTGACCAACAATGACAACTCAGGATGTGATTCAGCCGTGCGAACCTAAATCGTAGCGCTTGAGATCATGAAAGCTACCGCTTTAGCCAAATGACTCGCTGCCTTGTCTTAATGAATCTTGTTCAAGAGTGCTGTACAGTTCAAAATGATTGGAATGATAGAGGTGCTGTTTCCAATACGCTTGTACAACATTCTGAACGTAACGTGTAATGCCCGATGCTCACCCACAACCTCTAAATAGTCTGGTCGATGAACTCTTAGCAGACTTGAATCGCGAACATGAGCTAGTGAATGTCATCATTCGTGGGTGTATTGACCATCGCTGGGCATTGGGAGAGGAGGAAAGGGCGATCGCCCAGGCTATGGTCTTTAATGCTTTTGAAGCCTATTTGATTGAACGAGGCATGACCGTTGATGAGGCGGGTGAGTTTTGTGAGCAGCACATTGATTCTCTAATGCGATCGGTATTGGCGGTACTTTAAGCTTTTGCCGGAGTCGCCACCCACCCACGCACCTCAGCATCAGTTAGGGGACGCTCGAGCTTCATGTATTCGGCTTTCGCAGCCATCAACACGTGCTTCATCATGACCGGTTCATCGTCTTCAGCCGCCATAAATGCAGCATTCACAGCAATATTGCGAATATTACCTCCAGCAACATTGAGCTGGGCTAGCTTTTCGGGCATCAGTCCTTCAGTGGGGGCTTTTGTGGGGAAAACTCGCCGCCAAATTTCAGCTCGCTGGGTCGCATCTGGAAAAGGAAATTGAATAACAAATCGAAGCCGTCTCAAAAATGCAGTATCAAGGGCACTCTTTAGGTTTGTAGTCAGAATGGATAGACCTCGATAGGCTTCCATCCGTTGAAGTAAGTAGCTGACTTCCACATTGGCGTGGCGATCGTGGGAATCCTTGACTTCACTCCGTTTGCCAAACAGGGCATCTGCCTCATCAAAGAGCAAAATAGCTCCACCGCTTTCGGCTGCATCAAACACCCGGCGCAGGTTTTTCTCAGTTTCGCCAATATACTTACTCACAACAGCACTCAAGTCGATGCGATAGAGATCGAGGTTAAGCTGCTTGGCCAGCACTTCAGATGCCATGGTTTTTCCTGTTCCGCTGCCCCCGGCAAACAGAGCACTGGTACCGAGTCCGCGTTTGCTTTTGCCACCAAATCCCCACTCCTCATAGACACGCGATCGCTGATGCACGTGAGCAGATAACTCCTGCAAAATCTGAATCTGAGCCTCAGGTAACACCAAATCATCCCAATCTGCGCTGCATTCAATGCGTTGGGCCATGTCTTCAAGCTTGGGACGGGCTTGAGAACGACACGTATCCCACAGGTTCTTGGCAAGAGTCTGGGTCTCAACAGCCTCACCTGATGGCTCTGCTTGCTGATGCTCAGACCGTTCCCATTCAGCACGAACCTTTGCACAGGCAGCTTGAATGGCAGGCCCTGTGAGATTAAATTGAGCCACCATACGCTCAATGTGTCCGTTGAGCTGATTGTGTAAGGCATCGCCTAACGCTGCCGACCAGATTTGATGCTGTTCATCAGGTTGGGGAGCATAGACATCAAAGGTCAACATGGGGCGTTGACGACCATGACGGCGATCGCTACTGGTGAGAATGACCGGACTGCGGAGGGATTCGCTCAGATAGGTAATCGCGCCATTTCGATTCACATCGGTATCTTCCAGTTCATCACACTCAATCATCAACGCATTGCCAACGAGGGCCGCTTCTCGCTCCCAGATGAGTCGAAACTGAACTAAATCAGAAAACTGAGTCGGTACGGCATAACCAGAAAGGGTGTGGAGGTGTAGTCCTGCAAAGTGACAGGCCGTAGCGGCGATCGCCCGCTTACTGGAAATTTCATTGCCACACAGTTGTAAAATGGGCAGGCTAGCCACATCTCCATCCAATGACCAGGCCGCGACCATTTGCTCAGCCAGCTCCCAGTGAGAAAACACGAGATCATCATCAAATTCAACCGGCTCCACCATGCCCAATAGCCGTTCGTCCATATGCAGCACCCCCACAAGGTAATGCAACACCCATTCGTCAACGCGCAAGGGACTAAAGGTAAGGCTAGACCCAGCCCCCACGTCAAGTAATTTCCATCGACGCAAAGGAGCCATGGGAGTGAGAGCACTCCAGTGAGCATCAGACAACACAGCTAAGGCTAAACTAAAGGTAGGATACGTTCGCTGAGTGTCGCCCTGAGCAGCGGCACAGAGGATCCGAAAGCTCGCATCAAGTTCGATCCCTGCACAGAGAAGTAAGATATCTCGTTCGAAGGGACTTAAACAAAAGCCATTACAGATTTGATCAAGGGCAGAAGGAACGGATGATGAAAGCGCGGAAGGTGCTTGTGCCCCATCCGATGCCTCATTGGAGAGATGTAAAGCGCTCTCAGCAAGCAGGTCGGGATCGGCATGGGCAATGAGCTGTTGACGGAGACGAGTCAGATGCTCCATCAAAGTCTGGTGGTTGTGAGCTTGCCAGTCGGTAGGGTCGGTCATGGCTGAATCTGCACTCTGGGAGTGATATACCAGTTAAAGGTGGCACTTGCGGGGTTTTGGTCAACATCGAGGAGGCTTTCGGCACCGTTGATCTGAAGTCGAACCAGGTAGTCGCCAGGTTCGATATGGTCAAGGGTAAACTGAACGGCTTGAGTCGTCTCACTACGTCCAGTTGCTTTTTCCATGTAGGCATCCGCATTTTGTCGAGACCATTCGTTGAGAATCAGAATTACTCGCTGTTCGGGATCAATCAGCTGAGCTGTTTCAACGGTAATAACAGCCCGACACATCTCATGGCCGATGGATTCCACTGAGGTAGCCTGAACACTGGTGAGAGTGGGGCGCAACACGAAAGAGACAAGATTAGACTCTGCGCCATCGTATCCACCTTGAGGACGCTGGCCTGTTGGCCCATTCGCAGAGCGTGTTGAAGAGAGGCGCGCATCGCTACGTTGATCATTCCCCCCTCGGGGATGCACCACTTGCAAGCTTTGCACTCCGGCTCGAAGCACACCAGCCGGGACAGACGACAAGTCAAGCTGAAGCTGAGATGGGCTGACGGCTGTGGGTTCGACATCGATATCTCCAATGCGAACGCGCACCGATTCGTGATACAAATTTCGCCCGGTAATAGCAATGGTGCTGTCGAGGGTAATTGGTTGAACGCTGCCCAATGCCGAGATGACCCGATCCACAGCCAGCTGACGAAACGGCACAATGGTTGTGCGACGTTCGCGAATGGGCAAGGGCTTTTGGCCAGACTCTTCGCCTTCAATCAATACCACGGAAGCTTTGTAGGTCAGCGACAGCGCATAGGGTGTTTGAAAGAAGACGGACCAAATTTTTGATAAATTCTCAACGGAGATTTCCGTCGGAACAATGCGGACGGGTTCAATTTGCTCCGATAAATCTGCCTCTGCAAGAAACCCAAACGTTGGATCTGCAATGGTCTCCCGAATCATCTCTGGAGTTAAGGCATAGACGCTTTGAAAGGTACGAATCACGCTACCGGCCAGTCGCTGCGGCTCCATCTCAGCATCACTCCCATAAAATGACATCAAAAACTGGAGATCTGACGCCACAAGCGATCGCTTCACCAAATCTCGATTGGGACGACGGATGGGCTGCTCATTAGAGGTATAGGCGGGATTAGGGGTAATGAGATAGAGGTAGAGGTTAACACCAGTCTCCATCATTCCGCCTTCGAGAGTATTCGGACGGACAGCAGTGACCCTCGCCCCAAACACATCTTCTTGGACAGTGGCTTGTAAGATGCGCTGAAGCGTAGCCGTAACCGCGGCGATCGCCAGTTGGTTGCTCATGTGAGAGTGGGGAAAAGGGGCAAAATCAAAAAATGAATGCTGGGAAATGAAGGTTAAGATGACTCACAACAGGATGCTCGAATCCATAACCATTGAGTCCGCACCCTTCAGACAGGGGATGTAAAGGGTAGGTGAGCAGCGGATGTGAGCTGAAACACGATGACGGTTGAACCCACTAGGCCGCTGAAAGTCCAAGTTTCAGCGCTTTGATAATCGCCTGAGTGCGACTCGTCACTGACAGTTTCTGGAAAATTGCGGTCAGATGGGCTTTGACGGTCGCCACAGTGATGTACAAGTTAGAAGCGATTTCGTCGTTAGAAGCCCCTTGAACCAGCCAATGCAACACATCCTGTTCTCGCTGAGTCAGGTGGAGTTTGTGGGCAGCCTGTTGCGATCGCCCACTATAAAACCGAAACAGTCGAAAGAATCCAGCGGCAACCTCCGGCGAAAGATAAATCTGATCGTCTAGCACAGCCTCAATGGCTTCAAAGAGGTGAACAGAGAGATGGCTTTTGAAAATGTATCCATTCGCCCCTGACTGCATCGCTCGAAAAACCCACTCGTCTTCCTGGTGCCCAGACAAAACCAATACTTTCCCGTTGAACGATCGCTTTCGAAGTTCGCTTAATAACTCAACACCATCGTGCAGCGACAACTCCAAATCAAGTAATACGAGCATGGGGTGTTGAGTCTGGATCAACTGCAACGCCTGGGGAATGGTTGCTGCCTCTCCAATAATGTCGAAGGATGTTGATGGATTTGAACGGTAAAACGTTAACAATGTCCGGACGCCTTGCCGAAACTTCGCATCATCATCAATTAAGAGGCAAGAAATAGGATGAACCGTTTGATGTCGTTTCGGAGCTTGTAGAAGACAATTCGCAACATTCATGGTTTTCACAGATGAGTTTGACGCCCTGGGGCGGAGCAAGCTGTTACATCAACACGGAATTGTGAACTAAAAATTGTGAACCAAATTAAGAGCACAGCGCTCTAAAAATCAAGATTCACATGTTTGTTGGTTGTACAGCCTGCCCTCGCTTCATTTCGCAAACATTCAGCATGGTGCCCCGTTTAAACAATCGTTGGAAAAGATAACCATGAATCGTTCTAAGGGGCTAATACCATCCAACGATGGAAAAGGGCTTGCAGATATTCGCCCCCCTAACGTTCCCGGAAGGCGTCAACCCGCCCAGAACCGAAACGAAACTTAGTACTTTACGACGGAATAAAATACTGATTTTTCCGTGCGATACCCATTCTTCAAATTTCGCAGGATTCGGAGTGCTGTAGAACCCATCCAGTGGGTGGGCTCTACAGCACTTTTAGGGCTGATGCAGTTGCACGCTTTTGCGGACACAGCCCATGAAAAGACGTTCCAAAACTCAGAACTTTTGTAATAAGCGTATAAGTCCTGAACCATCGAACTCATTCATCCATTGAGAGAAATGGCATCACTCATCCTCAATCGATCTTGAGGCTTCTGTCGATCAGCTTCAATATTCTCTAGAAATGTGAAAAATGCATTGGTTTCATGTATCAATCACATTGAAGTTGGCGTTTGGTAAAAGCAATTACTTTCTGAAGATAGGCTCTATTCCTACGATTCAAGAGTTCTTCACGCGACAACCCTACAATTTATGACAACCTTCTCACCCAAAGCTGATGTAACCCCATTGCCCAGTGAATCAAGTGCAGAACCTCAAGAGTTGCCATACCTCCGAACACTCCTTTACGCAAGCATCGTGGGCATCGCTGGGGGACTCGTTGCAACAGTTTATTATTTTGTCTTAGAGCATTTGCTGGAGTGGGTTTGGGAAAGTGGGCGAGAATCGATCGTACTGTTATTTCCTGCATGGCTACCCCATTGGCATTACACCTGGATCGTTGCAACGTTAGGGGGATTGGGTGTCGGTCTGTGTCTATATTTCTTAGGCTTGCCTGGAGAAATGGCAATTGTGATTGACCGAGTACACGATGCAGGGCGCTTAGAACCAAAGCAAACTCCTGGAATGATCGTCACCTCACTCGTTTCCATCACCGCAGGAGGTAGCTTAGGGCCAGAGGCTCCCCTGGTTCAAGTGAATGGCAGCATAGGAAGTCTGATCGCAGAGAAGCTGAGGTTATCGCTCAAGAGCATGCGCATCATGACATTCTGTGGAATGGGGGCAGCACTGGCTGCTTTTTTTGGAGACCCCATCGGAGGTCCGTTATTCGCGCTCGAAATTCCCCATCGTCGAGGGCTCGAATATTACGAGGCCATTATTCCAGCAATGGTTGCGGGAATCTGTAGCTTCGGTGTTTTTCGCATGGGCACTGGATTAGAAGTCGGCGGAATTTACAACTTCGGACGATTTGGAGTATTGCCAAATCTCACGTGGTTGAATTTGTTTGAAGGAGCCGGACTTGGCGTTATTGGAGCCCTAGCAGGCATTCTCTTTATTGGCCTCTTTCGACTCATCAAGTGGATGATTCAATCC
>JBCBLF010000216.1:0-3070 GCA_038520475.1 Cyanobacteria bacterium J06627_8
GATCGCTCATGGCGATACTGCAGCAGTGCACAAATTTCCCATATCGCCTGCGGAATTGAAAGGGGCGTGTTGCAAGTTTCACTAAACAAGCGATCGCAAATGGTGCGGGCAGAATCATCTTGATGAACAACCTGCCCATTCGCCGTCAAAATTAGAATACCGTCCATCCAGCAATGTAATGCGGCGAATAGCAGGGCAGATGGTGCTTCTTGCTGTTGCAAGATTTGTCTGAGTAAAAAGCAAGAGTCTGTACAGTCAGAATCTAGAGTCGTCAGCATCTTGATTTTCTATTTAATGCCAAGAAGATGGGGGAAAGATGCCACTTGGTGGTTTTGAGAGCAACACCTTCCCGTGACCATCATCAGTAGGGGCTTATCTATACCTTTGGTCAGAGTCCGTGAAAATATGCAAAGGCGGATGTAAAACCTGTCGATTTCTGATCAAACAACTGCGTTATTAGTGCCAGCGTGCGAGTTCTCTCGGATAATAGGAGGTGATATTGGTTCCTTCGGTGTAATGCACTGCAATACTCTCCGCAACTGTGACCGATACCAGCTCACGATAATGTACTGATTATTACAAAATGTTGCTACCTTCTTCCGACGAAAGCTAGGTCAATTGTTTAAGGTCGTGAATTAGCTCATCAATTCGAGCCTCTGTTGTATTCCAAGCGCACATGAGCCTAACACCACCCACTCCAATAAATGTGTAAAAGCGCCATCCTTTTTCCCTTAATGGTGCGATCGCCTGTTCAGGGAGCTGAGCAAACACTGCATTGGCTTCTCGAGGAAAGAGTAGGTTTACGTTAGGTAGCGATCGCAACTGTGCTTCTAAATAGGCTGCCATTCGATTCGCATGTTCAGCGTTGCGTAACCAGGCACCTGTTTCCAATAGCCCCAGCCAGGGTGCTGCAATAAATCGCATTTTTGAAGCCAGTTGCCCAGCTTGCTTACACCGATAGGCGAAGTCCTCTGCGAGATCCCGATTAAAAAATAGGATTGCCTCGCCAATGCCCATGCCATTCTTGGTGCCACAGAAGCACAACACATCTATCCCGGCTTTCCATGTCAGCTTCGCTGGAGAGAGCTGAGTCGAAACGACAGCATTCGCAAAGCGTGCCCCATCCATGTGGACCTTGAGCTTGTATTTGTCTGCCAATTCTCTTAGTGCCAGCAATTCATCAAAGGTGTAGACGGTTCCGACTTCAGTTGCTTGGGTGATGCTCAATACTTTGGGCTTTGGATAATGGATATCGGTGCGTTTCGTCAGTAACTGCTCGGCAGCCTCGGAACTTAGCTTCCCATTTTCGCCACTGGCTAAGAGGAGCTTTGAGCCATTTGAAGCGAATTCTGGTCCACCGCATTCATCAGTTTCAATATGAGCTAGCTCATGGCAAATGACGCTGTGATAAGACTGACACAGCGATGCTAGTGATAGAGAATTTGCAGCTGTACCGTTAAAAACAAAAAAGACCTCACAGTCAATTTCAAACAGTTCCCGGAACTTGTCTGCTGCGCGCTGGGTCCAGCGATCGTCTCCATAGGCGGGTGCATCCCCAACGTTCGCCTTTAGCATGTAATCTAGGGCCTCTGGGCAGATTCCAGAGTAGTTGTCGCTGGCAAACTGAGTCGATGTTGAGACTGTCGATGTTGCGGTCGTTAGGTCTGAGGCTACAGACATGAAGGCTATTCCCTGAAATCGTCTCCTTTATTCTGCGGTATTCACACAACCTGGCAAGTTTCTTGTGTTTGGGGGCTTGATAGGATACGACTTGGCAATCTTCTTGAATTCATAGCGAAGAAATAGGCATAAGAAATAGGGATCTAAGAAGATTGCCAAGTCGTGTGTAGGAAAGGTCCTAAAAGTGATGATATCCAGCAGACTGTGCCCACGCACTTAACAATCGATGTCATTATCTTCCATGCTTGGACAGTCTGCGAAAAAGTTGAATATACTCATAGGACTTATGCGTTGTTGTGGGTAGGGATGAGAGCCGCTCACACACTAGATACAGGAAATTTGCATAAATCCTGATTCAATGAGTTCCTAAGTCGATAGCATTTTGAAAGAGTGAATTTCTGAGCCTCCTAATTGTGACCTTACGTTATTTGGCACCACTGTTTAATTGGTCGGCAGGCCATTGGGCCTGGGAAGCTCGTCTGCTTCGGTGGCTCACCTTTGTGTGGCTGATCGTCGGGCTCATGATTTTGTTTTCATCATCGTATCCAGTTGCTGAAAAAGATTTTGGTGACGGATTGCACTACTTCAAAACTCAGCTCATGTGGATTGGGTTGGGGTTATTTCTCCTTAATTTTCTCGTGCGTATCCCCATTCGCTACATTGTGGCGATCGCCGATCTTTTCGTCATTTTCTTTTTAGGACTCATTATTCTGACGCTGGTGCCTGGGTTTGGGCAAGAAATCAATGGAGCCACACGCTGGCTGGCAGTAGGTCCCGTCGGGATTCAGCCCTCTGAATTGATGAAACCGTTTTTAGTGCTACAAAGTGCCCGAATCTTTGGTCGATGGCCTCAGCTCTCATCATTCACTCGCTGGGCGTGGCTCAGTGTTTTTGGCCTCATATTAGTGTGCATCTTGTTGCAACCTAACCTGAGTACAGCTGCCTTGTGTGGCATGGTTGTGTGGCTCATTGCTTTTGCCTCGGGATTGCCGTATCGATATGTGGGTGGGGCTGCAGGGGCAGGGATTTTCTTGGCGATGGTTAGCATCAATCTCCAGTCCTATCAGCGTCAGCGGATCATCACATTTCTTGATCCGTGGAGCGATCAAGCCGGACATGGCTACCAGCTGATACAAAGTCTATTGGCAGTTGGTTCTGGAGGTTGGTTGGGGGCTGGATTTGGCATGTCACAGCAGAAATTGTTTTACCTGCCAATCCAATACACTGATTTCATCTTTGCTGTGTTTGCCGAAGAATTTGGATTCATTGGCTGCATGATGCTGTTCTTATTATTGGCCTGCTACGCAACATTGGGATTGAGGGTGGCGATACGAGCTCGAAAACGCATTTATCAGCTCATCGCGATTGGGGCGATCGCCCTTCTAGTCGG
>JBCBLF010000216.1:3170-8578 GCA_038520475.1 Cyanobacteria bacterium J06627_8
TCGATGCTAGCCAGTCTGATTACGACAGGACTGCTGATTCGCGTCGCACGAGAAAGTAATGAAGCTGAAGTTTTAGCACCTCCGCCATCGTTGGCGGTCCGCCGATAGTCGTTTTTGATAACGGAGCATCCATAGGACTGGTTCTCTCGCGATGGATTTGAAATGCTTGCGTCCATGTTGTCGGATTGAGTGTGGCGCTCTGCATCCATATAAAACTGTTTTGTTTAGGAACGCTGCGCAGGGCGGGGCGTTCCTAAACAAAATAGGGTTAACCGTTCGTACTGCAATATCAGGTGAGAATCGATGCAAAACATTCTTGTTGTTGGGCCATGTGGTGCCGGTAAATCAACCCTTGCAACTCAACTGGCGGAGCTTCTTCAGCTTGAGCTGATTCACTTAGATGCCCATTACTGGCAACCAGGGTGGGTTGAATCACCAAAGGTAGAATGGCACCGAACGGTTGACCAACTTCTTCAGAAGAACGGCTGGGTGATGGATGGAAACTACAAAGGAACCTTGGCGAAGCGGCTACAGGTTGCTGATACCGTTATTTTTCTAGATTTTCCGCGATGGCGATGTCTATGGGGCGTGATGAATCGATTGGTGCGCTATGTCGGACGGACGCGTCCGGACATGGCACCAGATTGTCCAGAAAGATTCAATTGGGCATTTATGCAATATGTTTGGAACTTTCAAACGCAATATCGTCCCATTGTTGTTGACTTACTGGATCAAGCCTCAGACACCGTGCAAGTGATAATCATGCGATCGCCCAAAGAGGTTACAGCTTTTCTTGAGTCGCTGCAATCAGTAGGCCATCTCCATCTTGCTGGCTAAGATACCCCGTGTGCGGTGTCGAGAAATGGTGGAATCGGACACCCTAAGGAAATGACGATCGCCCTTAGTAGCTCTGCCTCTCGCAATGTCACTGTTTTATCGACTAGAACCGTATGCGCACAGGCATCAACATAGGCTTTTTTGACACAGGGGGATGCCTGTGCGAGCTGTTTTAGACTAGCGCCCACCTCATGGAGACTCGGCTTCAGAGGCGTATCTGGGATACCATGTTGCCGCGCATTGGGGAGGCGATACAGGCCTGAGCGAAACGCATAATTGACTTCATCTGCGGTGGTGTGCCCGACTTGAGCAAGGCCAGATAGCACGGTGAGACAGTCGTTCCAGGCAGATTCTACAGTGGTGTGTTTGATCGTCGTCTGATTCACCTTTGATGAATTGACGTAAGGTTGGAGGCGTTGTTGAAGCACAACTTGGAGCGTGTATTCAGATAGAGACAGTCGACCGTCTGCGCGAACCAACGCTTGAATTTGCTTGAAGAATCGGGACAACTCCTGAATGGGTAGGTCTCGCAGGGCTGGAATCGCGAGGTCGACGAGGGGGAGACGCATGCGGGGATCTAATAAAGCAGCGTCTGCCCTAGCTTGTTGGATGGTGTTGACAGTGTCAATCGTTTCTGTTTGTTTGAGATGCTGGAGTTGGCGATCGCGCACGTCTGCATGTTCTGAGTCCAACAGGAGTGCGTAGATGAGGGCTTTGGCTCCTTGCGCATAACGAATTGATTGCTGAATTGGAAGAGAGAGCTGGTCGAGCAATCGTTTCGCATAGACCAAATGTTCAGGGGCCGTCGTTCCAATCGCTGGAATGACCTCTTCCGGGTTGACCTGAATTTCATCCGAGGTGGAGGGAGAGGGAGACGGAGCGTGGTTGACAGCTGAACCAGGAGGTGGAGAAGAACGCGAGGCTGCTGAGAATCCTGCTGCGCCTTCAGCGATCGCTACTCCGATGGGTTTGCGGGGGCGAGGGTCGATTTGACGGAGCTGACTCATCCATTCAGGATTCTTGTTGAGGGATTCTAGCCGCCGAATTCGTTCAGACAGAGGAGGGTGAGTGGCAAACGGATGGGAGAAGCTCTTTCGCCCAATTGATCCGAAGAACATGTGACTGGCTTCTTCAGCTTTAGCAGTTTTTAATCGTGATCCCCAGTCATGGGTATCAATTTTTCGGAGTGCATTAGAAATGCCGTGTGGGTTTCGAGTGAACTGAACCGCTGAGGCATCGGCTAGAAATTCTCGCTGCCGAGACACGGCACTTTTGATCAGTCGTCCGCAGAGAAACCCGACTCCACCAATGGTTGTCAGGGCAAGCCCGATTAGGAATGTTTGAGCAGCTCCTTTACGTCGAATGTAGCGCCCTCCCCTGAGGCATGACCGACCCAGCAGGTGGATGATCAGAATACCGTGCAGAATTCCCACGATGTGAAGATTCAGCCGCATGTCTCCGTTGAGGATGTGACTAAATTCGTGGGCAATCACGCCTTGCAATTCATCTCGTGTTAGATCTTCAAGGCAGCCTCGCGTTACACAAATAATGGCATCGTTCATGGTGAAACCAGCCGCAAAGGCATTGATGCCTGATTCGTCCATGACGTAGACAGGCGGAACCGGAACGCCGGAAGCGATCGCCATTTCTTCAACAATGTTGAGCAATCGCCGCAGATCCTCATCGTCGGTCTGAATGTTAACTAAGACCGCTCCCATCGATTGGGCAACGACTCGACCCCCGCCACGGAGCTGGAAGACTTTATACGCACTGCCTAACCCAACGAAGCCGACGGTACCAGCGGCGACCATCATAAAGAGCCCTGGCTGCCACATTAAAGCGATCGCTGAAATGGTTTGATCGCCTCCATATTCCATGAGGGCATTGGGTGTCGAGTAGAAATAAATGCAGACTGCGACAATGTAAAACGCCAGAATCATTGAGGCGATCGCTACTCCAAACAGCACCACAAGCCGTGTTGTGTTGCGTCGAGCCTGATCTTGATGCTCAAAAAAGTTCATGAAGTTGAATTAGAAAGATACGCGAGGCGCTGCTTTGACCTCAGGTGCACTTTCTTCTAAGAGCTGCGCACTGCCGAAGTTAAACATTCCAGCAATGAGATTGCTTGGAAATACTTCTCGCTTGGTGTTGTAGAGCGTCACCGCATCATTGAAGGCTTGTCGAGCAAATGCAATTTTGTTTTCGGTCGATCGAAGTTCTTCCATGAGGTCGCCCATTGTTCGATCAGCCTTGAGATCAGGGTAGGACTCGGCTAGCGCAAATAATCGCCCCAAGCTACCAGTTAACGCGGCTTCTGCTGCACCAAGTTGGTCCATGGCCTGTGGATCACCAGGAGTCTGAACAGCTTGAGCATTCGCACTGACGGCTACATTTCGGGCTTGAATAACCGCTTCGAGAGTTTCTCGCTCATGCTTCATATATCCCTTCACGGTTTCCACCAGGTTGGGGATGAGATCGTAGCGACGGCGAAGCTGAACGTCGATTTGAGCAAACGCGTTTTGGTATCGATTGCGTAACGTGACTAGACTGTTGTATCCACCAATGACAATCGATGCAACGAGGACAATAAATCCAAAAATGATGAAGAGGAAGAGAAGAAGCGCTGCCATAGAGTGTTTTAAGGACGATCAAAGAAGGTGTTAAGACAATGGGGACTCATCGAGACATGTACGGGATAAAGCGGACTTGCATCAGTCCCATACAATAGCGAGCCCATACAACATCGAGGAAGTGCCCATTACAGTGCAGGACTGATGTGTTTCACACGATGTCCTGACCATTGGGAGCGTTTTTCGAAGCCTGCGCTTGAGAAAAACGTTCAACTACGAAAGTCCCAACAGGTTTGCTGTCGTCACTTTAGGGATGACGTAGGCAGATTGAAGATGCGGACGCACTTCCTCAACCTTTCCTCAACATGTCTTAGGGCCAATGGCTATATCTACAGTGTTGAACGTTGCTTTTACGCACGCCATCTGTGTCAGATAAGCAGATTCCCTGGCTTTATCGTGCCCATTTGGAAAGCGTGAATTCTCTCTGTGGACGCATGCCTCAACGATTCTTCATTGGGCGAAGGAGTGTTGAACCCTTTTGCTGAAGTGCCTGGAATAAGGCTTCCACTTTTTTCAGATCTTTATCGGCTGGCGATCGCTCTACGCCACTGGACACATCGATGCCATTAGGTTGGAGTGCTGTCACAGCTTCTACTACGTTGCTAGGAGTCAGCCCCCCAGCTAAAAACCACGGGCGATCGCTTTCAAAGGCTTCGAGATCGGCCCAGTTGATGGTGTGTCCTGTTCCGCCCATAAGATGAGGGTGATAGGCATCTAATAAAAAGGTATCCACGCCGCTGCTGAAAGCTTGGGTTTCAGCCAGTGTTTCAGGCGATCGCACGCGGAAGGCTTTGATGAGCTCGACAGCAGGTAGCGCATTGCGAAGCTGGGCGCAAAACTCTGGCGTTTCATGGCCATGCAACTGCACTGCATTTAGGCCACCGCTCTCAACCGTTCGCTGAATGTCGTCAATTGAGGCGTCTACAAATACACCAACTCGGTCAACGGTGAGTTGGTTCGCGTTGTCTCTTGGCAGCGCATCGACTACGGTACGAATCTCGGAGGGCGTCACATAGCGGGGTGATTGTGTGGTGCAGATGAATCCCAAGGCCGTGGCTCCTAACTGAGCGATCGCCCGACCCTGATCCGGTTGCCGAATCCCACAAATCTTGACCCTCATCGCTCTGCCTCCCTTACGCCGAGTACTGAGTTTGTATCAAATTCATTGCTGATTGTGAATCTCTGTCAACGAAATGACAAGGATTCTCCATGTGCTTCCTATAATCCAGAGTGAAATTCTAGTGTTGCTATTTGAGAAATGACGGTTGGTGGGGAACCCTGACCTCATGCCAGCATTTATCTCGGATTTAAGCAAAGCCGAAATTCTAAAATCAGACTTTAAAGCTAGGGAGATAACATCTTGATTTACCCACCCTTATTTGCAGCAGCCCAGACCATCGAGTGGTCAACAGATGTTGCCATCATCATGATTACATGCAATCTCTTTGCGATCGCCATTGGTTATTACGCGATTAAAGAGCGCGGTGCTGGCCCTAAATTACCCGTCGAATTACCGGCGATGTTTACTGGATTTGGAATTCCTGAGTTGTTGGCGACCACTAGCCTCGGTCATATCCTCGGGGCTGGTGTCATTCTTGGGCTAGCGAACGCAGGTGTTCTTTAAAGTCAGCTCTGCATTCTCCAAGCTAAATTCTTCAACATTTGAACATCTAACTCACATCCTGCACTTTGCCTGATCACTGATGAAGTTCTAGATGTTATTCACAACTGGGAAAGTTTCTCAAATCGATAGCGCTGCGCGCTTAACCCAAGCCAAAATTTTTGAGGAAAGCTGCGCAGAGCGCAGCTTTCCTCAAAAATTACAGGTCTAGACCTGTATGTGTACTGCTAAATATAGCCGTCGCCAGTTCCGTTAGGACAAGACGGCGAGCCATTTGGCGATGCGCCAAGGACCCGAATAATACTTGGTGTCCTAGCCTA
>JBCBLF010000217.1:0-8556 GCA_038520475.1 Cyanobacteria bacterium J06627_8
CCGGGTGAAACAAAATTGGAGACCGAGCGACGAGCCATTCAGCGTCGCATTTCTCGACTCCAACAAGATGTCAATCAGCTTCAGGCGAATCGTTCACGGCTACGTCAGCAACGGCAGAGAAAAGATGTTCCATCTGTGGCTGTGGTGGGATATACCAATGCGGGCAAATCAACCTTGTTGAATAGCTTGACCAACGCGGAGGTCTATACGGCTGACCAACTGTTTGCGACCTTGGACCCCACGACACGGCGTCTATCGGTCTTCGACGAACACACGCATCAATCGGTCTCGTTGGTTCTCACGGATACGGTTGGCTTTATCCATGAATTGCCTGCATCACTGATGGATGCCTTTCGAGCAACCCTAGAAGAAGTCACTGAAGCCGATGCCCTTCTTCATGTGGTCGATTTATCTCATCCGGCATGGCAAAGTCAAATTCGTTCGGTCAAAACGATTCTAGAAACGATGCCTATCGTTCCGGGGCCGGCTCTATTGGTATTCAACAAGGTTGATCAAGTCGATAGCAACACACTAGACATCGCTAAGGAACACTACCCATCTGCGGTCTTTATTTCTGCCAGCGAACGCCTCGGGTTGGAAACGCTGCGTCAACGGTTAATTCGGTTGATTGATTATGTATTTACTGCGATCGCCGTACCTGAGCGGCATCACTGAAGGTTAAGTTAATCGTCTACTGCTTGAGCCACATCCTGCATTTCAGCATCATCAAATCTTCAGCATTCGATCAGCGACTTGAAGCACGTTCCCATGGCATAGGTGAGTCGCTTGCTAGTTAGCACCAAGGAATCGATGGTCCACTTGGCATACGTGAAACTAATCACTGCCCATAGAATCCCTTGTCCATACACCTGAGCATGAATGAGCGTAGAAGCGGTCGTCCCAGCAGTAAAGCAAAAGCCATAGGCTGCGATCGCCCCTAACAGGGTAAATCCGCCAACCCACCATCGAGGTTCTCGCTGACCTCCAAGCCAGTAGCCCACACTACCACCGACCATCACCCCGGCGATCGCTCCATAGCGACTCGTATCCGTCAGACTCACGCCATACACAAACCCGGTTATGGTACATACTGCCATGACGGCAATTCGATGCATGATTCGCCGTGCTCGTGGTGGCGCATGACGCCACTGCTGTAGCCCTGTTGAGGCTCCGGCGATCGCGAGTACCGTCCGCAATATCAGCACGTAGGTCCACGCTGGGTCATCCGTAGCGACGCCGAGGCTCGCAAACACCATCTGACTTAAGGATGGAAACGCAACAACCAATAGCAATAGCGTAACGATGAGGACCAAAACCGTTTGACGAAGGGTCCGCCCAATTCTGGCATTCGTAAATGATGCGCCCTCTAACTGCGCCTGACGAAAATCACAGCCACGCACGTCAGCCCCTTCAAAATTGGCATGTTTAAGATCCTGAAACCGGAATGAGCGATCGCGCCAATCCCGATGCGTAAAATCTGCTGATCGATTCATTGATTGCGAGCCTACCTCGTACCGTTTTAGATAACCATTAACACCATTCAAGTTCCAATTTTTTGTGCCAAGGTGGGAACGAAATATCAATCAATGACCGATGGGAAGACGCATCATGCCGATAAAGATGGTCCGCGCGATTTTCTGGTCTCTGATTCTACTCATTCCCGTGATGCTCTATTACAACGTTCAGGGGCGTCGTCCGCCACAACTCAATACTAGCCAAGAACTTTTTCAAGGCATTACCTATGAACGCAGAGCGCGCACCTCACCGCGCCCGGTCATGTTTCACATCATGACCATTGACTTGCAGATACCTGGAGTCAAACCTCTCGTAACACCAAATGCCTCAACGATCGACCCAACTCGTCCTCAACAACTGCCAACTCAGGCTCGACGAACGCACGATTTCCTCAATGAATTTGGGTTGCAGCTCGCTATCAATGCAAACTACTTCAGTAAATTTAGAGAACATACCCTATGGGATTTTTATCCCCAGTCGGGAGATTTGGTTTATGTCAGCGGAGAAGCCATCAGCAACGGCGATCGCTATGGGGTCCCCCGCCGATATCGTCCAGCGATCTGCTTTCGACACCCATCCACACAGGGCACCTACATCGCACAAATTGACCTAGATGGAACCTGTCCGCCAAATACTGAACAAGCCGTATCGGGGCGCGAGGTCTTGGTAAAAAATGGGGTTGTTAGACCCAAATTATCGACTCAACGCAATGGTAAACCTTACGCTCGCACAGCTGTTGGCGTCAGCCAAACGGGGCAAACTGTCTGGCTTGTGGTCGTTGACGGAAAGCAACCAGCCTATAGTGAAGGGGTGTCTATCGCTGAGCTAGCCGCGGTCTTCGAAGAATTAGGCGCCGAACGGGCGATCGCCCTTGATGGGGGCGGTTCAGTGACGCTAGCCGCTGACGTGAACGCTGAAAGCACGGTGCTCAATGCTCCCATCCATACAAAATGGCCGATGAGAGAAAGGCCCGTTGCGAATCACCTCGGATTCTATGCACAGCCCATACAAGCAGCTCAATCCCTAGAGCCGTAATCCCAAAAACAATTGGTTTTACTTAAGCACGTGGCGCTATGCGCAACGGATAATGAATCATGACGAATCGGTCGCCTGTCACGGCAACGGCATCACAGGCATTAAAAATGTCGTAACGATTGACACGGGGCCGAGCTGACCGTGATACGGTCCTATCACAATGCATACGAATGGAGCATCGAAATGGACGTACGTGCAGCAATTGCTCTTCAGGCAGGAGCACCTTTAAGCCTTGAAACTGTCCAGCTAGAAGGTCCTAAAGCTGGGGAAGTATTGGTCGAAATAAAGGCCACCGGCATCTGCCACACGGATGCGTATACCCTCTCGGGAGCCGATCCAGAGGGATTGTTTCCTGCGATTTTAGGCCACGAGGGAGCCGGTGTTGTTGTCGACGTTGGGCCAGAGGTGAAAAGCCTCAGCGTGGGTGACCATGTGATTCCGCTCTACGTCCCAGAATGTCGATGCTGTGAGTATTGCTTAAGCGGAAAAACAAACTTGTGTCAGGCCATTCGCACCACCCAAGGCCGGGGTGTCATGCCAGACGGCACCAGTCGATTTTCTCGGAATGGGGAGATGCTGTACCACTACATGGGGACGTCAACCTTTGCGAACTACACCGTTGTTCCAGAAATCTCCCTCGCGAAAATTCGTGAAGATGCTCCCTTCGATAAGGTGTGTTATGTCGGGTGTGGCGTCACGACTGGCATTGGAGCCGTCATCAATACAGCCAAAGTAGAGCCTGGTGCAAATGTCGTTATTTTCGGCTTAGGCGGCATCGGTCTCAATGTGATTCAAGCCTGTCGAATGGTTGGTGCTGATAGGATTATCGGTGTGGATATTAACTCAAAGAAACGGGCGATCGCCGAAAAATTTGGCATGACTCATTTCGTTAACCCTAAAGAAGTCGAGGGCGATCTGGTTCCTTACTTGGTGGATCTCACAAACGGAGGAGCAGATTATTCGTTTGAATGCATTGGTAATGTGAATGTCATGCGACAAGCGTTGGAATGTTGCCACAAGGGATGGGGTGTCAGTGTCATTATTGGCGTTGCTGGATCAGGCCAAGAAATCAGCACCCGTCCGTTTCAACTGGTGACAGGGCGAGTCTGGAAAGGGACGGCTTTTGGTGGAGCCAAGGGACGCACCGATGTGCCGAAAATTGTGGACTGGTACATGGACGGAAAAATCAACATCGACGACCTGATTACCCATGTCTTGCCGTTTGAGGAAATCAACGAAGCGTTTGATCTCATGCATGAAGGCGAATCCATTCGCTCGGTGGTGACCTTTTAGGGAGTGACCTTTTTTTTAGATCGTGAAGCCAGCCTCTCCAACGGTTAGAAAAACAAAAGTGCGGTAGAGGCATATGGTCATACACCTGTACCGCACTGCTTTTAAGACATTTTGTTTTCCTATGCAGGATAGATACGTAACCGACGATTTGGCTCATCACCTAAACTAGTGGATTTGAGTCGATAGTGCTCCACCAATTCGTGCTGCATTTTACGCACCGTTGCAGACCGAGGCAGCAATTCAACTGGTTGTCCTTTTGGAATGACAATTTGCTCAACAGCGAGTCGCGCCTCTTCAAGGGCTTCAATCTCATCGTCATCGCCATTCCGGGAAAACACATTCAAGTCAATCGACTCATCAAAGGCATTGTCAATGTCGAGCAGTCGCTGGAGTCCACGAATAATTTGTGGAACGCTATTGGACTTGATGGTGTGAATTGGAAGCTGACGAACTTTTGCCATATGGCGCAGCTTCGAATGGTTTTTGACGTGCGATCGCAAAGCAAGCACCCCATGGGCACTGTCAATGTCTTTGGTGAGTTCAACAGGGAAATTCAGCGTCTGAATCACCTGCTCGATATTTTGACGACTGACTCCATAGGGATAGATGCGAATTGGAGCGGCTTCACCATCAATGCTGGTGCTCGGTAATCGATTGCTAAACCCATCGGATGCAAGGGTTGAAGCCCCAGATAGTGATGCATCCAGCATCTCGCTAAACGACTGGGCTTCAGGGACGATTGTGGTGCTCTCAGCCGAAAATAGGCGATCGCCTCGCTTCGATTTTCGAGAACCGCCAGCAACAGGCGACATGCGCCCTGACGACCGCCATCCTCCCATGGCAAAGGACCCAGCATCCCCGAGTGGACGCAATGGAATTGCTCCAGATTGAGCCGGTTGATCGACCGCTTCATGGGTAATTGCAACAGTTCCATTCTCCTTGACAGTACGGACTTGTGGGTCCGGGCGATGCCCCCTCAACCGGTGGTCGACCGTTTCCGCGACATTCTCATGTACCACCCATTTGTGTCGCTCTAGCATCTCGATGGCAATCTCGAAAGTCGGCGGAGCTTTACGCTCCAATACGCTTTTTTGGCTGCCCCGTCGCCGCGCTTCGTCGTCTCCCAAGGTGACAGATTGAATGCCGCCCACCAAATCGGAAAGCGTCGGGTTTTTCATCAAATTATCAATGCGATTGCCGTGAGCCGTGCCTACTAGCTGAACACCTCGTTCAGCAATGGTTCGGGCTGCTAATGCCTCTAGCTCAGTTCCAATCTCATCGATCACGATGACTTCAGGCATGTGATTTTCGACGGCTTCAATCATCACTTTATGCTGTAGCTCAGGCCGAGCAACTTGCATCCGTCGAGCACGACCAATTGCTGGGTGAGGGACATCACCATCGCCTGCAATTTCATTCGATGTGTCGATAATGACCACGCGCTTGTCTAACTCATCGGCTAACACGCGAGCAATCTCACGCAGCGCGGTCGTCTTTCCGACGCCTGGACGCCCTAGCATCAGAATTGAGTGACCCCGCCCAACCAAATCTCGGATCATGCCAATGGTTCCAAAGATGGCACGGCCAACGCGACAGGTCAGTCCAATCACTTTTCCAGATCGATTGCGCATTGCGCTAATGCGATGCAGCGTTTTTTCAATTCCAGCCCGATTGTCTCCGCTGAATTCGCCAATTCGATTCACACAATATTGAATATCGTCATCCGTTATGGGGTTTTCTGTCAGGTATTCAGTTGTATCAGGGAACCGAGCCTCTGCTTGCCGTCCCAGGTCCATCACGATTTCGACGAGCTTTTCCCTGTTGGGGTGATGTTCAATGCGATCGCGAATCACTTGCGGAAGAACATCTAGCAGTTGACTCAAATCATCGGCAGCGACCCATTCGTGTACCTCAAGATTATCTGGAGGAGCTTCACGGTTGACAGTAGGGGGAGACAACTGAGGGCGCTTAAGTGAAAAATTGGAATGACTATTGAAGGTCATAGGGTACAGATGAATATAATGAAAGGCTTAACTCTTGGGCAATCAACGAACTTAGGTTGCCAGATTGCAGCCTAAGAGGGGCGTCGCGCCTTGCCGTTTAATCGGCACTCGGCCTTCCCAGTCCGAGCATGTTGCAGAGCCTGCACAGATAGAAGAGAGGGCTAACCTGAAGCGAGTCGTCGAAACGTTCGACTGAGCCGCATCACTTCTCAAATCAGTATTGCGAATCATAGTGGATTTCATTTAAACGGTTGTCGTACAGAGAAACCCTGGACCGTTGACGACGCATGGATTGAAACACGCAACGCAAGCAGTACAAAGGTGCCTATTTTGCTTGAGAATCGACCTATCTTCCAGTAAGGTCGTTACCAGATATCAAGTCCGATTAGATTCGATAGATGCTATACAAAATCCATCAACAAAAAACCAACGCTTAATTTTTCGCAGAATACGCACATCATGCGATGGCGACGAAAAATTAGTTTTGAAGGTTCAGGATTGGATTTGGTATAAAAGTTCCCTAAAATCTAGCGACGCTACAGCCTGCATATGTGAATGCAATGCGGTGCAGCGGAGAATCAAGCGATGCAAGCCTGATCAGACATCTCCAAGGCAATTGAAATTCAAAGCAATCGAATACATATTCTTCAAGGCATAGTCTCATCATTACGAAATAATGGGCATCTCGCTAGGTGAGAATCGCCATCGAACATTAGACAAATCCGTACACGGTCTATCAATTGGATCGTGATCCGTCGAGTGGAAGCTTCCTCCTTTTAGCTGTGAAACAAGCTGATATGCTGCAAAAACCCCTTGCAAGAGCAGTGTTGGGTGATGCTCTAGCTTAAAGTCGCCCTCTTCGCCTAGGGCATCGGCAGCACCAAGAATGGGGTCAAGCAGCGATCGCGCATAACTGCCATACGCGACGCCTGCAAGACGATTATGACCATTCAACAACTGAAGATGATGCAGTTTGGGTACGGTATGGGCATTGGTTCCACCTGCCAACTGAACGTACCCTGGCAGATTTGCATTGAGCACTTTTTGCGCTAAACGGATGGTTGCATGGGTCGTCCCGTTCCCAATATCGCCACTCATCGGACGGCCATCGGTCTGCCAAATGAGCCGTGCGGGGGTTGGAATCATCATGTCGTAAAGCTGCCGCAGATACGGAATGAGATTTTCGCCGTCCGGACAGCTGACAGCAACTAGCTTAAGGTGTGAGACGAACGGGGCGATCGCCTGCCAAACAGTTGTAAATGCATCCACACGGCCCACTTGAGTATGGATTTCAATCGCATCGACATGTGGCAACACTGAAGCTGCTAACGTGCCAAGATCCGTTGTGTGAGCGTGGGTCGTAATGGCTTGGATCGGACAAACCGGAATACAGCGACCACATCCGTAACAGCGGTCTTGAGTCACGCCTTCTGATTCTGATGCTAAATGTCTACCTGGCGTAACGGCGATCGCATGAGCAGGACATATCCTTTCGCAGGGACGCGGACAATCACTGGGACAATGCGCTGGGTTAAAGGTTGCTTTCCGGAAATGGGGATCCTCTCCATCATTGAGACTAACCATCAACAATGGACGCCCTTGACTAGTTGCAATATCCTGAAGCGACGGACAACCTCGCAACGAGTCGGCAATGTCGAGTGCAGTACGCGCCATCGAAACGATAGCAGGATCAGCTGCGATATCAATACAATCAGCGCCTGCTAAGGCATACGAAACAATAAGGCTGCGAATGCTAGGGAGGTGCTGATAACTGGCTCCACAGATTAACTTGAACCAGGTGCTCTTCCTTAGCGATAGAAAGGGATGGTGCAAGATAAGTACCCCAATGGCGTAATAGCGACTCCACACGGATGCCTGAACGCTCTTGGTGATTAGTGTACATCACCCCTGTAAATGTCAATGTTTTCACTTAAAAACTTCATATTGACCGAATCGGTATAGATTTCAGTCAATATGTTTGGAGAATTGAGTTGACAGATCAGCAAGTTTGAGCATTGAAAACCTTTATTCCCAGGATTCTAAGAAGGAACGCACCTGACCATCTGGCTGAAGAATCAGACGAATTCGAGGTTGAGCCCCATTCTCAATAGGAGACACAAACGGTTCTCCAATGATTGGAATTCTGGCTTGCGCGACATACTGTCGTGCCGTCTGTCCCAATGGCGTGACCTGAGCTAGGGTACCGTTTGGATTCAAAATTAACTGATATTCAATCGATCGATCCAAATCTGCAGGGGGACGCCACGATCGCTGGAAATAGGCACGCACTTCATCAACTTGAGGCAGGCTACCAGAGGGGGGAACGTCCTCTGTGACTTGAGGTGCAGGAGCTCGACCCGCATCAGGTAGTGCAAAATCAGATGTCTCTAGCACCTCTTGACGGAGGGTGCGGGTGTTCGAGCTGGATAGTTCTAGATTTTCTGCTTCTCCCCTTGTCCTACCGATCGCCCCCTCAGCCTCCGCTAATCGCTCTTCTACAGGCGGAATCGCAGCCAGTTCAGGAGGAATATCGGCCTCTGGGGCTTCATTGGATTGAGACGATGACTCATTATCGTCAGATGACGAACGATCAGCACGTGCTTGGTTTGTCCCATCATCTTCAGATGACGCCGATGCTGAGTTTGAATTCGACTCCAAATCATCCAACAGCACGACAACGGGCTCAAAATGACGATGATGTGCTGTTGGA
>JBCBLF010000218.1:0-8524 GCA_038520475.1 Cyanobacteria bacterium J06627_8
TTCGATAAGCTTGTGTCCCAAGAAGCACTTCCTGGGAAGACGCTGCCTGGAAAGGAAAAGCGATGGCGCAATCGCTACCAAAAGTCTCCGAGCTTCTTTAGCATGCACCTTGGCGTCAGGGCAGATGTGCTCGCCGCAGATGCGGAATGTCACCACATCATTCTGGAAGACTGGGCAACGATGGAAGATGCCTATGGAACCATCTTTGTGTCGATTCCTTCACTGCTGGACCCATCGCTCGCACCGGACAATCACCATATCTTCCATGTGTTTACTCCTAGCTGGATTGAAGACTGGCAAAACCTATCTTCCAGTGAGTATGAGCAGAAGAAAGAGGCGATCGCCAATCAGCTGATTACGCGACTAGAAGCGATTTTCCCTGGAATTGGCGCTGCACTCGATTATCAAGAAATTGGCACTGCGCGGACTCACCGCCGATTTCTAGGGCGTGACGATGGAACCTACGGCCCTATTCCATCAAAGAAATTGTTGGGCTTGCTGGGGATGCCGTTTAACAAAACGTCGGTTCCTGGACTCTATTGTGTGGGTGACAGCACCTTTCCTGGACAAGGACTCAACGCCGTTGCCTTTTCAGGATTTGCCTGTGCCCACCGCATCGCCGTTGACCTCGGATTTCGCTGAATCCTGGTCAGACGATTGTGAGTGATGACAGTTTTTTGAGTCGCTACAGGCTCTGGAAGAAACGCCGTCAGCTTGTCGCGACCCAGAGAATTAGCGTGCTTTTCTCAATGTCAGTATGTGAACCGGGTTGATTGGAGACAATCGAGTGAGTGAGCCAACAGGGACTGAACGAGAGAATTGACATGTCAGAAACCGATGCTCAGCAATGCTGTCCTGAATAACATCACTATTCATCCATTGCAGGGCTTCGCTCAGTCGCTCTAGGGTCGCAAGTGCGACGACGAGCGTTCCGTTTGCAGCCAGGTGATTTAGGCAGTCATTCAAAATTGAAACCAGTTCTCCTCCACTCCCACCGATAAATACGTGATTTGGAGTGGGTAGCTCTGTCAGACAGGCGGGTGCATTCCCCTGAATGGGATGAATCGTATTAATCTGAAATCGCTGGCTGTTGGTACGAATGAGGTGAATGCCAGCTGCCGTTTTTTCAATGGCATAGATGGTGCTAGACGGACAGAGCCGCGCCATTTCAATTGACACTGAACCGGTGCCTGCACCAACATCCCAAATGACAGAGCTGGGTGTCAGTGCTAGTTCACCCAAAATCATGAGTCGAACCTCGCGCTTTGTCATCAGTCCAGGGCGATCGCTAAAGCTGGCGAAGTAAGCATCAGGAATGCCAATCATAGGGAGGTGATTTGGCGGAATTTCTTTCCCTTCGAAGTCGAGCTGACGAATGAGGATCACTACGTTCAGGGCCGAAAACGTGTCGGATGGCAGAGCTGCAAGGTCTTGAGCGGAATAGGATTGGACGATTTCGTCTGAACTGCCCAAGTTTTCACAGACCCAGAGTGTGTAGTAGTGAGGGCGCTCCATCGCAATCAGCAGACGGGCGATCGCCACTGGATCGTGATGAGGATCGGTCAAGACGGCCATCTTATCTGCATCTTTCTTGAATGCATCTTCTAATAATTCCAAGGAGCGACCATGGACGCTGAGTATCAGTGCATCCTGCCAGGGCTCTTTGATGCGGCTAAACGCGAGTTGAACTGAACTGACATGGGGATGAAACGTGATGTTTTGGGACGAAAACTCCTGGAGCAGCAGGCGTCCAATCCCAAAAAAGAGCGGATCGCCGGACGCGAGAATGACAACTTGTGGCCTTGCGGCTAGGGAATGACTAGAGTTCAGTGGTTTCGTTTCTGACGACTCTAATCGTTCGGATGATGAGATGTCCGTTTGAGATTGAGAAACCTGAGAAAATCGCTGAACGATTAGGTGTTCTTGAATCGTTGCGATCGCCATAGGGAACGCATCCAATCGACAGACCTGTGCCGGACGGTCGGGAAAATAGCTGAGATGGCGATCGCCCCCCACCAACAAAGTTGCCTGATCAATGAGCTGCCGAATTGCAGGGGCTAATCCCTCCACTCCATCCAGTCCAATCCCAACCACATGAATTGGGGTGCACTCCTCCCCGTCATCTCTCCTCACCGCTTTACCCCTTCGCTTCTAATGTTCTTGGCGGCGCGTTTCGACCATCTAGGTTTCTGCCGTTCTGTCGCCTTGCCATGCTCGCACAATCAGCGCATTGAGAATTGCTGCTGCGACCGCCGAGCCGCCCTTTCGACCCGTGACTCGAATCTGAGGGAGATCCACCTGTGCAAGTGCTGCTTTGGATTCTACGACGGAGACAAAGCCGACCGGGGCTCCAATGACAAAGCTGGGCTGTGCTTGAGCGTTTTGAACTGCCTCACACATCGCCAGCAATGCTGTTGGTGCGTTGCCAATCACCACAATGCTCTCTGGATAGTGTCGAAGACACTGCTCTATCCCTGTTTCTGTTCGAGTTTTTCCAGGGCTGGCCTGTTCGACCTGATTAACCGCAACATGAATGGCATTCTGAAAGGTTTTCGCCACCATCCCCTGGATGCCTTGCTTCACCATATTGACATCAACGATGATGGGCATCTGGTTTCGAAGGGCGGCGATCGCCTGTTCGACAGCGCTTGGACTGAAGACAAGCAAATCTTTGAACTCAAAGTCTGCCGTACTGTGAATCACTCGTTGCACAACCGCATAGTGATCAGGAGAAAAATTATGGTCACCCATCTCGCGGTCGATAATGGCAAAACTTTGTTCCACAATCGGATGATTCAGAGAACTGGGGTGATGCGACCGATCATTCATGCTGTATCTACGCCGAAATCAGGATGTTGAGTGCTCTGGAAACTGATGATTGCGAACATCCGTTGCGTACGATTGAATCGCTCCGGCAACTGTTTCTCGCAAGTTGGCGTAGCTCTTTGAGAAAGGCGGCTGCCATTCAGAGAGGCCCAACACATCAGCTGTCACCAGCACTTGCCCATCACAATAGGGACCTGCACCAATGCCAATGGTTGGAATAGTCAGCTTTTGCGAAATTGAACGTCCCAGTTCAGCAGGAATATGTTCTAGAACAATCGCAAAGGCACCAGCCGCTTCAAGGGCGATCGCCTCTTCTAAAATTTGTTCACTCGATTCCCGAGACTTACCTTGTTTGCGAAAGCCCCCAAACTGGTGAACCGCTTGGGGCGTTAAGCCAACATGACCCAAAACAGGAATGCCAATGCTCACAAGATGCGTGATGGTGTCAACCATTTCGGGATAGCCCCCTTCAAGTTTGACCGCTTGTGCGCCAGTTTCTTTGAGCGCGCGGCCTGCTGCGATGACGGCCTGTTCTCGACTGGCATGATAGCTGAGAAACGGTAAGTCGACGACGACAAGGGCATTCGTAACTCCCCGACGAACTGCTTTGGCGTGATGCAGCATTTCGTCTAGGGATACGGGCAGAGTTGTTTCATAGCCTAACGTCACCATTGCAAGACTATCGCCAACTAAAATGAGATCCACTCCAGCCTGGTCAACAAGCTGGGCAATTAAATAGTCAGCGGCGGTTAGTGCAACGATCGGACGACCTTCTTGTTTGTTTTGAAGGATTTTTTTAATAGTGACTGTCATGACCCTAGCGGTGCGATTAAGAGACCAACAGTGAGAATGAAACGACAGTGAGAAAACAGGCGGTTAACCCGAAACGTTTTGCCAGATGTCAGTCAACTCAGAGTATCTACTGTAGATCCATTCTATTTTTAATTCGACAAACCTTGTGCAGCCAACAACGAATCAAATGCAATCAATGCCTAATGTAGTCATGATTGCTGAGGAATTGTGGCGCCTGCTTGCATAGGATGGTGACAGATTGGGGGCTGGTGCACCGCTCTGCTGGCACTACTCAAGCCAGTTTTAATATTCAACAATATTCAACATCACTCTCACAGGACTTACGCATGTCCACTCCGTCTAGTGCATTTGGTGAGGGGCATGGCAGGCGCGGCCCGTCATGACTCCCAAAATGCGTAAGTCCTATCTCAGTGAAACCCTGTAACTGAGGACATGCAGCAATTAACTCTAAAGAAATTTTCTGTCATCTTGCCCCTACTTCATCTGTGTTTAGTGACGATGGGGTTAATCGGTGTGGGTTGGCTATTGGCCGCTTTTCAGGTGTCTTGGGTGATTTGGTTGATCACCTTTAGCCTAGCCATCTATTTGGCAACAAAGGGTACGGATGGAATTGTGTTGAGCAGTGCTTGGGTCGTGAGTTTTACGTCAGCAGGTGCTGTGATCAAGGCATGGCCAGTTGTATGGGGAACCGAGATTCCTGACAAAGCTGCTAAGTTTTGGGCATCAGTATTTCTATTGTTTTGGGCTGGGGCGATCGCCTTAGTTGGATTATTGGCTACTGCTGAACCTCCAATGACCATTGTGCTCAGCGTAATTGGCATGAAGAAACGTCATTCAAAATCAATGCTTGTTGCGCTTTCGTCGATAGCACTGGGAAGTGGATGGGTACTTTATGCCAAAGGGTATTCCGGTATTTAGCAACGGCAGTCATGGCCGACTCAACTAATCCATGAACGTATCCCCTGACTCGCATTCGACATCCTCGTCATCGTCATCAGCTCAATGGGATGAACCATCACGTCGATCTCTAACCGATGACAAACGAACCGCAGAGGATGTCATCAACACAATGGATGCTGATGTTCGAGATAGCCTGACGGCCATTCAGCTAAGCGCAGTCCGTGAGCTTGTTGCTGCTGCGCTCCCGAAACCATCCCCAAAAATTGTTGATTTGAGATTCGGCGTTGACCTACTGGTTTCACGCTTTTATGTAGTCTTGTTTGTCGGAAAAGATCGTCGCCAATCCCGTCGGTCATATGTTCCATCGCCTGTGGCCCGCATTGGAAACGTCATTGTGGCGATCGCCCTACTCGTCGGTATCAATGTATTGATCAGCATGGGCATTTTTCTTCTGGCCTATCTGACAAAATCCGCTGTCGGCATTGATCTGTTTCCAGACAGTCATCTCAGCGATCAGATGCAAAAGTTTTAGTAGGGCCAATGTCTAGTAGGGCTCATATGTTTCCCTAAAACCCATTTAGAGGAGAGGGTTGCTCCAACCCTCTCTTCTAAATGGGTTTCAAGACTGGAATGCTCCCTTCTAACAGTCAAGGGATAATATAGCTTTAGCCATTTAGGCAAGGACACCGAGTATCATTTGGTTCCCTAGCGTATGGCCAAATGGCTCGCTCTCTTGTCCTAACGGAACTGGCGACGGCTATATCATCCAAGCTTGATGTTATGGTTTTTTGTCGTAGAACTGTTCTTCAAGATAAAGACGGTCAATCATTTCAGAGAGAAGAACCGCATAGGGTTTGAGCTGATCCTTATCGACTGACGAGTGGATTGCGTCGAGTTCGTCTTGCAGGGCCCCCTGAACAATCATCAGTAGCGTTGCGGGGTGATGATGCTTGAGTAGTTGCCGCATCCCACAGTAGATAATGTCGTGAGCATCTTCATGCTGCCCAGCGAATTTTGCATAAAGTTCGTGTAGTGGCAGAGAGTTGTTTGTGCGATCGCCCATAGTGTTGAACCCAATAAGCGTCAGTTCTAAAGTCGCGTAAAACAAAGAAATATTGCTTCATGCAACAAACATTAATTTTCCTAACTATATCTCAACGTATGGTCAACTTGGCTCAGTGAAAAGTATCAATTGATGAGGCTGAGATTTTACTCAGTTCTACGAATAAATTTGGAAATCTTTTCTTGATAAGAATTTTGATTGGCCTTAATTTTTAATATCGCCTGTGTTATTACGTACTTATTAGTGAAAATTTCGTATTTTATTGCTTGGCTGTCTGGCTTGCTGTCTCGGTATGCTTCATTACGTCACTCAGGCTAGACATCATGATTGATGCCTGTGAGGTCCTCATCAATGCTTTTCATCATGATTTCAATCATCCCCTTAACCTTTTCATAAACGAAAAACGTGTCGCTTCGTTTTATACTCCCATCGACTGATTTATGGGGACACGCGTGCGTAGTCAGGCCAAACGCTGCGGCCAACCTTTGTTTGATGGTGTTCCTCATTTGATTCGTCGATCCAATTCGCGACATTGGTGTTAATGCCATTTCTGCGAATGAGCTGTGGAATTGGGGTAAGGAGTCATGGTTAATCCATCTGTTCGCACGCTTGCATCTGTTTCGTTGATCTCGACGACACTAGTTTTGGGCGGTGCACGTGTCAGCGATGCACAGATTCGAAGCTTTGTGCCGGTCACTCGCTACGTCGTTGATGGCGCTGTTGCCGAAATCATCAGCGCAAATGCTGAGGGTACGTTGTTGGCCTACACCAATGCAGATGATCAAGTCATCGGCATGATTGATATTTCTGATGCTGAGAATCCAGTCGAACTCGGTACGGTGGATGTTTCTGAATTCGGTGAGCCTACATCCGTTGCCATTACGCCGAATGGTCAATATGCGATCGCCGCTGTGCTAGACACCGATGACATTCTTGAACAAGATCCAGGCTATCTGGTGTTTATTGATGTCGCCTCTCAAACCCGTGTTGCTGAGCTTCAACTCGCAGGTATTGGCCCTGACAGCGTTGCCATCACACCAGACGGAGAAAAAGTCATCATCGCTATTGAAGACGAGGAAGATGAAGACAGCTTGCCAGGCGATCGCCCTGGTTCGCTTAACATCGTTGCAATTGACTATGCTTCGCCTGAAGACTCGACTTTAACCGAAGTAGCACTGGACTTATCTGGCATTGAAGGCGTGAACTATGCCTCCGATCCACAGCCAGAATTTGTATCGATTCGTCCTGATGGTGAGATTGCTGCAATTAGCCTTCAAGAAAATAATGCGATCGCCATCCTCGATGTTGAGTCTGAATCCATTACACAAATTTTCTCCGCAGGTACCTCTGTTCATGAACGGGCCGATTTAGTCGAAGACGATGACGTCTTACTCGTTGAGCCGTTTGAAGGTCGCCGCGAACCTGACACCATTACTTTCACTCCAGATGGACAGCACATCATCACGCTCAATGAAGGCGACACCGATCTCGAACGATTTGACGATGGTATCTGGTCAGGAGGACGAGGCTGGTCGATTTTCGACCTAGAGGGCAACGTGGTTTATGACAGCGGCAGTAGTGCAGAAGAACTCGCAGTCTGGCACGGACAATATCCAGAAGGACGCTCTGAAAACCGTGGCGTTGAGCTTGAAGGGGGAACCGCAGCGCAGTTTGGCGATCGCCCCTTTGCATTTGTCACCTCTGAGCGCGGCAGCTTCATTCTGATTTACGACATCAGCAACATCGAATCTCCTCGATTTATCAACTTCTATCCAACTGGACGAGCACCAGAAGGCGTGTTGGCGATTCCTGAGCGAAACCTGTTGCTGACCTCCAACGAAGACGACGGCACCATCGATATTTTCCGTGCCTCTCCCTTCTTCGAAAGTGGCTACAGCGAGAATGAACCATTAGTCTCAAGCAATAATCTCAGCATTCCATTTGGTGCATTGAGTGGCATGGTCGCTTCGCCAGATAATTCAAGTGTGCTCTATGCTGTACCCGATAATGCATTTGCCCCTTCGCGCATCTACACCATCAATCTCCTGAGAGACCGCGCAAACGTACTCACTGCATTGACCATCACCAAAGATGGCGAACCCGTAGGCTATGACCTAGAAGGCATTGCCATTCATCCCGACGGTGGTTTTTGGTTGGTTAGCGAAGGCGACAATCGCGAAGGTCGAGAGCGCCCTAACCTTCTCATCCATGTGGATGAGTCGGGTGCTGTTCAACAAGAAATTACGCTTGCTGAGTCTGATGCCGAAGCAATTAGCCGCTTTGGTTTCGAAGGCGTCACTACGAGTGCAGATGGCAGCAGCGTTTACGTTGCCATTCAACGAGAATTTGACGGTGACCCAGATGGCATGGTTCGCATTGGCGAATATGACACCGAGTCGGAGACGTGGTCGTATTACATGTACCCACTCGATGGTGATAACGTCGAAGACAGTTGGGTCGGCCTCAGCGAAATTGCCCGAGACACCGATGGCAGTTTCCTTGTTATCGAGCGGGATAACCAAGGCGGCGAAAACGGAGCGGCGAATGTTCGCATCAAGCGCATCTATCGCATCTCTCTCGATGGACTCTCTGAGGGGGACACCGTTGAGAAAACGCTGGTGACTGACTTAGTTGAGAACCATAGCTGGTTGGCCGATAAAGTAGAGAGCTTAGCGGTGACTGAATCTGGCTACTGGGTTGCCAGTGATAATGATGGTGGCGAGTGGTACAACCGTCTCCTCTTTATTCCTCGATAGGCTCAAATTCACGATCTAGCAAAATTCATAAAGGAGTGGGGGTAAGGCATGTATCGCGTACCTTACCCCCACTCCTTTTTTATTTCCCATAGCGCTACGCGCTTAATCCATTTATTTTCAGGAAAGCCTCGCGACACGAGGCTTTCCTGAAAATAAATGTTCTAAC
>JBCBLF010000219.1:0-8486 GCA_038520475.1 Cyanobacteria bacterium J06627_8
CCATAGACATAGAGAATCGGGCGACTGAGATCTCGACCCACCCACGTAAACCCTCCTCCAGAGGCGACTGTCGTGGTTTGATTCACAATTTGCCACTGACTATCGTCAACGTCATCCAGCCACTCAATGCGGACGGGCTGACCCACTCGTCCAGGATAGGCGACCACTCGAATCTCATTCCGATTGAGAATGAGGCTTGTCGCAGGCGCACCATATCCAGCCTGCACGTCTTCCCATTCCCAATTGGGATTGATGGCATCCGAGCGAAAATAACGGTCATCAATGTCCAGCGATGCAACTTGCCGGATACCGCGATCGCTTACCTGTCGGGCAAGATCGGCTAAATCATCATCAGACAAACTGGGATCTCCTCGACCCACAAGCCGCAATTCTGCCCTATTGGGGGCTGTGTTACTGGCATAAACTGAGGTGCGAATGCGAAAATCAGCCCCAAGTCGATCAAGGGCCGCAGCGGTGGTTAATAGCTTCACATTCGACGCGGGCACAAAGAGGCGATCGCCCTCTTGGTTGTAGATAAGTCGAGGCAGCGTCGATGACGTTCCGAGCGTTTCGACTCGAATTCCCCAGCGAGCATTTCGGAACTGAGGCTGGTTGATGATAGCGGCGATCGCCCCTGACACCTCTGCTTCGCACACACCGAGATGAGTCTCTGCTGTAACCGCTCTGGCTGAAAACAGTCCAGTTAAGACACTGCTGAAGGCACTTAGTCCGGCGATCGCTGCCGCAACGGTCATTCTTCGCCATCGGCGTATTCGTAACGTATCAATTGAACGGAGATGCATGGGTGAGTCGTCAAGCAACACAGTTGTTGCACGTTTAATTACGGCTTTCTAAGTTACCGATCCTCAAATTGAGGATTACCAGGATTAAGGTGTCAAGAGCCGAAATGTTTTAGGCTCTCGTCGAGTGGTTGACAAAAGCGATCGACCCCAGTCTGTAACACACAGATGATAACCGGAACAGTTAACTTGACCGGCAATGTCGTTTCTGTCGCTAAGGTTTCGACCACGGGTAATAATTTGCCTTGCTCTAGTGCTTCCCGCAAATCATGACGACATAGTGTCGCCCGCCATCGTTTTGCTAGCCCATCTAGCCATTGATCTGTGCGGTCGGGTTCTTGCCCAACTTGCAACGCAATGGAAATTGCAGCATCTTCTACATCTCCTTCGCAATCTTCAATCATTTCAAGCGCCAACATGGCTTCCGGGTGTGAGGAGAGGGCCGAGCGATATTGGGCGATGTCTGCGAGTGTTAATTTCTCCATGCAAAATAGCTGTCTGTTCTAAGCGTGTTGGTTGTTCTAAGGATATTGGTAATTAAAACTTTATTCACGAGTATAGAACTGCACCCGAACAAACTCCTAACGGATGTGGGGAATTCAATGATTTCTGCGCCTAAATGCCTCAACTTTGTATTGTCTTGACTAGAAAACACTTCGAAAAAAAGGCACCTTCTTTTACAATGAGCGTAATATTTCTTAACCAAATAACCTGGTTTTTGGAGCACTGCTCCAAACGGCTTGAGTGCTTGCGCTGGGGGATCACTGTCAACGTGTTCACATTCACATGAATCATCGGACGATCGCTTGATGGAGTTTGTGTGTCCTAGCGCCATACCTTTGAAGCCAGCAGAATCGTTTGAGAACTCGACGCTCGCGTCATCGCAGTTGGAAACTATCGCAGTTGGAGAATCGTGTCATGTCTATATCAACGAGCTTAAGTCAATCGTTAGAGCCAATCGCATCCTGGTTTTCACAGCTCAATACACCTGAGCCCATAGTCCATTGGGGCCATCCACTCATGATGGGAATTGTTGTGTTTGCGATGGGTAGCGCCGTTGGCATCACTGGATGGAAAGGACGCATGATGACCGAATCAGGTGCCGTGAGTGAGAATCTATCCAGTCATAAGAAAATTGCCCCATTGATGTTTGCGTTCCTCGCGATGGGATACACGGGAGGCCTATTGTCTTTGGTTATGCAGGGGCAACCGCTTCTCGAAAGCCCTCACTTTTGGACAGGGTCCTTGGTGTTAGGGTTGTTGTCGGTTAATGGGGCGATCGCCGCGTTTGGATTCAGTAAAGGAAAAGCTGCTCGAACGGCTCACGCGTACTTAGGCAGCATCGCTCTGGGTGTCATGGTGCTTCATGCCCTCTTTGGATTAAAACTGGGCTTATCGATTTAATTGGCTGAGTTCTAGCTTGAAGGTTTTGCTGTGCAACGCTTTCAAGCTAGTTCAATTTTGCACGGCGCCATAAGCCCAACAAGAAGAATAATGTGGGTATCTCGTAATAGACTTGATCACGGTTGTTTTCCCATTGATTTTTTCCCATTGATGTTTTTGCTGAGGCTTGCCTGTGATTCCATTTGATGTTCCTCAAGCCCCATACTTGCTCCTTGTTGTGGGCCTGTTTGCTAGCCTGACTTCAGGACTTGCCTTTGCCTCAGTTCTCAAAGGCTCAGTCGAACAGTATTTGCGCGATCGCACTCCCGACTACCTGGCTGCCCTGCGAGGCGTGTCACTTCAACTTCCCTTCGCTGGCATCTGCATGGGTATCTGCCTCTTCTTGGCCTCATCCGTTGAAATTTTTGCGTTTTCCACGAAGTTGTCTTATGCAATTGCACTTCCCTTGACCATTCTCATAGGGGCCCTCGTGTGGTACCAACTCATGCAGTTGTTGGCAGAAATTGAGCGAAAGGGATTGCAAGCACTCAATGATGAAGATGATGAAGCCGCCACCGCCGCCCGTCAATAAGCCGGTTGAAGAAAACTATAGTGTAGGGTCAGTCGGTCATCAGATACCGACGCTAGCGTCTTCTATCCGTGTTACCTACAGTCCGGCTTACACATTGGTTCCGACGTACGAATGCTTCAACCGATGCAGCTACTGCAATTTTCGAGTCGATCCAGGAACAGACACCTGGATGTCTATTCGACAGGCAACTCAGAAATTAGACGAACTTAAGGGAACAGGGATTAGTGAGATCTTGATTCTCAGTGGTGAGGTTCATCCCAACAGCAAGAATCGAGCAGATTGGTTGCGCCACATTTATTTCCTCTGTGAACTTGCGCTGACAATGGGATTTTTGCCCCACACCAATGTGGGTCCATTGACCTATGACGAGATGGCTCAGCTTAAGCAGGTAAATGTATCGATGGGCCTGATGCTGGAGCAACTGACGCCTCACTTGATGACAACAGTCCATCGCCATGCGCCGAGTAAAGAACCTGCTGCACGGGTTCAGCAGTTGGAATGGGCCGGACAGCTCCAGATTCCCTTCACCACGGGATTGCTTGTCGGCATTGGGGAAAGTGAAGACGACTGGAAAGAGACGCTGCGGGCGATCGCCCGCCTTCATCATCAGTGGGGACACATTCAAGAAGTGATTCTTCAACCCCATAGTCCCGGAACTCAGCAAGCCGATATTGGGCAAGCCTTTCAACTGACTCAAATGCCACAGCTTGTGGCGATCGCCCGTGATCTGTTGCTCGATGACATTGCCCTACAAATTCCTCCGAATTTGGTGTTGCAGCCTGAGATTTTGCTGGCCTGTATTCGCGAGGGTGCACGAGATTTAGGCGGTATTAGCCCAAAAGATGAAGTTAATCCAGATTATCCTCATCTCTCTGCCGACTATTTAATGCAGGTTCTGCATCCTCACGATATTGAGATCGTTACTCGATTGCCCGTTTATCCAACCTATGAGTCATGGCTGTCACCCCGACTTCGATCGGCAATACATCAATGGAAACAACCCCGGCAACAGTGAACTCAATCGAAACGTTCTGATCGACTTGATTGGAATTATTCCGGTTGAAGTATTGATAGTGCCGTAGTGCATAGAGATTAAACAACCTGCATCGCCTCAGTTGCGGCGCATGTCATGGATGTTGGTTTATGAACTTGGGAGCGGATTTTTGGGAATGCCCCATAGAATCAAGGCAGAGTGACAAAAATCACACCAAAGAGAGAACGTTGAAAAACGTTGTAATTCTTCATGGAAGTGATATGCTCCTCTGTGTGTGAAGAGTGTGTTTCGAGTTTCAATATGGTTTTATCTTCAGTTCCTGGTTGGCAGGCACCATCATTAGCCGTGCCCTCGCCTGAACATGTCTTAGCAGAGGCGAATGTTCATCATTCTTCGATGCTTTGGGATTGTCTAACCCTCCCGCCTGGTCGATTGTTTGGAACGGACGGTATTCGCGGCAAGGCCAGCAATATGTTGACGCCAGCGCTGGCTGCTCAAGTCGGTTATTGTGCGGGTCAGGTATTGAGTCAATCTACTGGAACAACCGCCCCGATCGTTGTCGGACAGGACTCTCGCACCTCAAGCGACTACCTGGCGATCGCTCTTTCGGCTGGGCTCACTGCCGCAGGAATTGATGTTTGGCATCTTGGACTATGCCCGACTCCCGCTGTTGCCCACCTAACCGCAACGTCAGAAGCCATGGGCGGCGTGATGATTTCAGCGAGTCATAATCCTCCAGAAGACAATGGAATCAAGTTTTTTGGAGCACAGGGCCACAAGCTTTCAAAAGGCATTCAATCTGAAATTGAGCAAACGCTTCGACATCACACGACTCACACATTACAAACCATCGCTCCTTCTCCTCAGTGGAATCGATATACGCTCTGCTCAGAGCGCTTGATGGACTATCTGAACACGCTCCATCGCCCCTTGATGTCAAACACGGATCTACAGGGCGTCAAAGTGGTATTGGATTTGGCGTGGGGTGCGGCCGTTAACTTGGCTCCAATGGCATTTGAAGCGCTTGGGGCAGAGGTCATCTGTCTCCATGATCAGCCTGACGGCGATCGCATCAACGTCAATTGTGGCTCAACCCATTTAGAGTCCTTGAAGGCAGCTGTTCAAAATCACAGCGCAGACATGGGATTTGCGTTTGACGGCGACGCCGATCGAGTGATTGCAGTGGATGGTAAGGGTCGTATTGTTGATGGCGACTACATACTCTATCTGTGGGGAAGTGCACTCAAACAGGCGGACCAATTGCCCGATAATGTCATTGTGGCAACGGTCATGTCTAATCTTGGGTTTGAGCGGGCTTGGAATAACCAAGGTGGAACCCTAGTCCGTACCGCAGTCGGTGACCAATACGTTCATGCAGAAATGGTCAATCGACAGGCCGCACTTGGTGGTGAACAATCGGGTCATATCCTATGTCCCCACTACAGCGTTTCTGGAGACGGAACATTAACTGCCCTCCATCTAGCCAGTCTTGTACAGCGGTCAGGATGTTCATTTTCTGACCTCATCGATGATAGTTTTCAGACCTATCCGCAGGTACTCAAAAATGTGCGGGTAGAGGATGCTGAGCGCCGCCGCAATTGGTCAGCGTCGGATGTTGTGCAGCAGGCGATCGCGACAGCAGAAGCGGACATGGGCGACCAAGGCCGAGTCCTGATTCGAGCTTCGGGAACTGAACCTGTTATCCGGGTGATGGTTGAAGCCGCAACCGATGATCTAGTGAATCACTGGACCGACTATTTAGTGACAGCCGTTCAACACTATGCTCGCTAAGTCGGCTTTGATGAATCTTCAAGCTTTTGTTCTGGGTACCTTTAAGGTATCCATCAGTCGTGCACGCATCAGTTGGCTATCGCTGGATGCCCTCATATGAGGACGTCCAATGTTGTGCCATAGCTGACATCAAACCAGTCTGTTTGGGAAAAGTTGTGCGGAACGCGGCTTTTCCCAAACGTGTCTGTCCCAACCCTGTAGGTCTACGGTCAGATCATCCGATTCCTTAATGCACAGCCAAACAGCTTGCTGCTTTGCCCTAATGGAACGGGCGACGGCGATAGCTGACCGATAGTCTGTGTTGAGAATTGTCGGAATTGTCCAGACTGCTCATTTTGGGTTTGTAAATCCTACATATAGCTGTGGCTAGCTCAGCCATATCATCAGTATCTTTGTGAGCGCGTTCCATGCACTCATATCATTTCCGGAAATGGATGCGCTAAATATCTTTGTGCAACCCTCTCTTCGGGAGGGTTGCACAAAGATATTTAGCGCACCAATTCGAAGAATTGGTATCGCAAAGATGATCTAGGGCTACTGACTGTAGCGATTGTTCAGCATTTCACCAGAGCCGAATGTAGCTCAAATATTCTGCAAACGGAAAACAGGATATTGGGCGCTATGGTGCATCTGGAGTCTGCTGCACTTTTATCTTTTGGTTGATTTTTCGGTTGAACAGTTGTGGTTCATCTCCTGTGACATTTCATCTGCTCTATCAGACAATCTCACGATCAATCAGAGGTATGCGTCTGAACGCTTGGCATGAAGCCATCCTGGCGATCGCCGTCATCAGTCTAACGTCGACAGGGTTGACGATAGGACTCAAGGTATTTGGCAAAATAGAGCCGTTTGAGCTGATTGCATTTGACCGAATGACGCAGCTGAGAGGAGAGGCTCCGCTGGATGATCGACTCTTGATCGTTGGCATCACTGAGCGTGATATTGAAGAACTACAAATTACTCCGCCAGACCGTGTGATTGCAGATGCGCTATCGACGCTACAGCAACATCAGCCCCGCGTCATTGGCCTAGACCTGCATCGGAATGCCCCTCAACCTCCAGGGTGGACTTCTCTTCTCGCTCAGATGCAAACTGAGAACGTTGTTGTCATTACCAAGCTTGGTGATTCGACGGAAAACACCATCCCGCCACCTCCCGATATGTCCTGGGAGCAAATCGGTTTTAACGATTTGCTCCTTGATCCGGATGAGAGTATTCGGCGGGCGTTGCTCATTGGCTCAAGTGCTGACGGCACCTTTTACTCCTTCGCTCTTCAATCGGCACTGATGTATCTTGCTCAAGAGGGGATTCAACCGACGGCGAGTGAGCTCAATTCGGATTTCATGCAGCTGGGTGACTCAGTTCTGATTCCTCTTACCGCTGGGTCTGGAGGGTATAACCGCCTTGATAGCGGAGGCTATCAAATTGTGATGGACTACAGGGGTGGAGAGGCGATCGCCCCTCAAATGTCTCTTTCTGATGTGTTGAACAATCGGTTTGACCCAGCATTGGTCAACGATCGGATCGTTTTAATCGGGACAACCGCTGAGAGTCGAAAAGACCTATTCGTCACGCCGTATAGCAGTGCCCGTCAGCAAGACGTCAAGATGCCAGGAGTGATCGTCCACGCTCATATCGTGAGTCAAATCCTGGACGTTGCTTTGGGCGATCGCCCATTGTTCTGGTTTTGGCCCCAATGGGTTGAGCATGGATGGATTTTAGGCTGGTCGGTTGTTAGTGGAGTTGTGACCTGGGTGTTACGACGCCCGTTGATTCTGGGCATCAGCACCATCGTTATAATCGGTACGCTGAGTAGCATTGGCTATGTGACATTTCTGAACCATGGCTGGATTCCTATCCTCTCACCTGCCCTCGCCATCGGACTCACCACTGGTACCGTTATTACCTATCAGGCCCAGCAAGCCCATAAACAGCAGAAAATGGTGATGACGCTCCTCGGGCAAAGTGCATCGCCTGAAATTGCAGATGCGCTGTGGGAATCCCGCGATCGCCTGCTGAAGTCAGGTAAATTACCTGGGCAACGGCTAACCGCAACCATGATGTTTTCTGATATCAAAGGATTTAGCACCCTAGCTGAAAACTTGCCCCCTGAAGACTTGATGGACTGGATCAACGAATACCTCAACGTCATGGTTGAGGTGGTGAAAGAGCATCGTGGCATCATCAACAAGTTCACGGGTGATGGTCTCTTGGCTGTGTTTGGTGTGCCCGTGCCTCGTACAACTGGAGAAGAAATTGCCCAAGACGCCCAACAGGCTGTCCGCTGTGCCTTAGCGATGGGCGATCGCCTCAAAGAATTAAATCAAGTCTGGGAAAATCATGGGCGAGCAACCGCCAAAATGCGGATTGGTATCTTTACAGGACCAGTTGTTGTGGGGAGCCTGGGAGGAAAAGAAAGGCTGGAATACGGCGTTATTGGCGATAGTGTTAACACCGCCGCTCGACTTGAGTCGTGTCTCAAAAATCGTCAGCCTGGAATTTGTCGTATTCTCATTGCTCAAGAGACCCTCGAATACTTGAACGAACAATTTAATGTTGAGCCTTGGGGTCATATTGAGCTGAAAGGTAAAGAGCAACTCGCTGATGTCTATCGAGTCATTAACTACATTCCGTCTCAGATCCAAAACGACGACACCCACCTCAATGGCCAAGACTCGCCATCTAATTCTGCGGAAAGTTCACCAGCGCCCTTGAATCTATAGCCAGTCAGGTGACAGTTCATCAGGCGTCCCGCTGAAGTTTGTTTGCTCTTCAATTCGCACATAATTGCAACTGTAGCTACTGGCCTCGGGACATTGTTGTGGGCGCGTTACGCGCCCACAACAAATTCTGTGTTTTTGAATGCACTCCTCAATTCAAATTTTCAGACAAACATTGTTGTGGGCGCGGTACGCGCCCACAAAAA
>JBCBLF010000021.1:0-33566 GCA_038520475.1 Cyanobacteria bacterium J06627_8
CAGTGACAATCAGAAAAGCGGCGATCGCTCAACCATGAGACCCACGAGCTTATCCAATATCGGCTTCATCAACCATTTCCAGGCCAGTCAGCGGCCGGTAGGTATAGCTCTGATGCCGTGGATTTTTTTGAATGTCTTCTTTGATGGTGTCTAAATCGATGTACCGATCAGACACGTTGATTAGACTATCGCTCGTCATCGAACGGAGACTAACAACCTCGACCCTCACCCCGCGATAGCTAACCGAATCAACGGCATAGGCCAAGTCACCGTCACCACTGACTAAAACAGCCGTATCGTAAGAACCAATGAGCGCCATCATATCAACAGCGATTTCTACATCTAAGTTCGCCTTTTTAGACCCATCAGGCAGTTGAACCAGATCTTTAGAAATGACGCGATATCCATTACGACGCATCCACAATAAGAATCCCTGCTGCTTTTCGTTGGTGCGATCGACTCCTGTATAGAAAAAGGAGCGTAACAGTCGAGAGCCATTTGTTAACCGACACAACAACTTGGTGTAATCAATTTCAATCCCAAGCTGCAACGCTGCATAGAACAAATTTGAACCGTCAATAAAGATGGCAACACGGCCTCGATTCTCTAAAACCTGTTCTGGCGTAAAGATAGTACTCGTTTCGAAATTATCGCTAATCATGGATGAATGGTTCCCTGGAGTTTTTAAAGAGGTGTTTAATTAATTAAGGAGCGTTTAAAGCAATCGTTGGCGATGAAATAAAAGGACCTTGTTTGAGGTTGGGGGCATCGCCGTCATTGATTTTCTAGCGTGAACGAGTTGATCTCATAGTTGTGCCTATCTGCACCATGACACGTTTATTCGGGAAGCTCCAATTTTTGAAAGATTGGTTTGGGATCACCGAGTTTCTGACCGTTGGGTAACGTTCCCCATGAGCAGTGCTCGGTAAAGTCTAATTCCTTGGGCGTTTCATCAGAATTGAAATCCACTACATACCCAAGTTGCTGATATACAGCATTGCTAAGATTCGGAATAATCGGAGAGAGTAGATAAGCCGACAGACGAACAGACTCTAAGACGGAATATAAAATCTCGTAGACTGCGTCAAGATTACCTTGCTTGTACAAGCTCCACGGGGCCTCATCATCGATGTATTTATTGCTCGCTCGAACGATCGATAGAACAGCACTACATCCCGAACTAAATGACAGTTTAGAAAAAGCATCAACAACGGTTTCACCTAGCGAAGCACCATTCAACTTCAAAACGTTTTCGTCTGAAATTGCATTAGCGCCAATCGATGGAACATGGCCGTCACAATATTTGTAAACCATCTTCAAGGTTCGATTGAGCAGATTACCTAAATCATTGGCAAGCTCCGCATTCAAAATATTGACAAACCGGCGTTCACTAAAATCACCATCTCGACCAAACTCGATTTCTTTCGTGAAATAATAACGAACGGCATCTGAACCATACTTTTCAGTCAGAGCAACTGGATCAAGGACATTGCCTAGGCTTTTGCTCATTTTTTGGCCGTCTTTGGTTAAAAATCCATGCCCAAAGACACAATCCGGAAGGGGCAACCCGGCAGACATCAACATCGCAGGCCAATACACAGCATGAAATCGAAGAATATCCTTACCGATCAGGTGAGTCCGAATGGGCCACCACTTCCTGAGCGCATTGTCGAGTGTTGGTTCATCGTCAGGATCGAGCAGAGCCGTGACGTATCCAAGCAGCGCATCGAACCACACATACAGCGTATGATTTGGATCAGCCGGGACTGGGAATCCCCAATCTAAATTGACTCGTGAAATTGAGAAATCTTGAAGTCCGCGTTCAACGAAACTGAGCACCTCATTTCGACGAATGTCTGGCTGAATAAAATCTGGCTTTTGCGCGTACAACGCCTCTAGCTTTTCTTGATAGGCTGAGAGCCGAAAAAAATAGTTTTGCTCATCACGCCACTCAGCCTCTAGATTTGGATGAAGCGGACAGTGATTATTGTCAAGTAAATCTCGCTTTTCCTTAAATTCTTCGCACGCAACACAGTAATACCCTTGCTGTTGCCCCAAGTAGATATCGCCTTTATCCCAAACTCGCTGAAAAAAATCCTTGACAATCGCCTCATGACGCGGTGCTGTCGTTCGACTAAACCGATCGTATTGAATATTTAGGATGTCCCATAACGACTGAAAGCTTTGAACAACGAGATCACAGTGCGCTTGGGGCGATCGCCCTAGCTTCTCAGCCGTCCGCTGAATTTTTTGCCCATGCTCATCTGTCCCAGTAATCGACAGTACAGGCAACCCTTGAAGACGATAAAACCGAGCAACAACATCAGCTGCAATCGTCGTATAAGCGCTCCCCATATGAGGAACATCATTAACGTAATACAGCGGTGTCGTAATTGAAAAAGAATCGGTATATCGTGTCGTCAATCCCATGATGCAGCCAAATTATTAAAGAGTCAGAGTAATTTTTAAATGCTAAATTTCAGTGCGAACGAAAAGATTAGATTTTCCACAACCAAGGAATAAAAATCACCTTACAAGCGAAATTATGCGGCTTCCGGAGCAATAACTCAGGGAGCCATTTAGACCAACAACTAGATTGAATTTGGATAGAGCCCTGGTGAATACATTTTCTCCAATTCAGTGCATTCGCTGATGCACTTTGCCTCATACTCTGACGTTTTTTACATTTGTATATCTTCATCGTATGAGCTACTCGATAATATGTGACAAACGTTTATATTTTCAACAGATCACTACATCAATTGAATGGAACGAAAGCGCTGGATCTTCAGAAGAATGAAACATTTCAAGCATCGATTTCGAAAAATGTTCGAGAAATGATAGTGAAACCCAACGACATCTGAGGCGTGGTCACACTCACGTCACCGAACCTTAGACATAGCTGGGTCTTAAAGTTAACTGGGCCTTTAATATTGATATGAGAGTGCGATCGCCTCAAGTAGGACAATCCACTATCCGACTACAAAATTAACGAGCTTTCCGGGGACAACAATCACCTTTTTAATGGATTTGTCTGCAATATAGCGTTTTGCAATCTCAGACTCACGGGCAAAGGCTTCCAACGCAGCCTTGTCAGATTTAGCCGGAACCTGAATGGTTCCTCGCGTTTTACCCATCACTTGAATCACCAGAGGAATTTCATCAACAACAAGAGCGCTGGGATCAACGGTCGGCCAAGGTTGTTTGTGAATAGATGTGCTTCCACCGAGGTGGTGCCACAGTTCTTCCGTAATGTGCGGAGCAAAGGGTGCCAACAATATCAGCAATATTTGAAGACCTTCGGCATAGGCCGAGGACTCCGTACACTTAGCGTCATTTAAGGCATTGCTCAATTTCATCAGCTCAGACACAGCGGTATTGAACTGATAATCACCTTCAACGTCTTCTGTAATTTCTTTGATAGCCGTGTGAGTCGCTCTGCGGACATCTTTTTCAGCTTTACTGAGCGCATCAGACGATGGAATTTCAACGTCAGCAATCGTACCGCCGTGTTCAGCAAATGTGGTCGCTAATCGCCAGACTCGATTTAAGAATCGAAATTGGCCCTCAACATCCGCATCATCCCACTCCAGATCCTTCTCTGGAGGTGCCTTAAACAGAATGAACATCCGGGCGGTATCAGCGCCATACTTGTCTAATACTTGTTTGGGATCAACCCCGTTGTACTTGGACTTAGACATCTTCTCGTAGAATACATCCAGCTTGTCCCCCGTTTCGGGGTCCACGGGACGTTCCTTATCGGCCACGTCCGCTGGAGCCACGTATTTGTTGGTCTTGGGATTTTTGTAGGTGATGGCCTGAACCATGCCTTGAGTTAACAGGCGCTGGAATGGTTCGTCGATGGAGAAGAGGTTGCGATCGCGCAACACCTTTGTAAAGAACCGAGAATACAACAAGTGTAGAATGGCGTGCTCAATGCCCCCCACATACTGATCGACCGCCATCCAATCATTCACCTTGGCAGAATCAAAGGCTTTCTCATCATTCTTGGCATCGCAATAGCGGAGGAAATACCAAGAAGAATCTAAAAACGTATCCATGGTGTCGGTTTCCCGCCTCGCCGCTTTGCCACAGGTGGGACATGGCACATTCACCCAGCTATCCAGCTTAGATAAGGGGGAACCACCCCGCCCAGACAGTTCCACATCTTCAGGCAAAATGACAGGTAGGTCAGCGTCAGGCACTGGGACCGCACCACAATCTTCACAGTGAATCACGGGAATGGGTACGCCCCAATAGCGCTGACGGGAAATCAACCAGTCGCGCAAGCGAAAGTTGACCTGAGCGGTACCCACTTTTTTGTCTTCCAGGACTTCGATCACCTTCTTCTTGGCTTCGGCCACGGTCAATCCATCTAAAGGACCAGAGTTTTTCAGGATGCCTGTGGCGTTATCGGTGTATGCCGTTTCTAGCGGTGCATCGTCGCCATCTTCTGCATTCGCTGGAAAAACCACTTGAACAATGTCTAAGCCAAAAGCTGTTGCAAAATCGAAATCCCGTTGATCGTGGGCCGGAACCGCCATAATGGCCCCCGTCCCATAGTCCATCAACACATAATCCGAGATCCAGATGGGAACTTTCTGCTGATTGACTGGGTTGATGGCGTAGCCTCCGGTAAACACTCCAGTCTTTTCATGATCTTCGCTTGTCCGTTCAATTTCACTCTTGGCCGCCGCTTCTGATTGATACACCTTGACTGCATCGACCTGTTCCTCTGTGGTAATCGTTTCTACCAGAGGATGTTCAGGAGACAGCACCATAAATGTTGCCCCCCATAACGTGTCAGGACGAGTGGTGAATATTTCAATGGGATGTCCGGCTTCGGTTGTGAAGGTGACTCGCGCTCCAGTGGACTTACCGATCCAGTTGGCTTGCATCGTTTTAACGCGATCGGGCCAACCGTCGAGAGTATCCAAGTCTGCGAGTAGCTGTTCGGCGTAGTCCGTAATTTTGAAGAACCACTGTTTCAGCAGTTTACGCTCCACAAGTGCACCGGACCGATCGGCTCGACCTTGTGCATCCACCTGTTCATTGGCCAATACGGTTTGGTCGATGGGATCCCAGTTCACCGCCGCTTCTCTTTGGTAAGCCAATCCCGCATTCAAAAACTGGAGGAAAATCCACTGGGTCCAGCGATAGTAATCCGGAGCACAGGTGGCAACTTCCCGATCCCAGTCATAAGACAAACCCAATTTTTTTAGTTGCTCCGTCATTTGAGCAATATTTTGCAGGGTCCATTTCGCCGGGTGAATCCCTCGATCAATGGCAGCATTTTCTGCGGGAAGACCAAACGCGTCCCAGCCCATGGGGTGGAGCACGCGATAGCCCTGCATTCGCTTAATCCGCGCGATGACATCTGTAATGCTGTAGTTGCGGACGTGTCCCATGTGTAGATTGCCTGACGGATAAGGAAACATCGACAGAGCATAAAACTTCGGCTTACTCAAATCCTCTGGGGTTTGATCAAGCCCTTGGACAGCCCAAGCGTTTTGCCACTTTTCCTCAATCTCAACAGCGTTATAACGGGACTCCACAGGAGAACTCCTTCATCAAGTAAGCAAGTTTATAAGGATGCAGAAACAGACATCTGCATACAGATTCTAGATCATCATTTGCCCAGCATCGTATCGCCATCGTCGCCTAGCACTGTATTGCTATGAACATCGATGTACTATCAGGGCACCATTCAGTACATTGGTGTGGTGTGCACCTACGTTAAGTCCAGGAGGACGGTGTTGTGGGACGGGAGATGTCCCACAACACCGTACTTAAATAAAACAAATTTAGAAAGCTGCGCAGAGCGTAGCTTTCTAAAAAACAAATGCCCTAACCTGTATGCGTATTGCAACCAATCGAGAATGAACTCACATGAATGAATTCATCTCAAACGATGCGTGGATAAATCCTTAACATGCAGTTGAATTAACATCCACCAAATCACCCCTAATCCAACCCCGTGCCTGTCCGGGGATATCAATGAAATACCAAATATGGCGATCGGCGGTGTTGTATTGCTTCTGAGTGGCTGTCACCAACGTACATTGCAAGAGCGTTGCAACAATCGTTCCATTCGTTGACGTGCGATCGCGTAAATTTGCGGTTCGTGCGGTAATGCGAGCTTGAGCGGGCACCGCAAAATCATTGCCAAAGAATCCTGTGGATGGAGCATTGCCAAAGCCCAAATCACTGCCAGCCGCATTGAACCCAGCCCCTCGATACACCTGATTGCCATTACTCCAAAGCTGCAGCTCAGTTGCTCGATTCGAATTAACGCTAGCAAACACCTGGTAGGCCCCTTGGGTGGTCACATAAGTTCGTGATGTTGCGACCGTTTGTTGCTGAGGGGCGATCGCCGTTGGGCTTTGATTAATTAAAAACGCATTGGATCGAACATCAATCAGGTCCATCACAATTTGATTACTGGGACGATAGACCCGAACTCGATAATCATTCGTATCAAACGATAGCAAGGCAGACGCTGGAGCTGTATTGCCGCCACCCGGTGTAGTGGGCTGCCCGCCACCATTGATCGAACCTCGGCCAAAATAAAAGGGCTGCCCGCCAGAGAAGATTTCAAGCTCAGTGTTTCCGTTTGGGTCATTGCGAGCAAAAACCTCAACACTACCTGACGCACTTCGATACGTTCGCCAGAATGTGTTGGCAGGGGCAATAAGAGCCGTTGAGCTTCGCTGAAGAATAGCCCGTTGAGATTGCCGATCGAGCAAGTCCATAAAGAGCTGGTTATTTTGCCGATAGACCCTCACGGAATATCGCTCGGTCGAGAAGGCAAGAGTCTCTCCTGACGCTTGACTGCTTCCTCCTTCATCGAACCGTTGAGCAATGCGCTGAGTTACGATTGCCCCTGAAACATCCGTGAAAGAACTCAGCTGATGTTCGGGATCGTTAACCGCGGCAATCGCCCCGCTTGAGAACCCAACCCCTGCAGATATGCTACCTGCAATAGCAAACAAGCTAACCTTGCGCCGAACATATGCTGAAAATCGAGAATGAGCTACCATCGCGTCTAGCGCCTCACATTCCAGAAAACTGCACCTTCACTACACGATATAGCACTCTCTTGGAGATGTAACAAATTAATTCAATCTGGAACTAATTTTTTAAAGGTACAAGCCAACTATTTTATGAATCTTAAAACTGATGCGCTCGCGAGGGGAGCGTACACCGTCAGATTCGTTTCACCTGCTCAAATTCAGTTTCGATGGCATTGATGAGTTGCTTCAGATCAACTGGCTTGACAAAATATTGGCTAGCGCCTAGCTGCAGTGCCCTTGCCTGGTCTGCTCGAAACGCATGGGCTGAGACAACCACCACTGGAATGTGGAACCATCGAGGATGTTGGCCTAGCTGGTCTAAAAGCGTGTAACCACTGACGTCAGGCAGCTTGATATCCATCAAAATAACGCCTGGGCAAAACTCATCCAGTGCAGACAATAATTCTGCTCCGGTCGCAATGCCACGAACGGTATACCCATAAAACGCCAGAAAATCTGACAGCATCTGTCGGTTGGTATCATCATCCTCAATGAGAAGAATGCGTTTTTCCGTTGTAGCCGATGAGCTTTGCACCTGGTCAACATGTATCTGCCATGAGTCTGACCTCCTTGCAGAGGATAGGTCGTCCATTGGCGCGCCTTGACAATTGTTCTGCAAATTCATTTGAGATTTGACAGAAAGCGATGAACGGCCATACGAAACTAAATTCTCAGACCACCGAATGGGCTGCTTATCAGACGTCACCGTATTTTCTGGGGCTGGTTGATTGAGCTGCATAGCAAGGTGTTAACAAAATCAGGAACTTAGGGTGAACACTCAAATTCAATTATCTCAAACGACTCTGCCTCTTGAGTTGGCAATCTTCACAGGGAATTAGGGTCTTACTAAGTCGAGTCTGTTTCTGAGAAAAAGGAGACGATCGCAAATCCAAAACAGAATAGACGTTGCACTGACAGTAGCGATCGCACCAGAGCAATTACTGATGGAAGCTGGTAAACATAATAGTCATCATTAAGTATTCGGCCTCCAGTTTCCAGCATTTTTTCATCATTTAATTATTTTTTTAACATCCATCTATCGTGTGATTTTTAGATAACAACAGCTGCGATCACCAGTATTTATACTCGAGGACGATGGGCGATTAATGAAAACATCTATACAAATATTTAATTCCTACCGATAAAAGTAAGATTTTGGGAAGAGCGAGGTCATAACCGACAAGGATTTACATCACTCGAAGAAAGCTCTAGATTTTAAGAATGACTCAAACCCCTGTCCTACACCTCGATTCAGTTACACGGCAATTTGACTCTGCACCGACCCCTGCTGTTTGTTCAGTGACACTAACCCTCTTTGAACAAGAACTGCTTGGGTTACTTGGACCGTCTGGCTGCGGAAAAACAACGCTACTGCGCCTTATTGCAGGCTTCGAGCGTCCGCAAACGGGCTCAATTTTTCTATCTCAGCGTCCTGTAGCTGGAGAAGCCTGGACTCCCCCAGAGCAGCGCGGTATTGGCATGGTGTTTCAAGATTACGCCTTATTTCCTCACTTAACCGTTGGGAAAAATGTTGCTTTCGGCTTGCATCAGCGAAAAACAATGCGATCGCCTGCAATTAAGCAGCGGGTACAGGAGGTACTCGCCCTTGTCGGTTTAGATGACATGGAGCAACGATTTCCCCATCAGCTATCCGGTGGACAGCAACAGCGCGTTGCTCTCGCACGAGCACTAGCTCCATATCCCCAAATGGTTCTGCTGGATGAACCCTTAAGTAACTTAGATGCGAAAGTTCGATTACAGCTTCGTCAAGAGCTTCGAGAAATCATCAAAGCAGCGGGTGCATCTGGCATTTTTGTGACCCACGACCAGGAGGAAGCCCTATCGATTTGCGATCGCGTTGCTGTCATGCGAGATGGCCGAATCGAACAAATTGGCTCTCCTGAGGATCTCTATCAGGTGCCGATTTCGCGGTTCGTTGCGAACTTCGTCACTCAAGCCAATTTCATTCCTGCCCGCTGGCAAGAAGGCGACTGGCACACTGAACTGGGCACGATCGCCCACACATCAGCATCGTTTCATAACTCAACGGTCAACTCGTCGCCTTTAAAGAGCGGCGATCGCACAGATTTGCTCGTCCGACAAGAAGACCTAATGATCACCCCAAATGACGCCGGAGCCGTTGTCATTCGTAACCATCAATTCTTAGGCCGAGAAAACCGCTACACACTCATCACTCCATCAGGACAACACCTCATTGCCCGTACACCTGCCGACGTCATCTTCTCAGTTGGACAACGGGTGGATGTGGCGATCGCCAGCGATCGCATTCAGATTTTTCCAGCCGAACATGCTGCCCACCATATCGAAGTATAAGTTCGAGGCTGGGCTGCAATGCTCCTCATCTGACCACATCTCTGACCAGCCATCCTAGCCATCTCCATCACTGCCTTCAATCCATCATGTCACCCAATCAAACGCTTCCCAATTACATCAACGGTCAATGGATGCCTGCGGCATCTCTGGAATCGTTAGCGGTGGAAAATCCAGCAACCTTAGATACGCTCTCTAGAGTGCCTCTATCAACTACTAGCGACGTTGACCAAGCGATTGATGCAGCTCAACGTGCATTTCATGACTGGCGACGCGTCCCTGCAAATGAACGAGTGCGCTACTTGTTTCAGCTGAGAGAACGGCTAGAAGAGCACTTTGACTTGCTGGCACGCACCATCACGATGGAGTGTGGCAAAACGCTCAAAGAATCCCGCGGAGAAATGCGTCGGGCCGTTGAAAACGTTGAGGTTGCCTGTGGCATCCCCATGCTTATGCAGGGAGATATGTCTGAAGACATTGCCAGAGGCATCGATGAAACAATGATTCGACAACCGCTCGGCGTTACTGCGATTATCGCCCCCTTCAATTTTCCCGGAATGATTCCGTTCTGGTTTATGCCCTATGCGATCGCCTGTGGCAACACCTGCATCGTCAAACCCTCTGAGAAGGTTCCAATGACCATGCAAAAAGTGTTTCACCTGATTGATCAACTCAATTTGCCCGCAGGCGTCTTGAACCTTGTGCATGGAGCAAAGGCTGCTGTAGATACGCTTCTTGAGCATCCACAGGTAAAAGCCATTAGCTTTGTAGGCTCCAGTTCGGTTGCTCGATATGTCTACAGTCAAGCCGCTGCCAACGGCAAACGCGCCCAATGTCAGGGGGGCGCCAAAAATCCTGTGATCGTGCTGCCAGATGCAGATTTAGACATGACGACTCGCATCATGGCAGATAGCGCCTTTGGGTGTGCCGGACAGCGATGTTTAGCAGCATCCGTTGCAATTACTGTGGGAAATGCAACACGGCCCTTTACCGAGGCGATCGCCCAGGCTGCAGAGTCTCGCGTTGTCGGCTACGGACTTGAAGATGGCGTTCAAATGGGCACCGTCATTTCTAGCCAGAGCAAAACTCGAATTGAAGGGCTCATTCAACAGGGAACTGACCAAGGTGCTTCAGTCGTCGTTGATGGCCGCCATCCAACGATTTCAGGTTACGAAAAGGGGCACTTCGTTCGCCCAACGGTTTTGCAGAATGTTAATCCACACGGAGATCTAGCTAAAACAGAAATCTTTGGCCCAGTGCTTAGTCTCATGCATTTCGACACGATTGAAGAGGCGATCGCCGCAGTCAATCGAGGAAACTATGGCAACATGGCTTGTTTATTTACCAGCAGTGGCGCAGCGGCTCGCAAATTCCGCTATGAAGCAGAAGCAGGAAACATTGGTATCAATATCGGTGTTGCAGCACCGATGGCCTTTTTTCCGTTTAGCGGATGGAAAGAGAGCTTCTTCGGAGATTTACACGGACAAGGGCGTCATGCTGTTGAGTTCTTTACCCAGACGAAGGTGGTTATTGAACGCTGGCCTCAAGAATGGTCACGACAATTCTAAATCTTCATCTCTTTATGAACTTTGCCGCGTCAGGATTATTGTCAGGATCTCAGGCTGGGCATACTGAATAGGATAGGGAAGGCATCTGAATCGTAGCAATCGATACCAAGCTTCTTAAGTATAGATTTAGTCATTTAGGCTAGGACACCGAGTATCATTCGGTTCCTTAGCATATTGCCAAATGGCTCGCCGTCTTATCCTAACGGAACTGGCGACGGCTATAGATGGCATCATCTCAAATAGAAGGAAGCCGTCATTCTGCAACCCTAACAACTCTGCAATTCACCATGGCTGATTTAGAACTACTGAGCATTTTGAAACAAGGTGCCGACGCATGGAATGAGTGGCGACAAACTCATTTAGTACGACCTGGAATGAGACCCGATTTCAGCGGCGCCAATCTCAGAGAGTTCGACTTGGCAGGTGCCGATCTACGGAAAGCAATCTTAGCAGGCGCGCAATTAGAAGGTGCAAACCTCAACAAGGCAAACTTAAGCAAAGCCGATCTACGAGAAACAAATCTTTCATCAACGACTCTCAAAGATGCCATTCTTGAAGAGGCCAATTTAGCTGGTTCGGAAGCAATTCAATCGAATTTCAAGCGAGCAAACCTTCAACGTTCATTACTGTATGACGCAAATTTTATGCAGTCGCGCTTTACAAAAGCAGATATTAGTCATGCAGACTTACATGATTCAAATTTCATAGCATGTGACCTTTCATACACGAACCTAAAAAAATCCAATCTGCAAAACGTCAATCTTTCGCTGGCTGATATGAGAAAAGCACAGTGCCGCGGAGCAAACTTCAAGTCGGCCGATCTAAGAGGAGCCGACCTGACGCGCACTCACATGAGTGGTGCCAACCTAGAACACGTCAACTTTACGTCGGCATACCTTGAAAAAGCGGTTTTGCATGGCAGCTCGATGAGAAAGTCCACCGTTGTGAAAGCTGATGTCTATCATGCCAACATCAACAACGCCGATCTACGAGGAGCCACTCTCAAAGGTACCGACATCAAGAGAGCCCACTACACTGAAAATCGGATTAAGATTTAGCTGAACGACGATACTCCCAACGACCAAGCAGTGCATTCACTTATCCCGAATACAGGCTACGCCATACATCACAGCTTTATGCAATTTTGCAAAGCTCACAAAGAGGCAAGGGTTTTGGGTGCGAGTTTCAACCCAAAACCCTTGCCTCTTCGTTATGAATTTGAGACGTTTACTAAGCTCGACTTTGTCCATTTGCTTTGATAGTCACCGCTAGGCATGATTAGGATTGCGCTCAGGCTCTAGGACTTTTCAAACGTCATAGGATGAACTGATGTCGAGAAAAGTTCAGTAAGTTTTCTAGAATGCCAGAACCCAGACTAAGCGGAGATCTTGGACTTGGACAAAGTCGAGCTAAGTTGGGAGCTCTAGTTCATTCATTAGGTCAGAACATCGTGTGTCATTCGATTCATTAACGAACGGCCAAATGGCTAACTGTTCCTCGCTAACGAAACCGGCAACGGCTCTATTATCACCGCTCCATCGCTAAACTGGCGCCAATGTAGACTCGCTAGCAGATTGCTGCATGCTCGCTTCAATGGTTTGACCATAAACGTCACAGGAATTATTCGGGCTTTCAATGAGCTTCACCTTATATAGGGTCGCTCCAATGTCAGCAATGGGCTTCTCCAACAAGTCACGAATGTGAATGGCAATATTTTCTGCCGTTGGCACAATCTTAGAAAAGTGAGGGATATCCTTGTTTAAGAAGGTATGGTCAAAAGGCTCAACAACGTTCTCTTCAACTGCCTTTTGGAAATCCCCTAAGTCAGCAATCATGCCCGTGCGTTCATTCATCTCCCCACGAATCGTGACTTCGAGATGATAGTTATGTCCATGACCGTTAACGCGGGCACATTTGCCGTAAATCTCAAAATTTTCCTCAAGTGAGAGCGTTGACAGTGCCAACCGATGTGCGGCACTGAAATGAGTCCGAATGGAAAGATATGCATTCATGGCGTTTCCTTCATAGTCTGCCCAGAGGTCAGGATGTTCAAAAAGCTGGATGCGAACAATCGGCAGGTGCGGAGCGAGTCGCTTCCAAATTACGCGGGCGACGTTTTCAGTCGTTGGCAACGTCTCTTGAAACTCAGGCCATGCATCGTTAAGGTAAGAAAAATTGAGTGGTTTGATGACTTCGTTCTTGATGACATGTTTGACATCGGATAGGTTGAGCACCATGCCAAACTCATCTAAATCACCCTCCATCGACACATATAGAACATAGTTATGTCCATGCCCCGGAGCACGGGCACACAGACCAAACGTTGCCATGTTCTCTTCTTCGCTAAGCTCAGGCAGCCGATACAAATGGCTAGCCGAAAATTCAGCTCGACGATTGATAATACACTTCATATCTAAATGCGTTAAGTTCCGTGAACCTGCCTTTTCAAGGATAGACTGAATGGCGTGGAGCGTACACAATTTTTTGCTGAGATAGCTCCAGCGCCAGAGTCTATCTGTCTTATCAACACGTACAGAAATTACGCAGTTGAACGTATGTTTCACAGGCAGCGCCCGAGAAACATACGTCCCCAAGACTCAGAATCTTGCGTGAAATGTGCAAGTTCTGCCTCATATCAGTATCAATTTTTCGCATTAGTGTATGAACTGGATGGTGTAGAGCCCAATCACCAGGCAGGCACGTATCTTCATTGATAGCCCCCATCTCAAGCGCTAGAACTCAGTTTTCATCATGCACATAGGCCCGAGTCACTCGTCCAATTCCTTTGAATTGCTTGAGATAGGCTTGACTAACCTGGCCTGCTGCATCCGATAATTCGTCAATACCAATGCTGTTTCGCCCAATTTCTTTCCCAGAGCTGTGAATGTAGCGGCGATCGCCCAAATATAACCCCACATGAGTAATCCGTTGCTCATTGCCAAAGAAGACTAAATCTCCTGGGGCCGCTTCTTCAAGTGAGATAGGTTGTGTAAAGGCGTGCTGTTGATAGGCATCACGAGGAATCCAAATCCCCACAGACACAAACGCAGCTTGCATGAGTCCAGAACAATCGTAATTTGGTCCAATGGTTCCACCCCAAAGGTAGTGATTCGGCCGCGCCATTGCCCCATGAGCATACTGAATCACACGGGGAAGGCGATCGCAAATGTCAGTCCCGTTCACTGGAATGGAGTGGTAGGTAACCTCTGCCTTTTCAAGAGAACTCAGATCATCGACTGCAACCCATCCAGGATAATCGTCCTCACACAATGTCACTGGGATTGAACGTTCATCCCCAGAAGTTGACGTCACTGCCGTAACACGAAGTTGACGGCCTGCGGCAGCCTGCGTTGCCAGTGAATCAAGCTGTGGCGAGTCGTAGAGATTGAGATCTGTGCGGCAGCGAAACTCTGCCTCAGGGTTTTCTGCAATTAGATGTCTCAATTTAGACATTAACACCACCAATCACGCCCTCTATTTTGTTGGCAACAGACACCTCGAAACGTTAGCAATTATAGCGGTCTCATTTAGTCGTGATTCAGAATCTTTCAATCTGGGGCAGGGCCTAAGACTGACGTAAAACCCACAGACAACACAACCAAGTTCAGCCAATCTACACGATGGACGGATGGAAGCCAATAAAAGAACTGATGCGCGAACAGAGCCCTAGGGCCGATCTAATTCAGATGAGCAGAACATTCAACAAAACATTAGAGCGTCTGCAATACTCTTTCGAGTCAGCTACGTATCATGCTCCGGAAAATTCTGACGAATTGGCTTTTCCAAATGATATGAACCAATAAGGCTTCACACGATTTGCTCGAGAATTTACAGAAATCTCAGCCTGTCCTCATCGCACCAAAGTTACATTGGGAATATCAGTAAAAGTTACTACTTCTGATACTGTCTCTGAGTGTTGTAAATTTAACCGCTTTGCACCTATGACTTACCGATCTAGCACGATTGCTCTAGAAGAAGAGAATTCGCTCATTGAGGTTTTAGGCGAAACAGGTGGAACGATTGTGCATGTTTTCCCAAATGGGAACGCACGAGTCAAAAAAGGCAAGAAAACAGGCTCAACGTCGCCCCGCCATCAATCGGTTCAGCCACAGGGACGCACTACCAAAGCACCTAAAGCATCAGCATCGAAAAGCAAACCAAACGGAAATCTTCAGGCGCCGCCACCCCCATCGCTCCGTCCTGGATGCCTTGCGTTTGGAGTGAAAACATATTCAGATGCAGATAATCTATCCAGAGCTAATCGTACAGATTCTGTTGATGCAAGTTCTAATCACCAGAAGACTTCAGCAAAAGACCTCGAAGACTTTCTCTTAAAGCAAAATTTAGTCACTGCCGTACAGTTGGAAGTCGCACGCTATGATCAATCGGCATCATCAATGAGCCTTGAAGAGATTTTGGTGGCTCGGGGATGGGTCACTCAAGATGTGATTGATCAATTTCAGAACTCATAGATGGCGATCGCTGCATTAAGCATTCATCCCATCTAATCAACACGCGACTTGGCAATCAGGCCAACGCTAGGCGCGATAAACTACTCATTGCAGTTCTAGCCAAATATACAGTACGCAATATAAGCAGTACACAATGAAAAGGTGAGATGGGTGTGGCCCATCTCACCTTTAACTATCTACACAATTTATCTCTCAACTCATTCAGGAATACAACCTGGCAACGTTCACAAAGGAATGAGGCTATAACTAGGTGTTGCGGTACTTTGAAACTCTATTCCCAGTGGTTTGTCAATTCAAGAAATTTGCCAAGTCATTTAGGAAAGCGTTGCAGGAAAGTCTGCTATCTCAAAAGACGAGTAACTCGAATATCGTATTCTGAAGCGGAAGGATGATCGGTGCGAGCCTGGCTTCGAGCTACGTTGTCAGCAAGCGAACGCGATTCTGCATGAATTTCATAACGCATTGACCCCATTTGACTGGCTTCACTGGAATATTCCTTGAAGTCAACAAAAACCTCGTATGTATGAACCATTGGAAACTCCTTATCTGGTTATAACAATGGAAAGTTAAACCCAGTATATGAAGGTTAAGGGTAGTTAATCCTTTAAGAAAGTCGTTGATTTATAACAGGCGTCAAACACTCGCCTACAAAGCTTTACCTTACTTAATCAGTCCTTAAATATTGATGTATTGATGAAGCATTTAATCATCCACTCCAACAACCACGCATCCTGATGCAGGTTGGCTGACACGACCAACATCTTCTGGAACCCCCCATTCTAGGCTAAGCATAATGCGCATCTTGGGCGAGTCTTCAATAGCGGGGATAGCCCAATCAACAATGTTCACAAGTTGCAAAACATCTTCAAGCGGACAGGTGATTTCGTAACCACTCAACCCCTCTCGCCAAATCTCTCGATCACCAACAACTGCAAGCCACCATCGAACGACTTTCTTTTTATAGGCCTTTAAAGCATCAATATCTTGTTCAAGCGCAATGAGTTGGCTGTGTAGTTTGGGAAAAGTAACCGCATGTCCAGCATATTCATATTCACACCAAATCAAACCCGACACTTGGTTGTGAAGTTGGTAGTGCCAAATTTGACGCTTGACCTCTTGATACGCCTGACAGGCGATCGCATCTTGCTCTGCATCAAATGACGTTCGGCAGTAGTGAGGTTTGTCTGAAATGATAGATGTACACCGATCTAATTCAGTAACAAGGATTTCTGTTAGTCGCTCAGTCGTATAAATCATGCAGGCTCTTGCCTCTCGAATGAATTGAGCTCTGTTGCGCAACTATGCAATGCCTTACAACGTAGCAAATTTCATTCACACTACCGTAAGATCACGCACACAAATCAATTATGCACGATAATGCTATCAATTTCTAGTATTTATACGTATTTTCCAATAATTGGAAGTAAAATAATCACACAAATCCTCTGTGGTTGATGCATGTTAGTCAGTGGTAGCAGGCATCGCCTGCTACCACTGACTAACATGCATCAACCCTGGAAAAAGTGATCCGTTGTCTCAACTGCTGTAATGTCGCTACAGCCACTGACTTCAGGACATTGTTTGAGGCGTAGAGCACGCTCCCTCGACAATACGTATAACTGTCCCCATCTGACCAAAGCGAATCAGCTCTAGAAAACCCGCTACAGATGAGGCATGGTTGAGCTAGCATCACCATGCCTCATCTATAGCGGGTTTAAGAGAAAAGGTATACTTCGCGAGACAGTTATCCCAAGCCTTAGTAGGCCTGCGCCGAGAGGGATGAGTTTGGCTTGCTAAAGTATGGATTTTCATCGGGACCGACAGCAGCTTGGAGCACCATTGGAGTTCCACCTTCACAGTGATACTTGTCTGCCCAAGCTCTCAAAAAGTTATCCATTTCTGCCAACGCTTCTTCCTCTTGTCCAGGCGTGATCTCAAACGTCTCAACGGCTCGTAATACGTTGGGCCGATTCTCTAACCAAAGAAGCAACAACTTGAATAAGCGAGCCACATCTTGAATTAAATTCGAGAGTTTCTCGTTCATTCCTTTGGGTGAATAGCTTTTACGTGTGAGTAGATATAGCGGTTGTATAGCGTTTGGATGATCAATCCGGAGCACTGTTTTCGCTTCTAACAGCCGACATTTGAGGTGATTCAGTAAGGGCTCCGAGAAATGGTGCCATCGGGCAACAGCAACTTTTTCCGTTGATGCCTCGTATAGCAATTTCAATAAATAATCGAGCTCGGTCTCCCGAATGAGTTGAGCCTCAGGAACCGATGGCGGCAGCGTTTTCTCGATTGCCTGTTTCTCAGCTTTAGTCAAGCTTGATAGAGGAATCCGCGATCGCCCATCTTGTAAGGGATAGGTCTTGAGCCACAAGTACGGAAAATCAGCTAAATACGAGGGTTCCTCAGACCCCAGAATTGATAGCGATTCTGAGTTTAAGAGCAGGGTTTCTACTTCTTGAACAATCGATTTAATCCGTTTGGCTTCAATGTGATAGAAGTTACCTGTTTTACGGAAGCTTTTATTTTTCTCAAGATAGGTCGAATATATCGTCAGTTTTGCCGCTGTCGAAGCGGAGTCGAGAAACGTTCCGTATCGATGTCCAGCCTGCTTCATCATCACCATTGCCAGGTTATACAGCAACGAGTCAGCAGCACTCTTCTTCAAGCAATAGCTTGGTCTCTTCTCTTCTTCTATTGGACTTTTATTTTTTATGCGTCCCATGACATTAACAACTAGGTGGTCTATACATAGACCTACCGCCGATGAAGCACCGAATTCTCAGGACAAATACTGGTTTTAAAGATTTCGAATATCAGAAGCCAGTAAACTATCCGGAAAAATACAGACTCGTATGAATTTCGCTGTTAAGAATTGTAAGCCACCCTAAATCGCGTATCAAAATTCAAGTCATCTCTACGAAAAACTACGGGGAATCGCTAATGCTTGCTGTCTTAAGCAAGGATTGGGCAACGTTCGCGAAGGAGTAAGGAGGAAAGGGGATGATACTCAACTGCTCTAGCAGAGTTTTGATGGATTCCTTCTCAAAACTGACACTAAATTCGTGTCATCTAAGTCTCCACGTTTAGCCACGTTGGGCAACTATCAGCCAGCACATTGTGCAGGTCAACGACCGCACCAATGACAGCGATCGCCGGGGCAGTAAAATTCGCTAATTCAATTTGCTGCACAATGGTTGACAAGGTGCCGATAAGCTCTTGCTGGTCGGGGCGCGTTCCCCAACGAATCAACGCGATCGGCGTCTTTGGGCCAAGACCCGCTTGTTGAAGTTCGTCAATAATATGAGGCAGGTTATGTACGCCCATATACACAACAATGGTTTCAGAACTTTGAGCGATCGCTTGCCAGTTCACTCGCGGACGATACTTACCGGCTGCTTCATGCCCGGTCACAAAGGTAACCGAGGAACTATAGTTTCGGTGCGTTAGGGGAATCCCCGCATAGGCTGGAGCTGCAACTCCTGACGTAATGCCAGGAATAACTTCGACAGGAACCCCAGCTCGAATGAGGTCTTCCATTTCTTCTCCGCCTCTGCCAAACACAAATGGATCTCCCCCCTTCAGCCGAACGACCACAGCATGAGTCTGAGCTTTCGCAATCAAAAGTTGCGTTGTTGCTTCCTGGAGCATTGAGTGTCGCCCACTCCGCTTACCCGCATCAATCCGCTCAGCATGAGGAGAAATGAAGGCCAAAATTTGTGGACTCACGAGTGCATCAAACACAACAACATCAGCGCATTCAAGTAGAGTCTTAGCCTTAATCGTCAGCAATCCTGGATCACCAGGTCCGGCGCCGACCAAGTAAACTTTGCCAAGATGAGGTCCTGTAGAATGATGCATCAATTCAACCTAGAAACTAGGAAAATCCAAAAACAAAAAAAGAGGCAAGCTGACATCAACTAGCGATGATCTATCCACTAGCAATAATCTCGGTGTAGAAACCCTGTCGATAGCACAACAACCGGTAAGCTAGAGAGTCCATTTTCAAGAGAGTTCAATTAATCTAGCGCATCTTCGAATCGTCGTGTTCTCAAGTGCCTGGGCAGATATCAAGATTTGCCGACAACTAAGCACACATTGGCTGGTACGAGTCGCTCCACGGTTCCAACACGTCAACACCCTTTCAGGTGTCAAGAAACGCCTGCTACCGATGATTGAGTCAGCCACTTAGCGATGAATGCAGCAATCGTTTCGTTTTCCCCAATTGGACTGGCAACCTGAAACCGTATCTCAGGAAATCGATGTTGATACTCTTGCACAGTCAGCACGATCGCATCTGTAATCTTTCCTGCAAAAAGAAAATAAGGAATGATCCAAATTGATTGGATTTTGCCCTCTGCCTGCGATGTCAGCACTGTCGTCAAGACTTGCTCAAGGCTAGGAGCAAGTAACCAGTAGGCAGATATCGCATCCAAGGCATTGGCGATCGCCTGCGTCGGTTGGTGGCTACCCGCCTTCTTACTACCGTGGCTTACAAAAATACGAACCTGTTCATTAGTAGACATGCACGCATCGGACATGTGCCCCATCAACCAGTTTGCAATCTGGGGATGGCTACCCATGTGCGGATGCAGCCTAAGTTGAATCGAGGAACCCAACATCTGCTGAGCTAAAGACACCTCTGCTGGAATATCATCCTGAACATGAGTTCCTGGTAATAAAAACAGCGGCAAAACAGTAATGCAATGAATGCCTCTCTGCGCAGCATCTTGACTAAAATCACACAGTTGATGATGAAGGGGCTCAGGAGCTAGCTCCAATGCACCGACTCGAAACAAAACTGATGAGGAGGACGAGCCATCGATTGAGCTGGTTGACAAGAGGCTGTTTAGCTCTTTAAAAATCCGTTCTGCCAGAGCTGTTGCAGCGATCGCCGAGCGCGCATCTCGACTACCGTGATACACAAAAAAGTATGCAATGCGCTCAACCATAACAGACCCATTCAGTTTACGTTAACCGCAAGAGAGCGATCGCACGACAATAGCAACTCCCCCAGTCTCATCTACCCAAAACTATATGAGACCTAATTAGGATGTCACCGGACTCTATGACCTTATCATTAAGCGGGTAACGCGATTCGAACGCGCGACATTCACCTTGGCAAGGTGACGCTCTACCACTGAGCTATACCCGCAAGCATTAGCTGCTTATCTAGAGTGCCAAACTAATCAGCATCTGTCAATATACCAGATGCATCAGCAACGTTTCTCAGCCGTTCGGGCAATGATGGATGAACAACAGAGTCGAACACCATACACTCAACGATTCAACGCTAAATACTTCTCCTATCCCCAACCTCGCCAGAGGATAGGTGACATGACAGCCCCTCACCAAAGCCTATGCCTCAGATTCAGGTGCGATCGCCCGCTTCATCGACGAGAGAGCCTGAACACCTTGGCCAGAATTAATCATCGGGGCCGTCGACTCAGGGTAAGTCATCCTAACCTGTCGCATCAACGTCGCCATCTCAATTGCATTCATTGCATAGTCCCAGCCCTTATTGCTTTTAATGCCTGCTCGTTCCAGCGCTTGCTGCATGGTATCAACCGTCAAAATACCGAACACAACTGGGACACCAGTCTGAAAGCTAGCAGCAGCAATCCCTTTTGAAACCTCGGCTGCAACATAATCAAAGTGCGGCGTTTGTCCCTTAATGACAGCTCCCAAACAAATGATCGCGTCATAGCGATTAGTCAAAGCCAGTTGCCGTGCAAGTAAGGGAACTTCAAAACTCCCGGGCACCCATGCATAGTCGACCTGATTGCCATGGGGCTCGGGGTCAATGCCATGTCGTCTCAAGCAATCTTGACATCCTTCTAGCAATTTTCCAGTCACAAGGTCGTTAAATCGACCAATGACCATTGCCAGCCTCAAATCTGATGTTTGAGAAAATGAGCCTTCAAAAACTGCCATAATTCACCGCACGTTATAACAAAACACCAGAGACATTTCTCTGGTGATCCTAAACTTCTTAACCATGTACACACAGGTGTCGATAGCCAATTCGAACATTGCTACAGCCAAATGGCACAAGCACTACACCACAAGGTAGTTAAGTCCCCCAACTGCCAGAACAAGGACGACCCAAACAAGGGAGCCAAGTAAGATGAGACGCTTTGATTGCTCCCAGTTTTGAGGCGTGGCATATCCAACTGGAACAGCAATTACCAATACAAATGACAAGATAACTAGTAGTGCCAAAGCAATCTGAAACAGAATTGTCAGCATAAATTTACCTCCCAGACAGGCAATAAGGATTAGTCAGCACTCCGATGACGCATCTCTGCTGTAGCATCGCTCTGATTAGTACCCTACCAGAAAGTGACACCTGCTTTAGCCTGTGATTCAACAATCACGCACGAATCCGAGCTTTTTCTATCCCATCAAATCAGCCTATTCGTTCCTCAATACAACGCACAGGTCTTCATCCTTCAAACGAAATCGAATACTGGACATATTGCATTTTTGTAATATAGCGTCACGTATTTGAACATAACGCAAATCGTATTGGAGCTAGAGCGAGTTTAATACGGACACAGGCGATTTTGAGGCTAATGTTCAGCTATGGATGAGCCAGACGAATCGGTCGCATCATTGGCTGAGTCAAAAAGTCATTCGTCAGCGGCTGAGTATCGCCAATTTCAGTGTTGTGTAGTAAAACTGCAAATCCCCCAGCTCCAATCTTCGATTGGGGCCATACACGATAGCAGGGGCGATCGCTTAATGACGACTGAAACGTCTTCAAAACAGGGACGTCCACAGGTTCTAGCTGTGGAAATTGCTTGAGCATCCACTCCATCACGGCCTCATTTTCTTCCGGCGAATATGCACAGGTCATGTAAGCAAGGTAGCCTTGGGGAGCAACCAGTCGAATAGCATTGGCGACAATTCGCTTTTGGCGATTGGCGTTGCGATTGATGTTGACCGGATGGAAACATCCTTCAGCCTTTCCTCCTTTGGCTAATAAGGATTGCCCCGTACATGGAGCATCGACGATGACAACATCAGCCGTTGATGGAATCTGTTCAGCCAATAGTGATGAATCAAGGCTGAGAGCGATCGCCCCATGAATCTGACATCGCTTAAGATTCGAAATCAATGCAGCCATACGTTTGCCGATGACTTCATTACTCAACAGAAGCTTGGGGTGAAGCGATCGCCATGCAAACACGCTTTTGCCGCCCGGGGCTGCACACACGTCAATCACGGTTCTCACGGCTTGAGGGACCGCTGTCAACACCGACGCACTAATAATCGATGAATAATCGAGACAATAGTATGCACCTGCATCATGAAGAGGATGCTTACCGGGTTGAGCATCCAACGCAAGACGATCGACCCACGGCGGTTGCTCTGGACGATGGGGTTCTATGCTAAATGGCAGCAATGCTGGGCGATCGCGACACCATAAAATACAAGGAGCCAAAGGTCGAGGCTGCATCAGCGCATCGACAAATGCCGTTTGTTCGGCCTCGTCAGAAAATAAACGCCGACTAAGTTTTAGTAAAAGTCGAGAAGGCTGTTTAACCACTAAATTCACAGAAAAAGCATCATTCACGTGCTACTTAGCAGCTGCATCCTCACGTTTTATACACGACTGCGCGAGTTTCTCAAACCTTTTGCCTCATCTGCAGCAGGTCTTTAGAGCGCCAGTATAATTCTGCACGTATTTATACGCAATATCTTGTTTTTCTTATGTACTGACGATTAAGAATACGAAAAATTACTCTCGTCGAGCTAAGGCAAAACTCCCGTGATCAGGATCGGTTAGGTCAAGTAAAACCAAGGTTTCTCAATTCGTTAGTCTATGCCTTGACGTCGTTCATCCACCCGTAACTTAGGGAATGCTGAGTATAGTCAATGACGTGCTCGATGATACGATGGACGACTCTACACAGCAACACTTTCACAATCAACACAAATTCAAACCGACGAGTACAAGGAGCAATGTGTTGAATCGCTCAAGTACTCTGTCTGCAGCTGCAGCTGAACAGCAACGAATCGCCGCTATTTACGAACTTGACCTATTAACTTCAGCCAATACTCTTGTTTTTGATGAAGCAACCCAAACAGCTGCTCATTTTTTGAACGCTCCAATCTGCATTTTTGGCGTGATGGATAGCGATCGCCAACACTTTAAAGCTGCGATTGGCTTATCTCGCATTGGCTTAATGAATGAGCTAGCGACATCCCGGCAGTTGCCCCGATACGAGTCTTTTTGCACGGCTGTTGTTGAGCAACGACAACAGTCCTATATCGAAGACACAAGTCAACGTCCTGAATATCAAAATTATCGATTGGTCAATCGCTATGGAATTCGCTCATACTTGGGTGTACCTGTTATTGCTTCTACGGGTGATTGCATCGGGACGTTGTTTGTCATGGACCTTGTCCCGCGAAAGTTTACAAGCAGAGAAATTGCTTTTCTTGAGCTCATTGCCCGTTGGAGCATGAGTGAGTTCGAACGCAATCGTTTAACAGACTTGCCTCACCAGGCATCAGAATCATCAATTGATCGTGTTCATGCCAATGGCAGCTCTAATCATGACCATACTCAAGAAACTGAAATCGCTCTTGTTAAAGCCAGCCTTATTACAAAAATGTCGCAGGAACTCCGAACACCGCTGACATCCATTATTGGAATGACGAGCGTGTTAATGAGAGAGATCTATGGACCGTTGACGGACAAACAAAAGGAATACATGGATATTGTGCATGGTGGGAGTCAATACATGCATTCCTTGGTGAGTGAAATTGTCGAACTACATAATTTAAGGGAAGACATCTGCGATCTTGATTTGAGTCAAGTTGATATTGAAATGCTCTGTCAGCAGGCGATCGCCAGCTTAGCGGGCGTTGCTCAACGCCAAGACCAAACGATTCGCCTCAGTGTTGAGCCTGGGCGTCGCATGTGGTTGCTTGATAAAAACAAAGTTCGTCAATTGCTTTATCATCTTGTTTCTCGCGTTATTCAATATTCAACAGCGGGTAGCACGATTCGAATACACGTTTCCAGAAAAGAAGAGGCGCTAAACTTATCGGTTTGGACCTCACACCCCTGGCTCGACGATTCCTCTAACCACGTCGACGCCTATACCAGTGCGAAACACACCCTCCAGATGCTTGCACAATCCCATCCAGTTGCATCGATTACTCAAGTTGGTGTTTCTGCTCATGGTCATCAGGCAACCTCGCATTCTCTATCGATTCCGTCTAGTGCTCAAGCAGTGACGACTCCAGAAGAAAATCAGGGGCACTTTCGTCAAAACCTCGGATTAGTGCTGAGTCAAAAATTGACCGCTCTTCATGGTGGGTCGATTTCCCTTCAAGGATCCTCAGAATCAGGCTACCGCTACGTCATCATGCTGCCTCGATTAGATTCGTCTACTACTGTCAGTCAAACTCCATCGTGACGGACACGCACTCATCTGCTCCGAAAAGAGAAATCGGCGTTTTCTCGAATCTTCAGGATTTGAGTGAAGTCGTGGGCCGTAACCTACCAATGCTCAAGTCGTAGACCTTCAAATCACACAGAACATGACGCTGCCAACATTTTTAGGAATTGGTGTTGAAAAATCTGGCACTACATCCATCTATCACTATCTCAGCCAGCATCCAGAGATATTCATGAGTCCGATTAAGGAAACGAATTTTCTAGAGCAGGATTGGGAAAACGGTTTAACTCAAACTCATCGAGCAACCGACAAGCGAATTGATACATTTGAGAAATATCAGCATTTGTTTAATCAGGCTGGTGATGCCAAGGCTGTGGGGGAAATTTCGCCTAACTATTTGTTTCACTATGAATCGTCGTCCAAACGCATCCAGCGTTATGTGCCAAAGGCCAAAATGATTGCGATTCTGCGAGATCCAGTCGAACGGGCATTCTCAGATTATTTGATGCATGTACGAGATGTCATCAACGGTGGACATCCAACTCCGTTGGCAGAACAGGCTCGATACAAAGCTGAGACCTCGTTCACGATTAGAAAAGGCTTCTATTACACACCGCTCAAATGTTTTATCCATACATTCGGCGCAGATAGAATCAAGATTTGCCTCTACGAAGACTTGTGTCAAACCCCTGTAAAGATGATGCAAGATATCTATCAATTTCTGGAAGTTGATCCGTCGTTTGTCCCAGATATTTCAAAGAGGGCTCAAGTCGCACAGATACCGCGTTCGACTGCAATTAATCAAGTGCTTCGAACAAAAAATCCACTGAGAGCCAGTGCGGCTTCTCTGCTCAAGCGACTGATTCCTCTCGAAACCCGTCAACGGATTCGCACTCGTCTTATTAACATGAATTCTCAGACGAAGGAAGCTATTACGCTCTCGTCTGACGATCGTTCAGTGCTAGCGGCTCTCTATAAAGATGATATTCAAAACCTTCAAGACCTGATCCATCGTGATTTATCAGGCTGGCTTCAGGTTCGATAGGGTCCAGCATTTACTAAATCACGGCTCTCGACAGAAGCCGTTACACATTAATCAACTGATGCAGGGATCTTTTCAAAATAGAAGAGTGGCTCGTCGTTTAGTGTCCCGAGTCTATTGGGAGGCCATACTCGGACAGCAGCACGGCCAATCAAATCGTCATCAGGCACAAATCCCCAGAATCGACTGTCGTAGCTATTGTTTCGGTTATCTCCGAGAACAAGATAAGAATTCGGCGGAACTGTTCTAGGTCCCCACGCATCGTCAGGGGGTTCATTGATATAAGTCTCGACCAATCGGTTGTTATTGACGTAAATGTGTCCACTTGGATCGATCTCAACGGTATCGCCAGGTAACCCGACAATACGTTTAATGAGGGCATCATTGAAGGTTGGGTCTGCTTTCCGAATCGCGTCAGTCGGCCGAAAAACCACAACATCGCCACGATGAGGTTCATGAAACCGATAGCTGATCTTTTCAATAATTAACCGATCATTAATCTCAAGCGTTGGCAACATCGATTCTGAAGGAATATAGCGAGCTTCGGCTATAAACTTACGAATTCCAAACGCGAGTATGAGAGAAAGCAAAAAGATATTTCGCAGTTCGACCCAGACATTTTCCGAAGATGCCTGGGATGGATTTTCTGGCTGAATATCTGACATGTGGCTTAACGTCGGTTCAGATTCGTCAGTTGGCTGCGATCGCCAATGGATATAGGAGTAGATTCAAATTCTAAATGAGTTATCTGAGTTGAATTAAAAATTTGACACAAATATCTGCATCATCATTGATATCGCTCTTCCGCCTCATAGGTAAAGGCTCTTCGTCAGGACTGAGCCAATCCTAGTAGTGACATTTGTCTCACCTCTACGAGCCCTTGACTGTGGATTATGATTAGCTTGCCCAACACACTAAGATTGCGCACAAGACGTCGCAATCTACTGCATTCTGTCCAGAGAGCCCTGTTTTTTTGATACGTTCAAACATGCAATCCATTCACAATACCGTCAGGATGAGCGGGCATAAGCCAACGATAGTGGTGGTTCCCCAAGGAGCCGAACATCAAGCCGTTTTGAAAGGACTGCGGCGCGTTTCTCAACAGCGTCTAGACTTCACTCCACCGTCAGTGATATCGGTACCCATTGGAGTTGAACCGGTTAGAAAAAAGCTTCTAGCCCTACATCAAGAGCATCATATTTCGACGCAAGACACTCTACTGTTAATGGGCTTGGGGGGGAGTCTGGTTCCAGAATTGAAGGTTGGAGCGATCGCCTTTTTAGATGTCTGTCTCCCTGACTGGATCGATTCTCCAACCGCAATTGAGAGCGATCGGTCATTAATTAAATGGATCGACCACCAACTACAGCCATCTCTTCTACACGTTAAAGGGGCGACGAGTCAGCGCCTCGTCAGTTCTGCCCATGAGAAAGCACAGTTACACCAACGACTGAATGCGGCCATTGTGGATATGGAAGGATATGGCCTACTTGACTTTTGCCAACACCACAACATTCGAGGGGGCGTTTTGCGCATTGTTAGCGATGATTGCAGCCATGATGTTCCTGACATCAACACTGCAATTAACGCTGAGGGAACGTTAGAAACCTGGCCGATGACAATGGCTTTTCTTCAACAGCCCATAGCAGCAGTGCGCCTCATTCGGGGAGCTCTAACCAGCTTAGGCATTTTAGAAACTGTTGTCGTGCAAATATTTGATGGCTAACGGTCCTCGTCAATCGCACATCGCTCAAGGCAACTAGCGAGTGGATGCTTGTTGACTCACAGCCATTGCACGAATGACCCAAGCTGGATCAACCCAGTTACCGTTATACTTCAACCCCCAATGGAGATGGGGGCCTGTCGTTCGTCCTGTCATTCCTACACGTCCAATGCGATCGCCGGCTCGAATGGCCTGACCTTCCCAAATTTGAATACCTGCTCCACGATCACTCAAATAGCGTCGTCCTCCACTCGTTTCGGCACGACCTTGCATGTGACAGTAAATATGAACCCAAGCACCCGACTGAATAACAATTGAGGTCCCACAGTTGGTATTATCGGTGACTTCGAGAACAGTACCAGACCACCAACTGCGAATATAGCTTCCCTGTGGGGCCGCGATATCTAGACCATAGTGAAATTCTCGACGGTAGCCACCGTCTGGAGATTGTCGATAACCAAAGGGGGAGGTGTAGGCTTGAAAATTTTCAACTGGAAACGATGCGCCTGCCCAAGCTGCAACGGTTAATTCTTGGGCTGAAAAGTCGGCAATGTTAGAAGCAACTGCGCCATCACTGACAGCATTGTTTGAAGCAATTCGTTTTGATGCGGTTTGAAGCAAGCTATCGTCTTGAGGGCGATTCGCAGCTTCTGCATTAGCAGATAACTCTTGTGACGTCAGCGTTGTTAATGAGTCAGTGGGCGGAGCATCTGAAATTAATGCTTCCTCAGGTGGAATGGGTGCGTTGGTGTTTGGAAGTGGTCGAGCCGTTTGAACCGTTACTTCACTTGGGCGATCGCGATCAATCTCATCTTGCGCACCAAACGCAGATGTCTTGACCTCAACAATTGCCGTAGCTGTTAACCCTAGTCCAACAAGAAGAAGTGCTTTTCTCCATATTGCAGTGTTCTTGTATGACATAGCTGTATTCGTTAGCCTTAATGATTAACCCATTGATTCTCAGCACTGCCCAGCAGCAGATACTAGTCTTTATAGCGCTGTGCGCATAGATTAAGCATGATGTTGTGGAGCGTCGCACGTCTCATAACACTGCTATGTCCCTAATGCAGTTGCACGCTGCTATGTGTTAAACAAACCTCGCCATAGAACAGGATAGTCGATGTTGAGCTGTCTAGACATTTTTTACGGTAATTTGCATCGTTCTCTGGAAAGAATCGAGTATTTCTCCTGATTTGCCCAGGCGTTGATTCCAACAAAACCGGCTTCAGCTATATCTGCAAAAATGGCTCAGCCCAAGTCTGCTATGGTGATGAGGCGTTAACGAGAAGCGGATATACGCGACATCTCATGATGATTGGATAAGTCGATGCCTGTTGATTACAACTTGGTCATACTCGGTGGGAGTCTCGCGGCTCGCTACGCAGCGGCGCTCGCACGCTGCTTTCAGGCACGGGTTGCTTTAATTGAACCTCAGTCCTTCCAGACTTCCTATTCAGGAATAGAGATGGACCTGGCGATCGCCCAAACCCTCCAACGGTCGGTTCAGCAGCAAGCACTCGTAGCCCCATATATCGACGAGGACGATCATTCCTTGTTGTTGCAACAGATGATGCGCGACAACAGGCTAAATCCAATGGACTACCCTCCATTTGCTCAACTGTTGCAAGACTGTTCACTCGATGGACTGGCAGCAAAAGGCGTCGATGTCATCATTGGTCGAGATAATCCTGAAACAGGAGAATTTTGCAGACGCCCGCATCTTGGCGTCGTAGCCAATCGTCGAACGCTTCGCTCTCATGCTTATCTGGTAGCTCCGGCATCAACGCCTATCATCCCTTCTATTCCTGGACTATCGACAGTTCCTTACCTGACCACCGATACACTGCTACAGCGATCGCTCAGTCCCAACAGCCGAATTGCAATTATCGGTCAATCGTCCCGCAGCATTGAATTCACCCAAGCCCTTGCTCAGGCTGGGATGACGGTCACGCTAATCATTGAGAATACTCAATTTCAACCCGAGGCAGACTGGGCAGTCGCGCAATGGACCTTAACGCTATTGGAATCGTTGGGAGTCACGATTGTAACTGGGGCTAAGGTAACCGGTGTCGAGGCCCTCAACGACGTTATCTCTTTGCAGGTTGAGGAAGGAAATAAAGCCAACCGCCTATCATCGATTCATGTCGATCATCTCATTGTCACAACGCCTCGAAGGGCAGAACTTTCCTCCCTTAATCTCGAAGCAGTTAACCTTCATCCGGTTGATGGGTACATTCCTGTTCGGTCAACGCTGCGAACCTCTCATCGACGGATCTATGCCTGTGGCGAAGCGATCGCTCCGCTTGACAACCCCGCAGTAGCTCGTTACCAAGCAGAATGTGCCGTTAAAAATGCTCTATTCTTACCAACCCGACGATGGAGCGATCGCTCCTCAGCAAATGTCACACATACAATTCCTTCTTACGGACACGTTGGCTTAACCGAGAAACAAGCAAAGCAGCAGTATCACCAGAAGGCATTCAGCCTTACGATTCCTCTCGAAACAGAAGAACTAGGCTGTTTTGATAGCACTGTATGGAACAGTCCAATTGCAACCTTTCTCACGGTCATTGTTCATCATAATGGAACCATTCTTGGTGCCCATTGCACGGGGCAAGCATCTGAAGAACTCCTCGCTCTCTTGGCGATGGCGATTCACCAACAGTGGTTGGTTGAACGGCTTTCATCAGCGAATGCATCCATCCTTCATACAGCCAATCCGTCAACGTCTGGGTTCTGTGCCAACGTCCTCCATCGGTTACTGCTCAAATGGGAATCTGAACGCGTGAACCGAATCCAGAATAGGCGCAACCGTTTAGAACTCCTGATGAACTGGCGGCGAGATTGGAGTCGTGGATGACTCTGATACGGTCACATCAAAGGCCACATTTTTAGCTACGCATTGTAGGCGGGGGCTACTCCCACCCCTAGTTCAATGCGTCAGGCTTAGTGATGTTAAACGACTTCCCATGCACCAAAGCGATCGCTGTAATAGGACAGCACCATTTCAACTCGCTGCTGTGCCCAAAGATTTGGGCTTGAGTGATAAGAAATCCACAATCCACCAACTTGACTGGCCAGATATTCGAAGGTCTGAGACGTCTGGGGTAAGAGGCCAGCATCAACATCTTCAATTTGACGCAGGTGGGCGGCAACTTCGCGATAAACCGCTAGCGGAAGCTGAGGGAGCCGAATTCGATACTCGCTTGATGACGATTGAGACGCTTGGGGATTCAGGGCTTCAGCGTGAGCAGACGCATCATTCATGCCGTCTTCGGTAGCGTGACCCTTTGGTGCTGATACATCAGACATAATGATTCAAAAACAGCTCCTACTCTGGATCCTCATCAGAGATCGCAGGCATTGGAAGAGTGCAACAATTCACCTGATCTAGACACACCTTTCCCCACTTGAGTGCCCATCGAACTAACTCAACTCGATTGCTGGTCGCCGTCTTCGTCAGAATATTACTGATGTGATTGTCAACGGTTCTCTTACTAATCTCTAACTTTTCAGCAATCTCTTGATTCGTTAGACCAACGGTAACGAGCTCGACGATCTGCAATTCTCGATCGGATAACACACCTTGGGTTAGGCGATCGCCCTCTTCCGTTATAGAACTTTTACTCATGTATATGTACCTAGTCCCCTTCTATTATTCTAAAGCGATATTGTTGAATCGATGAGGGATTGTTTGAGAATGCAATAAAGAATATGCAATCGAGGAGAATGTTTCATTCGAAACATCATTATGACAACCGCCATTTTGTGCTAGTACTGACGCTGCATTTGATGTCCAACACACAGAGGATGTGCCCCTGAGCAATCATTCAGAACCAATATCAGTCCTTCAGGTGTATCGAATGGCGTCAGCTCTCAACATTCTTATCCGTGGATTCACATTCTTATGAATAGATTTCACACTAAATGAATGAGCGAGCGAGTATCGTTTGAGTAGTTGTAGGGATGACAACCGTTGTTTGTTGTGGATAGATTCATGGCTACTGCGGAGAACACTACAATAGTCACTAACGTTTTTCCCATTTATGTGTTTGGGAGGTCAGCCGTTAGTTTCCTCATTCAACGTCCTCGCTTCCGACTGCCCTTATGTCTCAATCGATTCTCATCACATCCTTTTCAACCTGGAAGCCTAGTCAGTCATCGAATTCGTCCGATGACCTCCTAGAAATTATCGCTGCGCACCCAGAAAATGCAGGAGCATCTCTTCATTTTTTGAGGAGAGTACCGGTTCACTTCACTCATGCACCGTCTTGTGTACTCAATCATATTCAAACGCTCCAGCCCGATATTGTTATCTGCTGCGGCATGAGTGAAAAACACCAAACTATGAACGTTGAGTCTAGAGCCACCCGAGCAGGGCAAATTCAACAGACAATCGTTGATGTTTCACGTCTCATTGATGGCTTAAAGATCACACAAATGAGTCACGATGCTGGGCGATATGTTTGTAATAGCCTTTACTTCGACACCTTAGATTTTCTTAGTCACTATCATAAGCAGGTTCCGTGTATTTTCGTGCACGTCCCTCGACTTTCAGTCGAGAATCAAGCTCTGATTGTTGACGATTTCTTGTCAATTCTTCGTCGTATGGAAGTGCTGCCAACTCCAGCCCATTCCATCTGTGCCATGGTGTGATCGGTGTGCCACAATAGGCTTGACTCTTGAAAGACAATAGCGGTTTACACGAATCGGTTACGCTGCGATAACGCTCGAGTTGCTTGGTACTACAAATTCGACGGAAGCAACTGAGATGCTTGTCAGAGTGCCGTTGCAGTTTTTTGAATGATGCAATTCAATCGAAAAAAATCAGTCGCTGAGTACCAAGCCAGAATCCTCCGCTAGGTGATGGTTGTGCGTTGCATCACTCTATTCTTAAATACGTGATCATTCTCGTGAGTTCCCCCGTAAAAGGCGATCGCCCATGAAGCTACCGTTTGGTCGTTCATCCAAACCAGCACCAGATTCTTCTATCTCCACTTCTATAAAAGAGGAAGGAGGTTTAGGCACATTTGGAGGTGTATTTACGCCTTCGATTCTGACCATCTTGGGGGTCATTATGTACCTCCGATTTGGCTGGGTCGTTGGCAATGTTGGATTAATTGGCTCGTTGGTGATTGTTACACTATCGACATCGATCACCCTACTAACAGCACTGTCTGTCTGTGCGATCGCCACTGACCGAGTGGTTCGCGTTGGTGGAGCCTACTACATGATCAGTCGTAGCTTAGGGATTGAGACGGGAGGCGCTGTTGGCATTCCCCTTTATATTGCTCAAGCTTTATCTGTGGCGCTCTACACCCTTGGTTTTGCTGAGAGCATTGTTGAGGTATTCCCAGGATTGAGCCAAGTTGGAATTGCACTTCTAGTCACCCTATTTGTTGCCGTTTTGGCGATTACATCGGCTAGTCTTGCTATTCGTACCCAGTACATCATCATGGCGGCGATCGCCTTATCATTGCTCTCTTTAGCCTTTGGCCCCTCTCTACCGGAGGTTCAGGCCCAGGCACTATCCATTCCTGACACAGAGGAATCATTCTGGGGGGTATTCGCAGTCTTTTTCCCAGCGGTTACAGGCATTATGGCTGGCGTCAACATGTCTGGTGACCTGAAAGAACCGACGCGGTCATTGCCAACGGGGACCCTTGCAGCCGTTGCTGTCGGCTATGTCATTTACATGGTTTTGCCAGCAATTTTGGCCTTTCGAGTCGACACTGGAAATTTGCTCAATGACCCCCTCATCATGCAGCAGATTTCCTTCTGGGGACCTGCCATTCTGTTGGGAGTCTGGGGTGCCACATTATCTAGCGCAATTGGTAGCATTTTAGGTGCTCCGAGAGTCCTTCAGGCACTAGCCCGAGACGGCGTGCTTCCGCGATCGCTCAAAATTCTAGGTAGTGGTAGTGGAAAAAGTGAT
>JBCBLF010000220.1:0-8465 GCA_038520475.1 Cyanobacteria bacterium J06627_8
GGTCGTTGTTGTCAGCTAAATTAAAGAACCACTGGCTTGTCGCACTGTCAGGATCCCCACCCAATTTTGCCATTGCGATGGTGCCACGGGTGTTAGAACGCTCTGAGCTAAATTCATTAACCACCGGAGCATCAGTTGGAATGGGAGGAATCGACGATATCACTGTTGAGGTGAATCCTCCTCCCTGCACAACAAAACCCGGAACCGAGCGATGAATGATGGAGTTTTCGTAGTCTCCATCTTCTACATAATTCCGAAAGTTTTGTACAGTCTGAGGAGCATCTTGGTCAAACAGCACAACATTTGTGACTCCTCCGGCAAGGGTCGTGTCAAACAGCTCAAACCGAGCAACGAGCCCCGTGGTTAGTGGATCATCAAATTGAGTCGACAAATTGAGAACCGTATTCGCTGCATTTTGGATAGCAGAAATGTCATTAATAGGCGTATTGGTAATCGTCATGAGTTTCTTAGGCTAATCTTCTCTTCGGCTCGTGTGCGATTGCTGAGACATATCTCGACGATGGACTGATTTGGATGACATTGCCGTGGTCATCCTGCAGGGGATGGTGAACCATGCCAGAGAAATCATAAATGGCAGGACTGCGAGGAGGTCAGAAGTTTCTAAGAGCCTTACAATTCCTTTTTGTTCCCATGAAGGGATAGGTGAGAGTTCATTGATAGCGGATAAGCTCATCGCAACATCCAGTAGCGATCGCCCGAAGCGGCAGTCTTCTGAACAAGCCTCTCGGTCAATATACCCAAGTGGTTGAATAAAGATTCAGTGAACCCATACGTATCATTTCGGATTTATTCGATGGATCACTGTAGATAAGGAACATCTTTATTTAATGGCCAGATCTGGCCTTAGAAGACCCTAGATTATAGTCACATCCATGATAAGGAAGATGCCTATGCCTCTCTTGAAGTTTCAGCTCCAACCCGGACAACACCTTGTTAGAGGATGGGCCATCACCTTGACCGGATTAATCAGTGGGTTGCTTGGCCTAAGCATTAGTCTCCAGCCGGTGTCTGCTGAGCCCCGAGCTGCCAATGACGGAACTCGGACAAATGTTCGCCAAAATGGTCAAGGTCGATTTGATATCGATGGTGGGCAGCTATCAGGTGATGGAGCGAATCTGTTTCATAGCTTCGAAGAGTTTGGCTTGGATGCCGATCAGATTGCCAATTTTTTATCAGACCCGAGCATTCGCAACATTATCTCTCGGGTTGTTGGCGGGAATCCATCGCTGATCGATGGTCTACTTCGCGTGTCTGGAGGCGACTCGAACCTATATTTGCTAAATCCATCTGGGATCATATTTGGGCAAAATGCGCGTCTCGATGTTCAAGGTTCTTTCGCTGCGTCTACGGCAACTGGCATTGGAATTGGCGATCGCTGGTTTAACGTCAGTGGAGACAATGATTACAACAGCTTAGTTGGAACCCCAAGCCAATTTGCATTTCACACTCAGACGCCCGGTCATGTGATTAATGCGGGAGAGCTGAGAGTTGCTGACGGTCAATCCATCACGTTGTTGGGTGGCACCGTCATTAATACTGGGACGGTTGAGGGCAGCGAAATCTTGATCACCGCAGTTCCAGGGGAATCTCTGGTGAGGTTGAGTCAAGATGGGCATGTGTTGAGCCTAGAGGTGGCAGCAGTTGCGCCCGAACAACTCGATGCCGCAGGGTTAGTTGAATGGTCAGCCCCAGTGGCATCAATTCCTGAACTGTTGACGGGGGGTGAGGTCGGCCATGCAAATGGACTCCAGGTCAACCCAGATGGAACCGTCTCATTGAATGGGTCACAATTGTCAACTGAACTCGGAACTGTCGTTGTCAGTGGACAAATAGATGCAACGAACGTTTCGCCCGGGGATGATGCAACGGGTGGTCAGATAGCGATCGCCGGTTCCAATATTCAAGTGATTGATGCCACCATCGATGCATCCGGGCGCACAGGGGGGGGTGAGATTTATATCGGTGGTGATGAGAGGGGACAAGGCTCGTTCCCAACAAGCGATCGCACAACCGTTGATGCCAATTCAGTCATTGCATCGAATGCCCTTGAAGTCGGTGACGGTGGACGAATTATTGTTTGGGCAGACGGTGCAACCCAATTTGGAGGAGCAGTCAGTGCTCGCGGGGGTGAGAACGCTGGAGATGGCGGATTTATTGAAATATCGGGTCAAGGGACTCTTGTTTTTCTGGGAACCGCTGATTTGGGTGCGCCGAATGGACAGCTGGGAACGCTACTACTCGATCCAGAAAATATTCGAATTGTGAACGGCGAAGAGTCGCCAAATGACGGACAACTCGATGATGGTCAAATTTTGGCTGGAGACGGTGCAGGAGAAACGTTCACGATTTCCGAAACTGTGCTGGAAAACATCATTGGCAACGTCATTCTCGAAGCGACGAATGATATTACGATCGAAACCTTAGGCAATGGTGATGACGATTTTGGCTTAGTTTTCATTGGTGCTGATCCAGAAACTGGATTGCCAATTGGTGGAACAATCACCTTCCGTGCTGATGCAGACTCAGACGGCATCGGTACTTTCTCAATGGATACGGAGGAAAGAATTGTTTCCTCTGGTCGTGATCTGACGATTCAAGGTGCGAACGTCATCACAGGGGATATTGACACTCGGAATCGGGCCGTGACTGATTTTGAGTTTGGCCCTGTAACCATCGGGCGAAGCGGTGACTTAGTGATTGAAGCGACTGGAGACATTACAGTCGGCCACGTTTCCACTCAAAACAATGGATTTGGCCGGAATCTTGAGCAAGACGCTGATCGGGCTGGAGGTAACGTGATCATTAGCAGTCAACGTCAGCTCAATGCGACTGATCGACTCCCCTCACCTGGCGGAGCGGTTCAGATTCGTTCCATCGATGCCAGTAGCGGCGGTGGACAGGGCGGAACTGTTGAAATCATTGGAGACATCATCCAAATTACCGATACGATTGGGAATTCTCCGCTTGATGAGTTCTCCTTCTCCACCGATTCAATTGATGTGTCCGGCGGATTTGGTGAGACCACAGAATTCCCGGTTGAAAACAGCGGGACGATTCTCATTCGTCATGCGGGCGGACCAGACAATATTCCATTTGTGATTGCTGACGGTGAAAACTTGGAGACACCGCCTGAAAATGGCAGCGTTGCACCATTTAATACGACTGGGTTTAGCTTCGACCCTGAGGCGGTTGTCGATGGCTCGTTTCCAGTTCTAGAAAATGGAGGCATTGCGACAGATACACCCGATAGAGTCACGGTTGAATCTGTTAACAGTCCGCCGGTGCTGGTGGGTAATATCGACCTATTTGGGGTTGACCAAGACGAATCACTGACCATTGATGCCGCTGAAATTTTTGCAGGGTTCAATGACCCTGACCAAGATAATGTTGTTGTGATTCTCGATGGCAATTCCATTACGCCGGGGGCAACGTTGACGTTGGATGGCATTGCCATTGACTCAAGTACGCCTCAAGCGGACCGAATCATTTCTCCTGACAGTGTTTTGGTCTACACACCACCGGATGATTTGGAGTTTCCTGAAGATGACACGGTTGAATTGGATGCCTTTGAGATCGCCGCAAGTGACTTGTCGAATGGAGAACCAATATTAGCAACCTCTGCCCCCCTTCAAGTTCGAGTGGAAGTCGGAGATGTGTCGCCAGGACCTGGTCCTGGTCCCGGTCCCGGTCCTGGCCCTGGTCCTGGTCCTGGCCCCGATCCCGGTCCCGGTAATGAGATTGATATCCCAGAAGAACTGGATCGGGACATCAATGGAGACATCATTGATGAGGTTGAAGAACCGAGCCTCGTTGCCGTCAACATTGACAACGTGAATCGAACAAATGTTCTAGATACCTACGTCTCGTCTCTAGACAATCAGTTTACTCAGAGCTTCACGGATTATCTGGGGTTACCTGTGCAGCCCGAACTAACAACCGCTGAAGAGGCAAAGGATATTGCTCGACTCATCGAAGAAGCAACGGGTGAAAAGCCAGCATTTATTTACGTGAACTTTGTGCCAGAAGCTCTGGAGCTATTGCCTGGCGATCGAGGAGAGCCGAGAGATACGGATCAGCTTGAGTTGGTGGTGATTACCGCAGAGGGTAATATGTTCCGCCAACGGGTGCCTGAGGCAACGCGAGATAAGGTGATTGCATTAGCCGATCAATTTCGCCAAGACATTACGAGTCCGTTTCGGCGCGATCGCCATCGAGATTCGGCTCAGCAACTGTATGAATGGCTCATTTCTCCTATCCAAGATGAGCTTGTCGCTAGAGAAATTACGAACCTTTCCTTCTTAGCTGAAGCGGGGTTGCGATCGCTTCCCTTTGCAGCGCTGTATGACGGAGAGGAGTATCTGGTTGAGCAATTTAGCGTCGGCTTAATGCCAAGTCTCAGCCTGACCGATACTCGCTATGTCGACATCCGAAATGCTGAGATGTTGGCCATGGGAGTTTCAGAAAGTACCCAAGGACAAGCGCCTCTCCCCTCGGTGCCCGTTGAACTATCGACGTTAGTGTTTGATGTTTGGAGAGGCAGCTTGCATTTGAATGAAAACGTCACCCTGAACAACCTAAAAGAGCTTCGAGAGCGCACCCCATTTGGCATCATTCACATGGCGACTCATGCCGACTTCAAGGCTGGTCCTATCGAAGACTCATATATTCAGCTTTGGGAAGAAAGGCTACAGATGGATGAGGTCCGGCAGCTCGGCTGGAGTGACCCACCCGTTGAAATGCTTGTGCTCAGCGCCTGTCGAACGGCATTGGGTGATGAACAGGCAGAGCTTGGGTTTGCTGGGCTTGCTGTTCAAACGGGTGTTAAATCGGCGGTCGCCAGCCTCTGGTATGTGAATGACACAGCAACGACTGCCCTGATGACCAGCTTCTATGATGTTTTAAGCGAAGCTCCGATTAAGGCAGACGCACTCCGGCAGACTCAAATTGCCATGTTACGCGGCGACATTCGAGTTGAAGATGGGCTGCTGTATGTTCCTGGCCTGAGTGAGTCTGGCATTCAGCTCCCTGAGGGAAGTTTAACGAACGTTGATCTCTCTCATCCGTATTATTGGTCTGGGTTTACGATTGTTGGCAATCCTTGGTGATGGCGCATAAATGACAAAATGTGGTGTGCGGTTTCTTGGGGTTTCTCTAAGTGAGGCACATGCCCACAGTCATCTATCCAAATCAACTTGCTATCGGCGATCGCCTTCTCAAACGGGGCAGCATCTTTTGTGCCAATAATTTGGTCGTTGCGCCCCCAAAGGATGAGCGTGGGTTGTTGAATCATCTCAATCTGATGCCACCGAAGGGTGTTGTATCCGCCGCTACGAGTAAATGCCACCATGGCTCGGTTCCACCCATTGGCCTCTAAATGGAGCGCAGCACAGCAGGCCGCATCTTCTGTGGCAAATCCTTTATCGAAGTAGGCGGCGCGGCTGATGCTTCGGCGCACCTGCCCGTTTCGCAAGAACTCCGCAGCTAAGAATCCCATAGGAGGGACCATAAACCGTCCCATGTTGGGTCCGGTTGCGCCTCCTGCACTATCCAGCAAAATTAGCTTTTCAACAGCATGGGGGTAGGTCAACGCGAAATCGATTGCTGCAGCCCCGCCCATTGATGCGCCAATCACTGTAACCGGACGGCTGATGAGTGCATCCCAGCTGGCATGTAGATGCTGTCTGATCTCAGCAGCGCTAAATCTAAGAGTTGGCAAACGTTCTGTGAATCCAAAGGTCAATAAGTCAATGGCCCAGGTTTCATGGTGCTCGGCCAGCAACGGCATCAGGCGACGATATTCCATCACGGAGCTATCGAACCCATGAACTAGAAGAATGGGGGATGCACCGTTACCTTGATGAACATAGCTGGTCTGGATGGGATGGTCAGAAATGGGAGTGGCGATCGCCTGTCGTTGGATCTGTCGAGCTAGGTTGATGGACGTGTCTTCAGTCAGCTGTTGAACACGAGAGGGGAGAAAATCTGGAAACACAATCAATCCTCAAACAACAGAAAAACCAGGAGCCTCAATGATGAAGCCGTCCTGGTTTTCATTCACATCCTCTAGTCTAGCAACACAGAGCCTGTTGCCCCATCACAATAGACGTATCGCCAAGAACCCTTGGTGCAACACCATGGCAGAACATTCAAAGGACGATCCTTAGCTGAACTAGACACGTCATCTTAGCTGTGTCGTGCCATTCATCTGAACGATCGAGCAGCTCTGCATGAATGGATTAGCCGCCTGCAACCGCAGGAACGATGCTAACCTCATCACCATCATTGAGGCTTGTGCTCGCACCATCTAAGAATCGGATGTCTTCGCTATTAACGTAGAAATTCACGAAGCGTCGAAGCTGCCCTTGGTCGTCACACAAACGCGCTTTAATGCCTGGACAGGTTTGGTCGAGCGCATCCATTAATTCAGTAATGGTGCCACCTTCGCATTCAATTGTGGCCTGATTTTTGGTGAACTTTTGGAGAGGAGTCGGAATTAGTACTTTTACAGTCATGACAAGAACAGAAATGAAAAACAGTCGTTAAAAACCAACTTAAGCAGAGGCCACGTTATCCGGTGTCCCTATCAAGTTGATGAAGCGATCGCCGCTAGCCCCCAGCATGAGCAAGATCACGCTCACGATGAAGGGCTAGACTGAACCTCTTAGACTAATTAGACTAAGGCAAAACAGAACCGACAGTCTAAATTGTTCTAGACAATCGTTTGCTGCCACTCTAGGCGACCGAGCGTATTGGCCCGCTCAAGCGCACGCTCAAAGGCGTCAAGCTTTGGCTCAATTTTTAGCGGCTCTCCAATATAGCCTTGAACCGCTTCCTGGGTCTTCAATCCATTTCCAGTGATGTAGGCAACGGTCGTTTCATCCGGATTAATCTTGCCGGCTTCAACCAGCTTCTTCAAGACCGCAATGGTCGTTCCTCCAGCTGTTTCAGTGAAGATGCCCTCGGTTTCGGCGAGAAGCTTGATGCCCTCAACAATTTCAGCATCGGTGACATCTTCGATATTGCCGTTTGTCTTACGAGCAATTTCGAGAGCATAGATACCATCAGCTGGATTTCCAATCGCAATCGACTTCGCAATTGTATTGGGCTTGACTGGAGTGATGAAGTCACGACCCTCTTTAAAGGCTTGGGAAATCGGAGAACATCCTTCAGCCTGAGCACCGCTAAATCGAACAGGCTTTTCGTCAACTAAACCGACTTTGACGAATTCATTGAAGCCTTTGTAGATTTTTCCGAATAGAGAACCGGATGCTAGGGGTGCAACGATGTGATCGGGAAGCTGCCATCCGAGCTGCTCAGCCACCTCAAATCCAAGTGTCTTTGAACCTTCTGAATAGTAAGGACGTAAGTTGATATTGACAAAGCCCCAACCGTGGGTGTTTGCGACTTCGGAACAGAGGCGATTGACCTGGTCATAGTTACCATGAACGGCCATGACAGTCGGCGAGTAGATCAGAGTACCCAGCACTTTGCCCGCTTCTAGGTCAGAGGGGATAAATACGCAGCAATCTAACCCAGCGTGAGCGGCGATCGCGGCTGTAGAGTTTGCCAAGTTTCCGGTGCTAGCACACGAAACCGTTGAGAAACCTAATTCACGGGCACGAGTTAGTGCAACAGAAACCACCCGATCCTTGAAGCTGAGGGTCGGCATGTTAACGGCATCGTTCTTGATGTAAAGCTTTTTGAGGCCTAGGCGTCGAGCTAGACGATTGGTTTCTAGTAGTGGGGTCATTCCAGTCCCAACATCAATCGGGTTCTCAGACAAGACTGGAAGAAATGGCTTATACCGCCAAATAGACTTCGGACCAGCTGCAATCGTTTGTCGAGAAACCTGCTGACGAATGGCATCGTAGTCGTAGGTCACCTCAAGAGGACCAAAACATTCTTCACAGACATGTAATGCCTTAGCGTCATACTGAGCACCACACTCTTTACATTTCAGATTGGTGAATGTGGGTGTGGAAGAAACGGATAGACCAGTCGTCTCAAGGGTTCGTTCAATTGCCTGCGTCATGATGCTTTTTCTAATGGGTCGACAACAATGATTCTTGGCGGCACCGATTGGAAGAAACACTACCACGTGCCTAGGCACCTTATTTGAAGAAGATGCTTTCGTTCAGTGATTAGAACAGTAACACGACAAAAAAATAGGAGTCAAACATACCCGACTCTTTTAGTCTGGATTTGAAAATACCTTATTTAGTGAGGCGTGTGAGGTATTTCGTTAGGAGGAATGACTTAGCCACGATTTTTTCAACTCAAATTTTTTTAGCTCAAACAGGTAAGGGCCACATCTTTACCTTTAAAGCCCAGCGATACGAGGGGTGCGGTTACGTTAGCGTAAACGCACCCCGCGTATCGCGGGGCTTTAAAGAACAGATAAAGTGCGCCCACCAGAAGAATTATTAGGGGCGAATTCTCGAAAA
>JBCBLF010000221.1:0-8446 GCA_038520475.1 Cyanobacteria bacterium J06627_8
TCGTGCGGCGATATAACCCCAGCTCAGTCAATAATCGCTGAACTCGCACAACAGCGTTGCCCCGATGGCCAGGTTGAGTTTTCAGAAGACACCAGTGACACCGTTGGTGCTGACAAAAGTCCTGATGATTCGGACCTCAGAGCGACCTCTGTTTCGTCGAGCCGTCAGCATGCTGGCCGCGGTGTCATCCATCAGTGGAGCCGACTGATGCGATCGCCCGCTTTTGTTGGTGTAGGTGCGATTGGCTTGGGATTATGTTTCTATTTGCTTGGGCGACAGTCTGCGGTGCGATCGCATCAAAAGAAACAACGGCTCACGGGGGCGTTTCAACGCTCGAAGCTCTCTTTTGCGACAGTGCATGTGACGGAATCAACCCACCATCACGCTGTTCGTCAAACTAAACAACTGATTGAGCAATCGACTGAGCAACCGACTGGCCAACCTGCCGTTCTTCCCTTGGCACCTGTTCACGCGATTAGCCCGGTCAGCGCTTCTGCTGAGTCCGTGGAACCCGTTCGAGTATCTAGGGTGAAGACTGCTGGAGTAAAGGATGCTGCGCAACTGTTGCAGGATCTGGAAAGTACTGATGCCACGCAACGCTGCCGATCAATTTGGGAACTGGGGCAACGGGGGACCACCGAAGCAATCCAGCCATTACTTGATCGAATGTTGACGGCTGATTCTCAGCAGCGGAGCCTGATTGTCGGGGCGATCGCCGAAATTAGCGTCCGGACGCTGACGCCACTGAACCGTGCGCTCATGCTGTCATTACAGGATGAAAGTTCTGATGTGAGAAAAAATGCCATTCGTGATATTGCGCGTGTCTATGAATTGATGGGTCAGGTGAGTACGATTTTGCGACATGCGGCCAATGACGATCATCAAGACGTTCGGCAGACGGCTTGTTGGGCCATCGATCAGCTCAATCGCCTGCGGACGGCTCCATTGCTGGATTCTGTTGAACCATTACCTGCTGAACCATTACCTAAGGCCATCGGACCCGGGGCAGGATGACGCCCTGTGTCGGATTTGGGGATGACTGATTGAAGATGACTAATTTAGGGATGGAACGATAGCGGTTAGCAACCGCGTCATAAATCTGTTGTGTGAGGTACAGCTTGCCTCATCACAGTGGAATTAACCAATTGCGTTGCATTACATGAGGGTGATATGGGCGAAACCAATCTGTCTGCACGTCAGCAATCGATGAATGAACAACTGGCGATCGCTCGACATCATTACGCCCATCGCCGATTTGCCGAGGCCGAGGTCGTTGCTCATCGACTTGTGGCACAGATTGACGCGATCGATAGACACGCTTTCGAGGGAGAACCTGGGGTAGAAGCAAGTGACACCTGGATTGTGCTGACGGTTGACAGTTACATGATGCTTGGACTGTCGCTTCAGCAGCAGCGGAAGTTCGATGACGCTCAAGACTGCTATGAACACATCATTCAGATTGCTCCTGATCATTCCCCGGCATATAACAATCTGGCATTAATTCTCAAAGCTCAGGGAGATTATGAAACAGCGATTTATTGGTTAGAACAGGCGATCGCCATTCAGCCGACGAATGCTGCTGCTTACACTAATCTCGGCAATGTTTTACGGCACCAGAATCAGTTAAGCCAAGCCCAAGTAGCCTACGAAAAAGCCTTACATCATGCGCCTGATCATTTAGATGCTCGACTTAATCTTGGTCTCGTGTGTCGTGATCAGGGGGATATTGAGGGGGCGATCGCCCACTATCAAGCGATCATCACGGCCGATCCAGCCTTTGTTGATGCTTACAATGAGCTGGGCAATCTGCTTCAATCCTGCGATGCATTTGAGGAAGCCGTTCGATGCTATGAAGCTGCCTTACACCATGCTCCGATTTCTACATCGTTGCATAACAACTTGGGTGCTGCACTTCAGGAACTTGGCCGTCATGACGCAGCGATCGCCTCCTATCACCGAGCTCTTCAGCACCAACCCACCTACGCAGATGCTTATTACAACTTAGGTAATGTGCTGCGATCGCTTGATCGACTGGATGATGCGGTTGTTGCGTATCAACAGGCACGGGTACTCATGCCGAACGACGCAAAAGTCCATAACAACCTGGGATTAGTGCTTCATGATCAGGGCGATATTAACGGGGCGATCGCCTGCTACCGCCGCTCCATTCAACAGGAGCCTGATTATCCTGATGCGCACCTCAATCTCGGGATCTCGTTGTTGAAAGCCGGTGATTGGATAGCAGGATTTAAGGAGTATGAATGGCGCTGGAAGGTGACTGGTCAAGATTTTAAGCCTCTGCGCTCGGTTGCACAGCCCGTCTGGCACGGGCAAGATTTGCCGGAGCAGACCCTACTGATTCATGCTGAACAAGGCTTGGGGGATACGCTTCAATTTATTCGATTGGTCTCGCTCATTGAAAAGCGAGTTCATCGCATTATCGTGGAATGTCAGGCTCCATTAAAGCGGTTGCTGGAGGCAATGCCTTCGATTGACCAGGTCATTGTCAGCGGTGACGAAATTCCTCCGTTTGATGTTCATGTGCCGTTGATGAGCTTACCTTATCTTTTAGGCATTTCTCTCGCGAACTTACCTCCGCAGGTGCCCTATTTGTACGCATTGGCCGGGACGAATGAGAATCCACTGCTGTCCGCATCGACTGACGACCTCAAGGTTGGAATTGTTTGGGCGGGCAGTCCGACCCATCGAAATAATCGTCATCGCTCGTGTCCGTTTCAGTCGTTTGAACGATTGTTGACTGTGCCAGGTATTCGCGTGTACAGCCTTCAAAAAGGCGCGGGAGAAGCAGATCTTGACTCTTCAGATGCGGCGATGACTAATTTATCTGCCCATTTAGACGATATGGCGGATACGGCAGCAGCGATCGCCCAGCTTGATGTGGTGATTACGGTTGATACCTCCGTTGCCCATCTAGCAGGCGCGTTGGGTAAGCCGGTGTGGATTGTACTGGGATTTGCCTATGATTGGCGATGGCTGAGCGATCGTTCTGATAGTCCATGGTATCCGACTGCACGACTCTTTCATCAGTCAAATCCTGGCGATTGGGATGGGGTATTTGACCAGGTGATTCAGGCGCTCAAGCGTCATTTGGATAAGGATGCCCCTCTGACGCTTCCTGGTGCGAGGCGATCGCCGCTGCCCGATACGGTGATGACTCGTCAGCCCCATGCTCAAGATGAACGTGCATCTGAACGGATGGTTCAGTTACAGCAGGCAATTGAGGCGAAAGCATGGGATGAGGTTGTTGCCCAGTGCAGTGCAATTTTGAACGACTATCCGACCCATCCCCAAGCACTAGAGGTGATGGGTCGCCTCGCATATCAGCAGAAGCAATACAAACAGGCGATCGCCTGTTTTGAGCAATTATGCGAGTTTCATCCGGTTGATGCCAGCATTTGGAGTCAGTTGGGGAATGCTTACCTTCACAGTGGAGCTCCAGAGGCCGCCATACTGTGGTATCAGCTCTATCTTGACGATCAGCCCACTGCCAGCGCTGTTCGAAATAATCTTGGGGTTGCACTCCGAGCTTTAAGACGAGATGCGGAGGCGATCGCCCACTATCGGTTGATCTTGGAATACGATCCGGAGTCCGTTGACACTGTCTTCAATCTGGCGAATGCCCTGCGAGAACAGGAACGACTCGACGAAGCCGTCTTGAGTTACCAAGAGGTTGTGACTCGGAAGCCAGACTATGCCCATGCCTTGAATAACCTGGCCAATGCTTTGAAGGATTTGAATCGTATTGATGAGGCGATCGCCTGCTACCGAAAAGCGATTGCATTGGCGCCAAATCACGCCAGTGCCCATCACAATCTAGGGTATGCGCTTTTGCTGACTGGCGATATCGAGAGTGGATTCGCTGAATACGAGTGGCGGTGGCAGGTTAAAAACTTTCAATCGCCTCGACGGTATCCTCAACCGCTATGGGATGGATCTCCGTTAGACGGCAAAACGATTTTGCTGTACACGGAACAGGGATTTGGAGATGCCATTCAGTTCATTCGCTTTGTTCCGCTTGTGGTTGAACGAGGCGGACGAGTTGTACTGGAATGTCGCGCCCCGCTTGCTCGGCTATTTGGTGGCATCCCAGAGATTGAAGCGATCGCTCTCCGCGACTCTTCCTTACCCGCCTTTGATGTTCATGCACCGCTCATGAGCCTTCCGCATCTTCTGAAGATCACGTCTGAAGCCCTCCCCTCAACAACTGCATACCTGTCAGTTCCAGAAGATGCGGAGGTCTCTCTTTCACTAACATCTGCTACAAAAATTGGAATCGCGTGGGCCGGTAGTCCAACCCATAAAAATGACCATCATCGGTCGTGTCCGTTTGCATATTTTTGGAGCTTACTCAGAACGCCAGACACTGAGTTTTTCAGCCTTCAAAAGGGACCGCGCCGTGCTGACATTCAGGGTTACTGCAATGAGGATTGGCCCATTGTTGACTTGAGCGATCGCCTCAACGATTTTGCTGATACGGCGGCGGCGATCGCCCAGCTTGATCTGGTCATCACGGTAGACACATCTGTTGCGCATCTAGCTGCAGCCTTGGGTAAACCCACTTGGATTGTGCTGTCTCATGCCCCTGACTGGCGATGGGCACTCAACCGAACCGACAGTCCCTGGTATCCCACTGTGCGACTTTTCCGGCAACCTGCTCCGGGTGACTGGTCTTCCGTGTTCACTCATGTACGATCTGCCCTGCGTGAGTTCATTCCATCCCCCCCCTCGCTCCATCCTTCCACTCCCTTACCACTTATTCCCTCTGGCTCTGATGTCGGTCATTCAAGCCTTTTATCTGATTCTTCTGCTCGTTCCATTGGTATTGGTATCGAACTCAGCACCTCCACGGGATGGGGCACTTTTGGAACAAACCTGACGCTTCAGCTGCTCAAATCCTCTGACTGGAACCCGAGGCTGCTGCTACCTCCTTTTGCTGACGCTCAGTTCAGTGCATTGCATCAAGCTCTTCTGAAGCCTGTGCTAGAGGCACAACAGCAGTTCGAACGCGAGAGACATCAGCAGGAACCATTTCACCTTCCGTGTGTTGTGCTAAAGGCGCTGGGCAATCATTTTGTAACAGCCCCACCATTGGAATTCGTCACGGGGGAACCGACGGTTGGACTGATCTTTTTTGAAGATGCAGCGCTAACGTCAGGCGATATGGAAAAGGCCAAAGCCTATGATTTGATCATTGCCGGATCATCGTGGAATACCGATGTGCTGCGTGCCCATGACATTCACTGGGTAAAGACCGTCTGCCAAGGTATTGATCCAACGCTGTTTCATCCTGCTCCTCGATCAAATCTGTTTGGCGATCGCTTCGTAATTTTCTCAGGGGGAAAGTTAGAGTATCGAAAAGGACACGATATCGTTATCGAAGCGTTTCGACGATTTCATCACCGTCATTCTGATGCGTTACTTCTCACGGCGTGGCACAATATTTGGCCAAATACGATTCAGAGTCTTGAACAGTCTAATTATGTCGCCGGAAGACCTATCCTCGACGAGAGTGGGACGCTGCAATTCATTCCCTGGCTTGAGCAAAATGGAGTTTTATCCAGCGCTGTCATTGATTTAGGAGCCGTCGCTAATCCGCTAATGGGACACGTAATGCGAGAAGCAGATGTTGCCCTGTTCCCCAATCGATGTGAAGGTGGCACCAATCTAGTTGCAATGGAATGTTTAGCCTGTGGTGTGCCTACGATTCTGTCAGCAAATACCGGCCATCTTGACCTATTAGGTGATGGTCTAGGTTATGCCTTGAATGTTCAGCATCCCGTACAAACGGGTTTGAACGATAATCAGCGGAAAGACTGGGGCGAATCGGATATCGATGAGATCCTTCATCGGCTAGAAGATATCTACAGGGATCAAGCAAACGCAAAAGCGAAAGCGTTGAACGATGCTCAAGTGATGCAAGAGGAATGGTCTTGGGAGGTGCAAGTGAAGCGCTTAATGGCCGTGTTAGACGGCTGATGTTCGTTCTCCATCTCAAGTGCAGATTTTAGTTGTTCTGAAACCGCTGCATCACAAGGCTTTTGAAATAATCTTCCAAGTCTGTGTTGTATCAAACTGGTTGCAACATTTGAGTAGCTTCTGTGTACAACAGTCTAAATCTGGTGCGTTTCCGACCAGTTTTTAAGCTCTTCTAGAAAACTCAGCGCAGTCTTGCCAAACTCAGTGATTTCGTAAGTGACTGCAACTGGGCGATCGCTCACCATCTCTCGCTTCACTAAGCCTGCGTCTTCCATTTCGCGGAGTCGCTGCACTACCATCTTCTTACTGGCTCCTCCCAACTGCCGTGCTAAATCGTTAAAGCGCACCGGACCATCTTTTAGGTGCCAGAGAATCGACCCCTTCCATTTTCCGCCTAAAACTCTCATGCCTCGTTCAATCGGGCAAGGTTCCAGACAAGGCTCTGAAACATGTTTACGGCCTTGCTCATCGGTAGTGATTCCTAAAGAAGTGCCCATGGGATATGTGGTTACTAAAAGTAAACTGGTTGACTCTAGTTACATGCCTGATTATGTTAAGTCACGTCAGCAGCAAATGTTATGAATCTCAGCTCAGGCTGGGGCATTTGTTGCTGTGCATGCTCTTTAAATTTCGCATCATTGCCAGCTAGAGAAATCCCTATGTCTATCTCCGATATCCATCTCTACACCGCCTCCACAATGAATGGCTGGAAACCTGTTATTTTTCTCGAAGAAGCCGAGGTCGAGTACGAACTAACGTATATCGACTTTGGCAAAAAAGAGCAGAAGTCTGAGTGGTATATGCGGCTTAATCCCAATGGTCGTATTCCGACGATTGTCGATCGCGGCAACGATGATTTTGTGGTCTTTGAGTCAGGGGCAATTCTTTGGTATTTGGCTGAGAAATACCAGAAATTTCTTCCCGTGGGTGAAAAGGCTCGCTCGGAGGCGCTGCAGTGGTTGATGTTTCAAATGTCGGGTATTGGCCCGATGATGGGTCAAGCCATGTACTTTCAGCGCATCGCAGCCCCTAAGGGGAATGACGATCCTTTTGCTATCGATCGCTATGTGACCGAGTCTCGACGACTGTTAGAGGTGCTTGATAAGCAACTTGCAGGCAACGCTTATTTGCTGGGTGATGACTTCACCATTGTGGATATTGCAATGTATCCCTGGGCTCGATCTTACCCCTGGGCCAAGGTTTCGGTAGAGGGTTTGGATAACTTAAAAGCTTGGTTTGATCGCATTGATGCCCGCCCTGCGACCCAAAAGGCTGTCACTATTCCAAAACCTTTTCCTGCATTCTTCGGCAAAGGAGATGAAGCCGCTTCCCAAGCTGAAAATGCTTCTCGTTTTTAAGCCATAAGATTGTGTCTTCCCTTAACCCAACACCCCATTCCTAAAAGAGAATTCTGCCGTGAAGAACGTTTTTATCATCAATGCCCATGAAGCCTATCCATTCTCGGAGGGAAGGCTTAACACCACGTTAGTCGAGAAAGCTAAAACCAATCTGACCCAGAAAGGCTATGACGTCAGAATCACAACGATGAAAGATGATTACGACGTTGAGCAAGAGTTAGAAAAACATCAATGGGCTGATGCTTTGATTCTGCAAAGTCCAGTGAATTGGATGGAAGTGCCTTGGAGCTTCAAGCGCTATATGGACACTGTTTTCTCTGCTGGTATGGGTGGACAGCTTTGTAATGGTGACGGCAGAAGTCGCCAAGACCTTAGTCGGCAATATGGCACTGGTGGTACGTTAACCGATACCAAATATATGCTCTCTCTTACCTTGAATGCCCCTAAACAATCCTTTGATGACCCAAATCAGTGGTTTTTTGAAGGTAAGGGATTGGACGATTTGTTTTGGCCAATGCATTTGAACTTTAAGTTCTTTGGTATGCAACCGATCGCAACCTTCGCTTGTTTTGATGTGATGAAAAATCCCGATATTGAGGCTGATTTTATTCGATTTGAAGCTCATCTTGATCGGCACTTTAAGACACTTCTAGCTGCCTGACAACCAATTATGCCGATCATAGTTTGCATGACATGATGACCCATTCGTTCCATTTCTGTACTTGCTGTGCGTGAATGATGGAATTCACGCCCTTCGATTTTAAGAGTGGTGTGCAGACAAGCGACTGCATTATTAATGCGACCTTTCAACAGCGCCTGCTCGCTAGCAAGGGGCGCTATTATGATTTCTCGAACTGAAAGTCAGCGCTTGCGCGATCGCCCCTCTATCCTCTCTGCACTGGAGTTCATAGCTATATCAATGAGCTTCATAACGGTGTTTGCGGCAGTGGTTGATTGCGATCGCCCACGATTCGTCTACTCACATCTTGCACCAGCGGCTGAAGAGTGGGAAAAAGGGCGTGAAACCAATAGCTCGCAAGAACAATGGAAATCCTTCTTGCCCACGCCCAAGGGCTCGTTTACACCCTGCT
>JBCBLF010000222.1:0-8390 GCA_038520475.1 Cyanobacteria bacterium J06627_8
GGGGAATTCAGAGAGATGACGGTATTCTCCTGAGAGACCATCCCTGTGGCTAAACACCCATAACCATTGCATTCATTTGATTGGGGTGACGCACCCATCGGCGTTGATTTGACGCAACGTAATCCGCGAGATAATGGGCATCCCGAGCAATGCCTGAAAAGCGGCCAGATCCCCAACTATAGAGCCACGGTAGACCTAAGAAATACAGTCCACGGACAGAGGTGACTCCTCGGTCGTGTCCTGGATATCCCTTGCCATCAAAGACGGGGATTTCAATCCAACTAAAGTCCATGTCGTAGCCAATCGACCAGATGACGGTGCTGATACCGGCAACCTGGTAATCCAGGGACAGGGGTTCTTCTGGTGGTGCCCATACTGGTCCATAGGGGGAATCAGTGGGAGCATCAATATCTTGCTTTTCAATGAACTCATCAATGGTGCGTTTGATGCTCTCGGCCACTGCATCGGCTTGATCAAGATTCTGCTCTAGATTGGGCTGAAAGGAGAGGCGATCGCCCTGAATATCCTGTAATCGTCCATAGAGCTGCATGCCTTGGAGCGCAAAATGTCGCAGATCGATTTCGCGGCCTCCACCTCGTCCAGTCACATAGTGATTAGTTTTGGTGCGAACCTTCTCTCCTTGAGGATGCTCATCGATGGATAAATCGTAATATCCCATTCGATCGAGCCAGTCCACAACATCCTTGCCTCGATATCGACGAGGCGATCGCGGCGCACTGCCCACACACAGGTGAACCTGCCGACCCGCCAAATGCAGGTCCTCCGCGATTTGACAGCCCGACTGTCCAGTGCCGACCACCAACACAGCCCCGTCTGGCAAGGTTTCAGGTTTTTTGTACTCAGAGGAATGAATTTGTTGAATGTCATCGGGCAGTCGCTGCGCCATTGTTGGAATGCGAGGTCGGTGGTAGCCTCCAGTGGCAATAACGATTTGATCAGCTGTGAACTCTCCTAAGCTAGTCGAAACCTCAAACATATCGCTAATTGGATTCTTCCGGACTCGAAACACCTCTACGCCTTCATGGACGGGAGGATCGAAGGAACGAGCATAGCTTTCAATGTATTCAACAATTTCGTCTTTGTTGAGGAAACCTTCTGGGTCATCTCCACCATAGGCATGTCCAGGCAATTGGCATTGCCAATTTGGAGTGACGAGACAAAAGGAATCCCATCGCTTCGACCGCCAGGATTCACCAATGCGATGCTTCTCAAAAACTAAATGCTCAATCTGCCGCTGTTGTAGGCAGTAACTGATGGATAATCCGGCTTGTCCGCCACCGACAATAATTACGGCATAGTGGCTTTTCATGATGTGAGTCCCCAGGCGAGACGAGAAAGGTGGGCAAATTGCATATGGGCGCTTATCTCAAACGTCAATTTCTAAGAAGCATACGTCAGCGACATTGATGAAACCGGCGTTGATAAAGCCCGAATAGCTTACGCGCATCATAGAAGTCTAGAATGTGGCGATCCTGTTACATTTGCTACAAATTTCAAATGACTATCAGTAGCGATAGGAAAAGGGTATTCATGGATGTCCCCAATATGGCAAAGCATGAGAGGTGTCGTAGACGATGCGCTTGAATAATCGGACTGACCCTGACCACTCAACCTATCACTTTCGATAGGTTAATGCTGAATCGTCAGACAGGAAAGGGGTGTGACCTATCACTTGCGGCAAAACTCGCCATTCTGTATCTGCGGTTACAGGAGAGCTGGATCATCCCCCGTACGCTGCTGAGGTAATAACGCGTGCTATCGCAATGAAGCACGTAGCCATGGATGAAAGGTCGGGTACACGCATGTCTTGGTGGTATCCGGGCTTTGTCTTATCTCAGTATTCTTAGTGGTTTCTACCCTGATGATGCCGATCTTGAGTATGGCGATTGGTGTAAGGTCGATGACTCTACATCTGTTGTCATTTGCTGGGTCGAGCCATCTCTGATAACAATTCACGTTTTAAGGATTGATTCATGCCTCAAGTAACGACGCCCGCACACCAAACTGGTGATTTTTTTGTTGACTACGAAGAGAAAGTGTTTCCGGATGTTCAAGCTGAACCCGGAGAAAAAGCATTGGTTGCCTTTCACACTGTGGCCTTTGAAGGGTCCATCGGATTAGTTAATTTGTTACAGGCCACTCGCCTTATTCGAAAGGGATTTGAGACTTCAGTTCTCCTCTATGGCCCAGGTGTTACGTTAGGTGTTCAGCGAGGCTTTCCAAAGATTGGAGACGAAGCTTTTCCAGGTCACTTAGCCATGAATAATCAGCTGGTGAAAGTGATGGAAGAAGGAGGTAAGGTGTACGCGTGTCGCTTCGCGCTTCAAGCACTTTACGGTCATGGCGAACCATCCTTGATTCCGGGCATTACCCCCATCAACCCCCTAGATGTTCTTGATATCATCTTGCTTCACCGCAAAGAGGGTGCCTTTGTCCTCGATACATGGACGATGTAGCGGCATGACTTAACGACACGATTAATGTTGGTATGGAGTCTTAAACCCCACACCAACATTAATCGTTCGAATCAGCACCTTCGAATCAGCACCATTGATGTGTGATGTTTTGTTGACTATTGCCACGAAACGCTAGTTGAAAAACTGGTGAACTCATTGCTCGCTATCTTGATAGTCTTCGTTAACGTATTCGCTCATTACGTTCAGCTTCTCACCGTTTTGACAATGATTGATTATTCTAAGCAGGTTCGTGCAGCGGCTGTTCAGATTAGCCCCGTACTTTATAGCTGTGAAGGCACGACGGAAAAGGTTTTGGAGGCGATCGCCCAAGCCGCTAAGGAAGGCGTTCAGCTTATTGTCTTTCCTGAAACCTTTGTTCCTTACTATCCTTACTTTTCCTTTGTGCAACCTCCGGTGCTGATGGGTAAGGAGCACATGCGATTGTACGAAGAGGCCGTGACGGTTCCGGGCCCGACAGTTGATGCAGTGAGCCGCGCAGCTCGGTCTTACAGCATGGTCGTTGTGCTAGGTGTCAACGAACGCGATGCTGGATCGCTGTACAACACTCAACTGATTTTTGATGCGGATGGAACGCTGTTGCTGAAACGTCGGAAAATAACGCCAACTTACCACGAGCGCATGGTGTGGGGGCAAGGGGATGGGGCAGGGCTAACAGTGCTAGATACCGCTGTCGGACGACTCGGTGCCTTAGCTTGCTGGGAACACTACAACCCCCTCGCTCGCTATACCCTGATGGCTCAGCATGAGCAGATTCATTGCGGACAATTTCCAGGGTCCATGGTAGGACAGATCTTTGGCGACCAGATGGAAGTCACCATGCGACATCATGCTCTGGAGTCCGGCTGCTTTGTTGTGAATGCAACCGGATGGCTGACCCCTGAGCAAAAGGCTCAAATCGTTGCGGATGAATCGATGCACCGAGTACTTAGCGGGGGATGTTACACCGCCATCATCAGTCCAGAAGGGGTTCCCTTATGTGACCCAGTGGTAGAAGGAGAAGGCATGGCGATCGCCGATTTAGACTTTTCGCTCATCACTAAGCGAAAGCGCATGATGGACTCTGTGGGACATTATTCTCGCCCTGATCTCTTAAAGCTTCAGGTCAACACAACTGCATGGGAGGTGAGTCAGCCCATGTCTTCCGGCTTACCGCAGGCAGCCTTACCGCCTCAAATGGCTGTACAAGAACCATCAGATTTAGCTCAACTTCAACCACCCACAGAATCACCCCAATCGGGTGCCACATAACTTCAGTCTCAGACTTCAGCTTCTAATACTGGCCAACTCTACGGCTTGCACCGTTTAATTCAAAGAATCTATTCATCCTACTTTGTTATCTTTCTTACTTAGCACATGAACAACCAACGTCTGATTACAGAACTACAGTCTCATGGGTTGAGGCTGGTTGATTCGTCTATCGGTGCAGCAGGACGCAAAGGTGGGGCAGGACCATCTGATCACAAAGCCGTTACAGTCAATGGCACAACGGTGATGGTGCCCATCTATACCGGAACGGCCAATCATTCGCCTTACATCGCTCGGGTTGATCAAGCCAAGCATCAGGTCATGCTGGAATGGGAAGCTGAGGCGATCGCCCCCATCGAGTTCCCCAACCAGCCCCAGTTTTACAAATTAAAGACTGCGGATGGCATTCCTTACTGGAAAATTGCGCTGCTACACAGTAACGACGTCCTCGCAACCACGGTTCAGCAAACCTGCATGCGCTATCGCAATGCAGAGACCGTTTGCCAGTTCTGTGCCATCGAGAAATCCCTTGAGGCCGGACGCACCATCGCTCGAAAAACCCCAGAACAGTTGGCTGAAGTTGCAGAAGCCGCCGTTCGCCTGGATGGCGTCAAGCACATGATTATGACGACCGGAACTCCGAACAGTAGCGATCGCGGTGCAGCTTACCTCACGGATTGTGCTCAGGCCGTGAAATCACGGGTTGCGCTTCCGATTCAAGCCCAGTGTGAACCTCCCGACGATTTTACGTGGTTTCGTTGTATGAAGGAGGCTGGCATCGACAGCTTAGGGATGCATTTAGAAGCAGTCGATCCAGCCGTTCGGGCCAAGATTATGCCCGGAAAAGCTGAAGTACCCCTTTCCCATTATTTCGATGCGTTTGAAGCTGCCGTTCGAGTCTTTGGCTGGGGACAGGTCAGTACTTATCTGTTAGCCGGTTTAGGAGACAGTTTAGAAACCCTTGTAGAAGCCAGCGATCGCCTCATCAACATGGGTGTTTACCCCTTTGTGGTGCCTTTCGTCCCGATTACCAGCACGCCCTTGGAACATCATCCCGCCCCAAGCGCTGATTTTATGATGGCTGTTTATCAAAAAGTCGGCACCCTGCTGAAGCAAGCCAACATGTCATCCGCTGACATCAATGCAGGATGTGCCAAGTGCGGAGCCTGTTCAGCCCTTTCTAATTTTGAAGTCTAAGTTTTGACACCTAATTCCGAAGTCCTGAATATCCAGACGCAGGGGTATTCAGCCGTTCTAAGTTGATTGCCCGTTAGGAGGTTCCAGTTTTATGTCATCCACTCGCTATAGTTTCGAATTGGCGCGATCGCACGCTGATATCGATGCTTACTTTGACCTTCGTAAAGCCATCTTCTGTGATGAACAGCAGCTCTTTTCTGATCATGACGAAGACGACATTGATGCCCGAGCTTATCCCATTATTGCCATCGATCATGAAGCTCCTCAAGCCGAACGAGTGGTCGGAGTCGTGCGAATCTATGAAACTCAGCCACAGTTCTGGTACGGCGGACGCTTAGGCGTGCATCCAAATTATCGACGAGCCGGACGTATCGGCAAAGGATTGATTCATAAAGCCGTGACCACTGCAAATACCTGGGGATGCGATCGCTTTCTAGCCACCGTCCAACTCCAAAACGTCCGATTCTTTAAGCGCCTGCATTGGGATTCCATCGAGGAAATCGCTGTGTGCGATCGCCCCCATCACCTGATGAAAGCCGACCTCAACTTCTATCCTCCAGGGAACGAGCTGCGCCCAACTCAACCTCTACACGATCGCAGGGTTTCTTAGTTTTCCGCAGCGATTATCAACGTATGCTGAACCATTTGGTCACAGAGCTTCGACAGGCACTAGGGCTGTTGTACAAGCAAGATATCCAGGTTGCCGCCCAAGCCCTTGGGCAAGAGGTCCAGTGCTCTGTCCTCCAGCGACAAGCCATTGCCCAAAGCGAAGCAGCCATCCGTTTGGGTGACGATTGTGCTGCCATTCCCGATGGAGACTCTTTCTTGCTACTGGCTGCAGAGGGGATGTGGCCACTCCTTGTCGACACCGAACCCTGGTTTGCCGGATGGTGCTCTGTTCTTGTGAATATCAGCGACATCTACGCCATGGGAGGTCACCCGATTGCCGTTGTTGACGCTCTGTGGAGCGCATCTCCAGAGATTTCTCAGGAATTGTGGAACGGCATGGTTGCGGCATCGAAAGCCTTTGACGTTCCCATTGTGGGCGGTCATACCAACGGTCATAGTCCATATCATGCCTTATCTGTAGCCATCTTGGGGCGAGCCACCCACCTGATCACCAGTTTCGATGCCCGACCTGGAGACGTGCTCGTTCTGGCAACCGATTTTCGAGGGAAAGCCCATTCCACGCATCCCTTTTGGGACGCAGCAACTGAGGCTGATCCTAAGCAACTACAACGCAATCTAGCCATCCTACCGGATTTAGCTAAGTCTGGGTTGTGTCGAGCAGGTAAGGATATCAGCATGGGCGGCATTATCGGCACAACACTAATGTTGCTCGAATCATCAGGGTGTGGAGCCGTGCTCACCGTTGATCAAATTCCTGTTCCATCAGGAATCTCCTTGCAGAAATGGCTATTGAGCTTTCCAAGCTACGGATTCTTACTCAGCATTCATCCAGGCCATGTGGAAACTGTGCAAAATCGATTCATTGCTAATGATCTTATTTGTGAGGTGATTGGACACATTCAACCCGGTTCAGAACTAACGCTCACCAACGGAATTGAAACCGAAGTATTTTGGAACCTGACGAATAAGCCCCTCACTGGCTTCTCCCCATCTATCGCATAGTCTCTCTCCATTCCCATGTCACCTCTCCGAATTGCCCTCCTGACCTACTCTACAAAACCGAGAGGCAGCGTCGTTCACACGCTGGAATTGGCGATCGCCCTCCACAATTTGGGCCATGAGGTATGCGTGTATGCGCTAGATAAAGATGGAAAAGGGTTTGGGCGATCGCTCCCCTGTCCAGTGGAACTGATTCCTGCGCAACCAGCCCCTGCGGATATGGATCAGCTGATTCACCAGCGAATTCAAGAATTTATGGATGGATTACGACCGAGCGATCGCTTTCACGACATCTATCATGCCCAAGACTGCTTAAGTGCGAATGCCATCACCGAATTACGAACCAGAGAACCCGATCGATTCGCATCATCGAAGCTTGTTCGAACCGTTCATCATGTTGAGACCTATACCAGTCCTTATTTAAGAGCGTGCCAAGACCGCTCGATTCGCGAGGCCGATCAATGTCTATGCGTCAGTCACCACTGGCAAGAGCAACTAAAGATTCACTATGGTATCCATGCTCCACGCGTCACTAACGGCATTGATACCAAACGATTCACCACAGTCCCATCGGGACAAGAAGCGACCTTAAAAGAGCGAATCGGCATCACCTCCGATGCTTCAGCCCTCACATTTTTGACAGTCGGTGGCATTGAACCTCGAAAAAACTCGATTCAGCTCCTCAGAGCCTTTGCCGATGTCCTGACAATCAAACCCAATGCTCAGCTCGTGATTGCCGGAGGCGCAACCTTATTTGACTACACACCTTATCGTGACCAGTTTTTCAACGAAGCAAAAAATCTAGGCGTTTCCATCGGTACGTCACTCTTGCTCCCTGGAGTCCTTTCCGATAAAGAGCTACCCGTGCTCTACCGCACTGCCGACGCATTCGTTTTCCCTTCCATCAAAGAAGGGTGGGGCATGGTAATTCTAGAGGCGATCGCCTCTGGCTTACCGATTGTGACCTCCAATATCGAACCCTTTACTGAGTATTTGACGTCAGACCAAGCTCTGCTAGTCGATCCACATCAGCCCAGGGCGATCGCCCAAGCGATGCTGCGAAGCACTGACCCTGGAATAGCTCAGTCGTTGGTCGCTGCGAGTCAAACCGTCTGCACAACCTACACCTGGGAACGCTCCGCTAAGATACATATTGAGCACTATCACACCTTACTGGAGATGATGATCGATGCCTGAAATTCGCTTCCAAATTCAATGGCCTGATGGTACCCAAGAAACATGCTACTCACCTTCCCTAGTGGTGAAGAAGTTTCTAGAACCAGGGACAGAATACCCTCTTGCAGACTTTGTGGAGCGATCGCGCACAGCACTACAAGAAGGCAGCAACCGCGTTCAGGCGAAGTTTGGCTATCCCTGTAGCTTGGCATTGGGACAGCTGCAACGAATTGAAACGACAGCAATCCAGTATGCCGAAGATACAGCTGCGACAGTAAAGCTGCTGCAATTCATTGAATAGGTGCCACTTCCACATGTAGCGTTCGTTCGTTATTCAACGGTTACGGATTTCGCCAAATTCCGAGGCTGATCGACATCTAAACCACGTCGTGCCGCAATGTGATAAGACAAGAGCTGCAAGGGTACGGCAGTTAAAATCGGGGACAATAACTCGTCCGTTTCTGGGACTCGAAGGAGTTTATCAAAGGTTTCCTCGGCTTCTGTATCGTTCATTCCAACAATGCCAATAAGTTCTGCATCCCGAGCCTTTGCTTCCTGAGCATTGGAGAGAACTTTTTCGTAGACACTACCCGGAACAGCGATCGCCACAACAGGAACCTTTGATAAACTCCTTCGAGTCCCAGA
>JBCBLF010000223.1:0-8319 GCA_038520475.1 Cyanobacteria bacterium J06627_8
CTGAAGCAGATTGCTGCGAATTATCGGATACCTGACTGGACTCTACATTCGACGTCATCGGTTTTTACAACTCACGCTGAAACCTAATCTTTGGTCTTCATTGTAAGTGAATTGTAAGGTCGATAGGCGGTTGTAGGTCATGCCAGACCGTTCTGTTGGACATCGTGAACGAACCATCACCTGCTTAAGATGGCTACCCAATTTCGTCTTATGATGATGGCTAACTGGCTCTCGGAGAACATTGACGCGATCGTTCATGGGTAACAATCTTTTTACGTTTTTAACTGAGCAGAACGTGCAATTCATTCGAGTGGTGTGGTGCGACAACGCAAACATGATTCGAGCAAAAGCTTTTCATCGTCAATTCCTTACCGAGCATGAAGAAACTGGCGTCAGTCTGTCGATGGCCCAGCAAGCCATTCCTGTGATGTATGACAGCGTTTCTGAAGGCAGCGGCCTAGGTCCTGTGGGAGAAGTATGGTTGGTACCCGATTGGTCAACGCTGACGCTGTTACCCTATACGCCTGGTCATGCGCGCGTTATTGGCGATATGTTTCGTGACGGACAGCTCTGGGAGTTGTGTCCTCGGGTCTTCTTGAGGCGAATTATTGCGGCAGCCGACGACCTAGATTTACAGGTCATGGCGTCATTCGAGCACGAGTTCTATCTCTTTCATCCACCTGATGAAACTGGGGCGATCCACCCCGCTGACCAAACGGTGTTTGCGTCTACCCATGCGATGGACGTCGGAGCTGAGGTTATCAATGCGATCGCCGATGCGTTAGTCACTCAGGGTATTCCTGTCGAACGATATTATCCTGAATCGGGTCCTGGGCAGCATGAGCTTTCGATTCGATATACTCAGGCCCTACAAGCAGCTGATTGGGCGATCGCCTTTCGAGACACGGTCCGGGGAACGGCACTTCGGCATCATCTTCAGGCATCATTTATGCCCAAGCTATTTGCAGACTCAGCTGGGAGTGGCTGTCATCTGCATCTCAGCCTCTGGCGTGACGGTCAAAACCTCATTCCTCACAACCAGCACCCCAACACACTATCGGCGATCGCTCAAGCCTTTGTTGCTGGAATTCTAGATCACTTACCCGCACTCATGGCTCTAACCACTCCCAGCACTAATTCTTATCGTCGCTTGGGGCCTAACTTGTGGAGCGGAGCTTATCGCTGCTGGGGCATGGACAATCGTGAAGCCGCTATCCGCATCCCGTCCAATCCAACGGCACCGAGTCCAACACATCTTGAGCTAAAGACAGTCGATGCATCCGCCAATCCCTATCTGGCACTTGGTGCAGTCATCGCTGCAGGACTCGATGGAATCGAACGTCAGCTGCCACTTCCAGATGCTGTATCCATTGATCCCGCTTGCTTATCAGATGATGAACGAGCGGCACAGCAGATTGCTCGCTTACCCAAAACCTTAGATGAGGCGATCGCCCACCTTGCTCAAGACGCCGTACTGCTCGATGCATTGGGTCACGATCTCGCCACAGCATTTCTAGCGGTACGACGGGCAGAATGGACCGCAATGAAAGACGCTGATTTGCAGCAAGAGGTTGCGTTACTCATCAACCGCTATTGATGCCCATTACAACGCATTCACTTCACCCTGTGCTCGGTTTCATCTATCATTCAGGCAATCGGCTTAAACTCAAAGAATTGAATGCTATCCCCTTTGCCGACATGGACGCATTCAGTGTCTTTATGGACTCGCTCGGTAGACAGACTCCATGTCAGAGTTGTTCTGTTATAGTCGTCACCAGTTCCATTCGGACAAGACGGCAAACCATTTGGCTATCGGCTACGTAATCGAATGATACTTGGTGTCCTAGCCTAAATGGCGAAAGCGATATTATCGTGACTCTCTTTTTCGGAATCTCCAATGTATAAATCAGAACTCGACTCACCCCTCTCTGATACGTTTACCCAATGGCTCGAAGAACAGATTCGAGCGTTGAGCGTCGAAACATTATCATCTGACACCATTACCTGCACTGCCTGTGGCGAAATCGCGGGCAGCTACATCATCGACTATCACGGCACCACGTACCGCTTTCCAGCGCCACAAGCCTATGCCTTCTTACAGTTCGTCGCATCTCAGCAGACGTAAAGCCGTTCCCTGAAACGATTACTCAAAGATTGAAAGATTGTTAGAATCGCTGCCCAAAACCAAAATGGAAACGGTTATCGCCTTGGTCGTTAAAACCAAAATCAGCCCGTATCAATCCAATAGGGGAGCCAAATCGTAAGCCGACGCCATACCCAAACCCAGTGCCAGGTTTGTCGCGTGAACCTGCTGGGTCACCTTCTACACTGCTACCCGTTCCTAAATCTGACGCAAAGTCGGTAAATAGAACGCCACCCAGGGTAGCAACAATTGGGAATCGGTATTCTGCTGATGCGAGGAAAAAGCTACGCCCACTACCGACATCACCGCCACCATAGCCCCGAACCGAGTTTGCTCCGCCGAGGTCAAATGCTTCATAGGGCGGCAGTTCCCCCAATACGGTTCCTCCTCTGACGTTAAACGCAAGCACTTCTGGATTGCGCAAGCTTCCAGAACCAAACACATCAGTCGGCACGAAACGTGCATAGTTTGCCGTGATGCGATTGAGCAAAATATTACCGCTGCCAATCGGGATGGACTGCTCAGTGCCAAAGCTGAGAATAGAACCCCCAGCTGGATTATTTGGGTTAAGCCGTCTATCTTGGGTAACCTGGAAGCCTAGCGTCAGCAAATCATCAATGCCTGAGTCGCTAGCAGTTAATGAGTTCCCTAACTCATCTTCAGTTGCAATATCTCCATCGTCATCTCGAATACTGACGCGGGCGTAATTAAGGCCAAGCTCGGCATCCCATTCTCCAAGCGGACGCATCACAGAGGCCCCACCTCCAAATCGACGTTCACGAGCATCATCACCGTTAGCCAGCGACACTTCATCACTAAAGGTCAATGACTGATTACTTCTGCGAAATCCATTGACGCTGTAGCCCAAGCGATTAGGGCGACTCTCTCGATATGGACTCGTATATCCCGTATTAAACTCCAGGCCGCGTCCCCCAGCCTGAATGCCTAGATTAATGTCTTCTCCAATGCCTCTAAAGTTGCGATCGCGATAGTTGACCGCACCAAACAATCCAAGCTCCGTACTGATGCCACCCCCAACGCGCACAGAACGAGCAAATCCCTCTTCCAGTCGATACAACAAATCAACTGTTGGGGTTTCAGGCGTTTCATTCGGTATCAACTCGATACTGGCATCCTGAAACACACCAAGGCTAAGGAGCTTTTCGAGATCTTGCCTCAGTGCATTCTGGTTGAAGACATCCCCTGGCTGCTGGCCCAGTTCTCGCAAAATGAAGTCTTGACGGGTACGACCTTCAACTTGTTCACCATTTGCATCAGTTGAGCTGCCATCTTCAACAAATTGGAAATCAATAGCACCAATCGTGGGTTCAACGACCTCAACTGTGATTTGTCCTGAAGAATCAGTCAACCACGCTACAACGGTTGAAAGCGAGTATCCATTCTCGACGTACCACGCATCCAATCGGTCTGCCCCTTGATTCAGCTGACGAGGACTAATCGGTTGGTTCACCTGTCCGTCAAAAGCATTGCTAAATACATCTGGGGGGATCACTTGCGACCCAATCAAATGAAACGATCGCACGACAATGGGAGTGGCTCGATAAACAACCGTTACACCGTCTGCATTTGGAATCGTTGCAATATCCACCGACTCAAATAGCCCAGTTCCGGCGATCGCCCTGCTATCGGCTTCAACGGTTGCTGACCGCAACGGCTGTCCTTCACGCAGCTGAATCACATCACGAATCGCCTGTTGAAGCTCAGGATTAACGCCTTCAACTCGAATTGATGTTGCGATCGCCCCCTCTGGTAAGTCTGTAGAAATAGACGGCTCAGCAGGAAAGGGAAACGGGTTTGGAGTGAGACCAGGCTCGGGACGTGGATCTAGTCCGGGAGTCGACGGTTCAGATTGCTCACGCGGACTCGGAGCCGTCGGCGATGTTTCCATTGCATCTGAATCATCGATATCAGGATACAGGAGAATTTCCATCTCGTCTGGCTCAGGGGCATTTCGCTGGGTTGGGGGTGCCTCATCCAGCAGTGGCGGAGATGGGGTCGAACGTTCACCCTCTTGGGCAGCTGACGCGGCATCTTCTAGAGCGGCATCTCCCGACACGGAAGCATTGTCTTCAGTAGAACTTGACGGCGACGAATGTGCTGCGTCTTCTGGCTCTTCTGGATAAATCAAAATCGACTCTACCGACTCCGTTTCATCCTCGGATTCCTCTGGATAAAGCAACACACCATCTTCTTGCTCTGGTCCCTGTGCGGCATCCCACGCGGAGGCTGAGGGCGGAGGAGCGGTGATGGGATCTGCCTCCGCCACAAGAACTGAATCGTCAGCCGATGGATAGCGAGCCAACTCTGGACGGGCGATCGCCACCGGAGCCATCACGCCTCCCAGAAAAAGGACGACAGCAGTGTATCCAGAAGCGATCGCAACTTTCTTCATGGCCTTAATGTTGATTACGTCTGAACGCCTTCAGTCTGAACGTCGTGGAGGCTAATCGTATCGACACATTAAGCTCACACTCGGGAATCACATTATTCGCATGTGACACTACCGATAGCGTCTATTTTGTGCTCGAACTGCATTGAAATACTATAGCTGACGATCGTAAGAATCGTCCTAATGGCGCTTAAGAATTCAGAACACTTGACTGTGACACCGTCAAGTCGCTCTAGCTCATTGAATGTTTGGACAGATCGTTTTAGCAATCCGATCTGGTGAGGGTTGCTCTTGCCAACCTGATAAAATGCCCTGTAGTTCGTCTCTTAAGGTTTCTAGAGACTCAATCTGTGTACTAATGTCATCCAATTTTGCCTGAAGACAGTGCTTAACCTCACCACAGGGCAGATGACCACCGTCATGAATGGTAAGAACCTGAGCAATTTCAGATAAACTCAAGCCGAGTGACTGCGCTCGTCTAACAAATGCCAATCGATTCAAAACACTCAGTTCAAACATCCGATATCCAGACTCTGCTCGTTCAACATGAGGAGCCAATAGGCCAATTTCCTCGTAATACCGAATCGTCTTAACAGATAATCCGCTCTTCGAGGCAACTTGTCCAATCTTAAGCAACTGAGATGATTCAACGGCTGACGTATTCACAGTGGGCATCTTCCCGCTCGGCTTGTTCCGATTTTACTGGCGATCGCCGTCAACAGCCTACCCATTCGCTACAGTGTGTCATCACTTCATATAAGACAGCACCCACATATGCATCGTTCCTGCCGAATTTAAATGCTAAAGATGACACCGTGCTAACGTATGCCAAGTTGTCATCACTAAAGCTCAAAGCAGATGTAGGGCTCAATGTTTTTCTGGAATGTGCCAGTGCCCTACCGTATTACTAACAGAGAGAAATGTGTGCATCGGATCATTTCATTTTCATTTTTTCGTGCTGATAATTTGACCGCAGTGTTAACTGCCGTAGCTTTCTCCGGATGGGCGCTCAGATGTGAAGAGTTTCTGTAAGAGCGTGCTGCCCATTACAAAAATGTAAGCCCACGATTGGTAATGGCTGCCTCTTTAGAAGGCGATCGCTCCAGAGGTGTCCTATATGCTCTGGCGTTCTTGTCTTCTCCGTATTATGCTATGGCTCAAGGTTGGTGAGAGGAGTTGACTGGATGGATTTTCGCAAACATGCGCTAGAAGTTCTTAAGGAAACAAGTCGAACGTTTTACATTCCGATTAGTCGACTACCGTCAGGATTGTTGGAGGCCGTTGCATCAGGATATTTACTGATGCGTGCCATTGACGAAGTCGAAGATCACGAACACCTCGATTTAGAGACGAAGGCTCGGCTTCTGCGTCAGCTGAGCTTGAACTTACAAGGAGGTTCAGACCAGTCGACCGTTGAAACCTTTTCATCTGGACTGGCTGATTACCGTGATGTCTTACCTGAAGTGACCTTGCGGATTGGGGAATGGGCACTCTTAGCGCCCACTGATATTGCTCCTCGATTATGGGATGCAACAGCTGCAATGGCTGACCGCATGGCACTATGGGCTGAATGCAACTGGGAGATCCACACCGAAGCAGATCTTGACCGCTATACCTTCAGCGTTGCAGGCGCTGTTGGGCTAATGTTGTCAGATCTCTGGGCATGGCATGGCGGCGTTCAAACCAATCGAATTCAGGCACTCGGCTTTGGCCGAGGTCTACAAGCCGTCAACATTGCGCGCAACCACGCAGATGACCTCAAGCGGGGTGTTGACTTTTTCCCAGATGGCTGGACCGCAGAAGACATGCGAGCATATGCTAAGCGGAATCTCGCGCTTGCAGATGAATATACGAAAGCCTTGCCAAAAGGGCCAGCGCGAAACTTTTGTCAAATTCCCCTAGCACTGGCTCATGCAACAATTGATGTGTTGAGCCATGGGGAAGAAAAGCTGAGTCGCAGTGCAGTGAATGCCGTCATTGCACAGCTGACCAGTTCGAAACGCTGACAAATGAAGCAACGTTCATGGACACCCCCTCTAGTCGTAGGCGCGGCTAGAGGGGGTGTTGTTTGCACAAGATGCTGTGAACACCTGGATTAAAAATCTCCTGGCGATCGCCATTCGTCCAACTGGGGGTTCTGCCCAACGCACGTTTCACAGTAGAGTGGCAAACACATCGTCTGCTACTCGACATCCTATGGGTTCACCCGCTTTTAAACACTCCACGTCAAATTCAAAATCTGCTTTCTCTTCTTCTGAGAAACATCGATCTTCAGAGCGCCTCACATCGCATGAGCGTCCACCGCTTAATCGCTTGCTGCGCTATGGACGACGCTATCGACGACAAATTTGGCTGGCGTCTGCCTGTTCAGTGCTGAATAAGCTATTCGACCTGGCACCCCCTGCCCTGATTGGCATTGCCTTAAATGTCGTTGTTGAGCAAGATCAGTCCTTCATCGCATCATTTGGCATTCGAGATACATTTAGCCAGTTGATGATATTGACCATACTCACGTTCATTATCTGGCTCTTCGAGTCCGGATTCGAATATGCCTATGCGAGGCTGTGGCGAAATCTAGCCCAAAGCATTCAACATGACTTGCGGCTAGATGCCTACGGTCATTTACAAGAGTTGGAAATATCTTACTTTGAATCTCGTAGCACCGGTGGGCTGATGTCGATCCTGAGTGATGACATTAATCAGTTAGAAAGATTTCTGGACGTAGGAGCTAACGAGATCTTACAGGTCATCACAACTGCCATCATTATCGGTGCAGCCTTTTTTATCTTGGCTCCAGGAATCGCATGGATGGCGATGCTCCCAGTGCCCTTTATCTTATGGGGATCGATTGCATTTCAAAAAACCTTAGCTCCTCGCTATGCCGTTGTGCGAGAGAAAGTTAGCTTACTTAATGGTCGATTGTCCAATAACCTAAGCGGCATGATGACCATCAAGAGCTTTACCACCGAAGTCTATGAAAATGAGCGGGTTGCTTCCGATAGTGATGCCTATCGAGAGAGCAATCGCCAAGCGATCGCCCTCAGTGCAGCCTTCACACCACTGATTCGCATTGTCATCTTAATTGGATTCACAGCTACCTTACTCTATGGAGGCATTGAGGCCGCAGCAGGTCGCTTAGATGTTGGAATTTACAGTACCTTTATTTTCTTGATTCAGCGATTGCTCTGGCCACTCACTCGGCTGGGTGAGACCCTTGATCAATATCAGCGAGCCATGGCATCCGTCACTCGCGTGATGAACTTACTCGACACTCCGATCGCCACTCACCCGGGTCATATCGCTGTTCCCATCTCTTCAGTTAAAGGACACCTCGAAATCCAGAACGTGACCTTTGCCTACGAAGAAGGTTACCCCGTTGTTCAGAACTTATCTTTGAATATTCCCGCCGGGCAAACCATCGGCATTGTTGGATCAACCGGTTCAGGAAAAAGCACCCTCGTTAAGCTGCTGCTACGGCTGTACGAAATTAAGTCCGGATGCATCACACTGGACGGGCGAAACATTCAAGATATTCGGCTAAAAGATCTGCGGCAGGCCATTGGTCTGGTGAGTCAAGACGTCTTCTTATTTCACGGCACAGTGGCTGAAAATATTGCCTATGGTACACCCAGCGTATCACTCAGTCAGATCCAGCAAGCCGCACAGCTAGCCGAAGCTCATGAATTTATCGAGCAGCTACCCCAGGGATATGACACCATTGTTGGCGAACGAGGCCAGAAGCTTTCGGGTGGTCAACGTCAACGAT
>JBCBLF010000224.1:0-8318 GCA_038520475.1 Cyanobacteria bacterium J06627_8
TACTCGCTGAGCCGAGCACCTCGCCTTTTCCGCTATTTTGCGTGTATGCGATCGCCTTGATGTTGACATCACCAGTTTTTAGAGCTTTACCCCGGAAATCACTGTTTATGTCACCAAACAGCGCATAGGGCACAACACTTTCTGTTCGATTGCCCAAGTTAGACTCAAACTTGACGCTCTCAACCTTAGCCGCATCTGGATGATCCGAGTTGACCTGGGCAATGACACTATATTTGGATGGATCTAGGCCACTGAGATCAAGGGATGCGCCGGCAGTCAAGTTTTCATACCCGTCAACAATGTTATCTGTCTCGGCATCAACTAGGGCAAACGTCATCAACGGTGCATCAGATGTCGGATCCGGATCAGGTTTTGGCTCAGGATCAGGCATCGGATCGGGTTCCGGATCGGGCATTGGATCAGGTTTTGGCTCAGGATCAGGCATCGGATCGGGTTCCGGATTGGGCATTGGATCGGGCGTTGGGGCACTGGACTTCAATGGAGATTGGGGACTCGTCGCATCCTTTAAAGCACCATCATTGCTGAGCGTAATGCGATCGAGCACATAACCATCAGAACGACCAGAAATTTCCAGGCGATATTGAGTATTTGCGTCTAGCTTGACTGCTGCCTGAGATTTCTTGTGATTAGCGTCAAATGTTGTTCCCCATTTTAAATCGCGATCAGCACTGCCGAGTCCAGTGAAGAGCTTCGTGGGCTTCTTCACGACATCGCCTGTCTCAGCATTCACAATGGATACATAGGCATCATTACCGGTGTCAGTGCGCTCTTTGCCACCCTTTCCGTTTTCGTAGCGATCGCCAGCATTCATGGTAGATTTCACCCGTCCTGAATGCATCGCAATGCTATAGGTTCCCGACTCATCAGTTTCGAACGTATAGCTTAGAGTCTGACCATCAGGCACTTTGCCGTAGCTGCTCCTTGCCGCATCCCACAGTAGTCCTTTTTCACCATCAACTGAAACCGTCTTCCAATCGCCAACAGGCTCAGCAGACTCGGCTTCAATAATCACCTGACCGTTTTCAGCCATGAAGACATCATCACCCGTCGTCGGTGCAGGATCAGGAGTCGGCATCGGGTCTGGATCGGGTGTTGGTGTCGAGCCAAACGACGGTGGATTCTGGTCAAAGAAAGCCTTAGCATCATCTGGATTAGCGGTTTCTTGACCTGTAATGGCGTAAAACAACATGCCAGCATCCGACGGATCGTTTACTTTGCCATCGGCGTTTACCATCTTCTCCCGCGCTTCCTCAAGCACAGCATTGTCAGTGCTGTCTAGCCAGTCCCATTTAAAGCTATTGAAGCCTCGGTTGTTATTGCTGCCGTTGTTTTGGTCGCGAATATCAATCTGTTGAACTTCGGGAAAATCAGCTCGAAGGTCACTCCAGGTTCTTGGCTTTCCGCCCCCTGGACGGCTACCCTCTGCCCGATTTTCGTTCCAGCTTGAATGGGACAGAAGCACAACGTTTTCACGATTTTCAGGGCTAGTCTGCTCTAGCGCCCGATAAATCGCCTCCATTGGACCACCTTCAATCGCTAAGACTTTCTTACCTGAATCCAGAATCTTAACAAGTTCATCGGTTGTCTGCTGAATTCCGTCTTGATAACTGTAGGTGTCAATCCCAAGCTTCTCAGCAAATTCGGCACTCTCGCGCATGGCAGAAACTTGTCTTGAGCTGTTTGGCTCACTGATGTTATTGCCATAGAAGAAAGACGTCTTATCTTCTAATCCTGCTGATTTGGCGATCGCCGCTGCCATAGGTAGAGCGGCAATGTCATCTTTATCGTTATTGTTACCGTCAAAGTGGAAGGTAACGTAGTCAAACTCAGAAATGAGAGCGTTTGAAAGATCAAGCATAATCGTCTGATAAATCCGGTAGTCACAAAGAAATTAGGTTCGATTGCTTGTTTACCTGCAACATTAGAGGCGATCGCCAATACACGACTCGCGAGCGATCACATTTAATTCGTCATCGATCACGTCTAAATTGATGCAGGCAAACCTCATAAAAAATTAGATATGAGGGTATGAGGTCGATACGAAGTCGCCGCCAGAACAGACACGGTAAGCACGTGAAACGTCATGGGTCCTAACAACTCATCATGGCGATAACGGCATATTGGATATGGATATCCTTGCATTTGCTGATGCTGACTCAGCAGCGACCTTCAAATAGCGTTCAAGGATAGGTTCTAAAATTCGCTGCATAGCCTAACAACTTAAGATCGAAGCAGTATTCTTCCGCTGCACGGGCGACATACGTTAGTCCAGTGCTCAATTCATTAGGTGAGGCTATAGCTGTAAAGAGGCAGTTATGACTTAACACATGAGAGACTCTTGCACTGAAGGGGCAAAGAAATCGACGTTATGGCATCGACTCTGTGGCATCGACGGCTTGTATTGGACAGGTATCTATGTCCGCAGAGTCCTCTGTGTCTACAACAGGTATCGTTCAGGTCTCGCCCTCAGACCATATCCACCAACAAACTCAGCCTTGATGTTTCGCACAACCTAAACATCTCATGGATGCTATGAAACATGGACTTGGAGTTTCTGAAAGAGGCGGATTTGGACGTTAAGTACCCTATCAATCGGGTAGTAGCGCTGTAGCGATAAGATAATTTTTTCTTCCGAAATCTGATAGAGTTCCGAAAACAGGTAGATGACCGAACAGATTCATCGATTCGCCACAGATCATTGGTGCTGGACGTGCTGAACGGATTCGTCTCTCAAGCTCTGAATCGCGTAGGTTGCATCCATATTGGAGTCACGGTGCTAAGGTCACTACACCACGTCCATAAATATAGATCCAAACCTACCTAAAGAGACGAGGCGAATTTATAAATGTTCCCCACAAACAAATGTAAATGTTCGCCATGAACAAATGTAAACATCTCCCATAAACAAACGGGTTTAGACGGAATTCAGGACGCATTCAGAACAGATATATTCTCTTTAAGAAATTCTTCTCAGCGTTTTCTTAATCACGTCCTAGGGAACTCAATGTAGTGGGCTGTCTCATCAGCGACTTCTTTGCCAAATAGCGCCTCAACAACAGAAAAGGCCATATCAATTCCAGCAGATACTCCTGCTGATGTAATAATGCCATCAGCCACCACTCGTTGGTCTCGTTCAACTATGACGGTTGGATCCATGCGAGCTAAGAAATCCAAGGCTCCCCAATGGGTTGTTGCTCGCTTATTCGACAACAATCCTAACTTCGCCAACACCAACGCTCCTGTACACACAGATGTGGTCTGCTTAGCGTGCTGACTAATTGACTGAATCCAGTTCAGAGTCTCCGAATCGTTTAATAGTGGACGGGTACCGAAACCTCCAGGAACAACAAGCAAATCAATCAATGGCGCGGATGCAAAATCGTATTTTGGAATAACGGTAAGACCACCAACAGCTTCGATCGGGGCAGACGTTTTGGCAATCGTAAACACATTGAATGGAGCACTCTCGTCATCCCGACGAGAATCTACACCACCGATCAAGCGAGTCCGAGAGAACACCTCAAAGGGGCCAGCAAAGTCTAAGACTTCGACGGCTGGAAAAATCAAGATACCAACGTTGCGCTTAGATGCAGTCATGAGAGACATCTGGGAATAACAGCAAACTGTCTAAAAATTATAGCGATGGACAATGATGTCAAGTACAGAAACAGAAGCGCCGTTGTGGGGTATGCCCCACAACGGCGCTTTCTAAGCAATACATAGCTGTATTTAGGCCATCTAATCAATGCGAGTCGGAGCGAGTAATTCAAAATACTCAAATAGAAACCGCTATCTTCAAATCGCTATAGATGACAGCAATCGATGACTCTAAGCATCTTTTGGCGGCATCACCACATGGGTTGCGAGTCCAAGTCTCTTGAGCAGAAGAATTACCCACCAGGTCATATCAATTTGCCACCATTTGCGTCCAGCAGGTGCCACATTCGGATGGGCGTGGTGATTGTTGTGCCATCCTTCACCATAGGCTAGAATGGCTGCCCACCAGAGGTTTCGAGAGTCATCTTCACAATCATAGGTCCGGTTGCCCCACATATGACACACCGAGTTAATGAACCAGGTAGAGTGCCAGAGCAACACTAAACGAAGGCACCCGCCATAAATTACGAAATCCCAACCACCAATGGCATAGAGCAGCACAGCCAACGGAATTTGCAGTAAAAAAAAGTATTTATCAAGCCAACGATACATGGGATCTTTCGCTAAATCAGGAGCAAACTTAGCGTAGGATTCGTATTCAAAAAACTCTGGACGCCGATAGAGCACCCACTGCATATGGCTCCACAAAAATCCACGCTGAGCTGAGTAGGGGTCCTTTTCTCGATGTTCGGTATGTAAGTGATGCTGTCGATGACCTGCGACCCAGAAAATGGGGCTTCCTTCGATCGCCAAACAGCCACAAATCGTGAAAAAGTATTCGAGGGGTTTCGGAACCCGCAAACTACGATGAGTCAATAGGCGATGAAATCCGAGGCAGATTCCTAGACTACCGGTGAGCCAATGGAGAAAAAGAGTCACGCCGAGTGCTGACCATGAAAAATGCCAAGGGGCCAGAAGGGCAACAGCATGAATCGATGTAAAAAAGGTAAAGCGAACCCAAGAAAAAGGGCCAACCTCATGATTCTTGGGCGATCGCCCTTGAGTTGGATTATTAAGTAGCGATGGCTTGACGGCCGTGGAAACCATAGATTTTATTCAGTAACATCAGCAACAAAGACCTTCACCGAGTGAATATCACTCGATTCCTGCGCGTCAATAGATGCACGACCGTAACAAGTTACAGGAGACACCCATTAAACAATTGGAGATAGAAAAAGGCATTGTCTCTATTGTCCGTTACAATTCGACATAATTCACAGTTTGATTTAATTTTTCAGTGAATATCAGCCAACGAGCTATCTTTCGATGGACGGATGGTTCATATCAATTCTCTAAAATCCTGCTCCACATCTTTCTTGTCTCTTGCAGAGACGCCAAGCCAACGCCTCCGCTCAGCCGATTTCTCTGAGCGAAGGCGTTGACTTGGCGTCTCCCAATGGGAGAAAGCTGACGTTATAGCCGTCGCCAGTTCCGTTAGGACAAGACGGCGAGCCATTTGGCGATGGGCTAAGGGCCCGAATAATACTCGGTGTCCTAGCCTAAATGGCTAGAGCTATAATTTGTAGCTGCGTTTCAGGGAAACGGTATCAGCCGTAAGTGCCATAACAAAACAACTGAGGCCTAGCCACGTAGCGTGGCTAGGCCTCAGTTGCTGATGCAGAAGTCCTACGTCCTAGAAGTTCTACAGATCTAACTCGTGTGATTGACCGAGTTGAAGAACTCGCGTTCGTTGCCCGTACCACAGGCCAAGAACTAGCATCCCGGCAATCAACAGCGCCCATTCAGTTGGTTCAGGGACAGCTGATACTGGGGCGATCGCATCTTGAGGTTCGGGTAGTTGCTGGTCTTCAATCTCACGGTCAAAGCGATCGGCCCGATTCTCAGCTTCCTTCAGCTGCTGCTCTTGCTGAGAGTTCACCAATACAATCATTGATGAATAAGGCGTGACAATACTGTTGTCTTTCGCCACTTGATGAATGGCATCCAGCTGATTCAGCTGATCGGGCTTCACGGCTTCACTCACCTGAGCAATCCATTGTCGGGCTGCTAACGGAGCCATCTGACTAGCGTTTGGAGCAGATGAGTCAGCCGTCTGTCGAAGGAACCACCCATATCCATCCACTACGTTCAACAACGACGTTCCTTCGCCTAAACTGGGCTGAGTCGCAATGCGAGTGATGGCCGTTTCGATGTTGTCAGCTGTGTTACCTCCAGAATTCTGAATGGTATCAAGCGTGGCATCATCATAGGCATCTTGGAGTCCACCGAGGTGCACCATCCAGAGCGGAGCCGACAAGTCAATTGGCGAACTATCTTGCGTCAGTTCATAACTCCCTGAATCCGTCAGTAGAAGAATGGCGTCATAAGGCTGAGTCGTATCGGACTGTCCATCTGATGCGATCGCCGCTTTATATTGCTCCAGCATGTGTCTCGTTTGCATCGCACCATAGAACATACTGTTTCCTAGGTCGAACGATTCAAGACTGACTTTTTCTGCCTGACGCGCCCCAGTATCGGTTAAGTACATATCAACCGTATTCGTCTCTAAGATATTTTCTCTGAGCCATTGAATGCTGTGGTCAACAGCAGCGCGATGAGCAGTCATGCTGTAAGACTGGTCGAGAATCACAGCCAGATTCTTTCCCTCGGGCATCTGATAGTCAGTATCTGCTAGGGGTTTCGCGATGATGTACCCGTCTGAAAATTCAACTTGGTGAGTGGTTGGTTCATTGCCATCTGCAGCAATCGATAAAGGCAACCAATCATCTATTGCTGATTGCGTCACTCCATTAATGGTTCGCTTTGTATTGTCAGTCCAGAAAATATTACGTCGCTCATTTAAGGCTGGCAATATCCACTGGTCGTTTTGCTTTATCACCTTATAGGTCAACCATAGATGCATCTTGTCGGGCTCTCCATCCTCCGGCAAAGTGTCCTGCCACACAGGTGGAATAGGGAAAGCCCGGAGGCGATAGTTGCGAGGGCCGACTTGTTCTAACAGCGCCGGATCAACGCGGCGTTGAACCTGTTCGTTATAGACTTCTTGAGCCGCTCCTCGAGGTGACACGATATATTCATACCGCTGAGTGCGATCGCCCGTTTCGCCTAGCCAAAGCCCCGTCACCACTGCACTCTCTGGAAGGGAAAAATAGTAGAGAATTTCAGTCTGCTCAGACGTGGTGTTGGCATACACTTCATGAATTTCAACCTCAGCCCAGTCGCCTTGAGGCGTGACAGTGACATCCTGTTGCTCTAGTGCAACTCGTTCTGCATTAATATCAAGCAGACCTGCCTTCGCCTCTGAGCGGTTGAAGTTAGAGAGCACTGCAGTTTGAATAGCTTCGTGTTCACCTCTGAGAATCGGGGTATCAAAAAACTCAGCATAGAGCTGTGCTGCCTTTTCTTTATCAAACGACGTCCCCTGATAGGCAAAAGGAGACAAGACGGCATTATATGCCGATTGAATGACATTCGATATCGCATCCGGTAGACCAACATAATAGCGATAGGTCTCGTAAATGAAGCGATTCTCCAGCAGCGGATAACGATAGGCTGCAAGATAGGCGTTGAGCAGCCCGTCTCGAATCAGCTCCGATTGTTGAAGCAGTTCAAGGCGATCGCCTTCTGCCTGAGGCTGCGTTTCAAGTAATGCAAAGGCTTTTGCTTGGGGCTGCTGCTGAAGCACAAGGAGAACACTGAGCCACAAAGCCACACTTCCGCCCACGACAACCCGAGGCCACACTGTTCCGAATCGAGCTGAACGTTCATTGAGAATTCGTTTCCAGTCTTGATAGAACAGCAGCAACATTCCCCACGGCATCATGACCAGCCCAGAGAACAGCAGCATCAATGGAAACACAATGGGCAACAAAATTGTAAAGAGAAGAAAAGAGTAAAAGATACCAATTCCAACCGTTTGGGCAATCGGTATGACGTAGAAGAAGGCGATCGCAGATAGGTAGATAGACAACACCAACATGATCGTCATACCAGCAAGATAGATCCAACTAGTAGGCGACGGTTCATGATGTCGTCCATGAACGAGCCAATGCGCAAAGATAACGGTCGCTAAGGCAATCGAAGTAAAGATGAACGCACTCCCCTCCGTCAGGTCTCGTAAGAAAAAGAGGCGAATGGTGCACACCATCAATATTGGAGCTTCTAACCCAAAGAAGATTTGAATGAGAGAAAGCGGCTGACGGAGTGGGGGAGACGGGTCTGTCTCAGGAATCAATCGAGGCTTTGCATTCAAGCGTCGCTGACGCTGGATGCCCATGACGGCTGAGGTTGTCGGGACCCCCACTAAACCAAAGACTGGAACGAGAATGCTAAACGGCACTTCTCCTCTAAACGCATCGTTGAGAATGGCAATGCCAATAAACGGGACAAATCCAACTAAAATGACTAGTAACAGAGACAGGTTAAACAACCAGAAAAAGATGGCAAATAAGATATTGCCTTTGAATTGAGGTAACTGGGCAGGTTTCATAATCAATTCAGATAAGTTTTCTCAAACGCGATGAATCAAACCCTATCTAAGACACCATGGCAGCAGCAATCGCCTTATGGATATCTCCTAAAATCGTTTGTACAGCTGTGTCGTCAGTCGTGACCGGTGAATCAAATAAGATAGACACCATAGTCCAGCTCGGATCATGCTGAATGATTTCACTCCATAC
>JBCBLF010000225.1:0-8316 GCA_038520475.1 Cyanobacteria bacterium J06627_8
TGGAGGTTCCAGTAATCCTAATCCGGTCTCTACTATTAGGATTACTGGAACCTCCACTTTTTCCTCTACGAGAGGGGCTGTCTCAGGTTCCGGCCCCAACGAATTTACATACGATCCTGGCTCTGAGTTCCAGTCATTAGCCGTTGGTGAAACGAGTGTGGATTCATTTAGATATGTGATACAGGATAACAATAATGCGTCTGATGAAGGAAGCGTGATCATTACGGTAACGGGAACGAATGATCCGGTTACGGCAAGGGATGATCAGGCCACAACCCAAGAGAATCGGCCAGTCATCATCGCTCTTCTCGCGAACGATAGTGACATTGATACCAACGATATCCTATCCATCGACAGCATTGATACCAGCGGAACACAGGGTACCGTTACTGACAATGGGGATGGAACGGTGAGCTATGACCCAACGGGTGCCTTTGATGGACTTTCGACAGAGAGTATCACGGATATGTTTACCTATGTCGTCACCGATGGAAACGGCAGTACCGATACGGCAACCGTAACCATTACTGTTACCGATATTCTTAATCCATCTCTAAATCCAAGACCAAACCCAAATCCAGGGCTTACCCCGTCTGGCACGACAGCTCTAGAGGGTACTCCTGGAGATGATCGCCTTGTCGGTGGTGCAGACGCCGATGTGATTCGGGGCTTAGGCGGCAACGATCGCCTCCGAGGACGCGGCGGTGATGATCGGCTAATTGGTGGACGGGGAAATGATCGTCTGGCTGGGCAATCTGGCAATGATACGCTGCTTGGCGGTGGCGGCAACGATCGCCTTTTGGGTAGTTCTGGCAACGATAGCTTACGCGGTGGTGGTGGCCGCGATCGCCTTTCCGGGGGCGGTGGCAATGATGTCCTCCGAGGGGGCGGTGGCAACGATATCCTTGATGGGGGTTCTGGGAACAACACCCTGACCGGGAATGGCGGAGCTGACATCTTTGTTCTTCGAAGAGGGGCAGGACTGAATACGATTACAGATTTCCGTGGGAGCGATCGCCTCCAGCTCAATGGGCTCCAGTTTAGTGGCCTCACTATTCAGCAACAGGGGAATAATGCGCTGATTCGAGCAGGTAATGACGACCTTGCACTCTTGTCGAATGTGGGGGCTAGCACCATTACCCAGACTGTCATTGCTTAGAAAAGGAGCGAGATAATGCCCCCACACATATGTGGTCCTCCAGTAATCAGACAGTTTCCTGTGGCTTATCTCAATCGAAACTATAGCGCTATGCGCGTTAGTTAAGTACAGTTGTGTGTGGCGCATTGCGCCCCACACAACCATCTCTATGCTTAAATCATTTGCAAGTTGCTGTGATTCTTATCTTATCTAGCAATCACTCCTAACGCATAGTGATAAATCAAACCCAGATCCCAACCTGAATTTGATTTAGGCTGACCTGTAATAGCCCTGGAGAATAAATGCTTCTCAACACCATTTTATAACGGCTGTAAACGTACTGTTCAGGCTAGCACCATTCTTACCCAACGTGAGCAGTGAACCCTTGGCTCTGCTCACGTTGCGTCACGTGTTGCCTTCAACATCAAATCCAGCATTAATCGTGAGGGCATTGTCAGCTAAAACCATTGCTGTTTCTCCTCACCCATTGCGGGTTAAAACCGGAAAACTGTTCTAAGATTTCCGCCGAAAATGGTGGAATTGTCACTGTCATGCTCTGGATTAATGATCACGATCAGGCCCGGAATGAGCGAAATGTTGTCATTGAACTGGTACCGATAAAATCCCTCTAGGTGCCAGGCAGGATCGTCGTCTTCGGGGCCACCATCGTTATTCAGCACTCTAGGTGGTTGACCAACAACCAAACCAGTGGCGTTCCCCTCCCGCCCCACATCGACCATGGCAAGGGTGACAGCCCAGTTGAAAATGGTGGCATCGTCTCCTTCATTAGCGATCAGGCCGTCCACTTCGGCGTTGGCGAGTGACAATCCTGCCCAAGAGGATAGGGTAACTTGTCGATTGATGCGCCAGCTCGATTGGAGACTGAACTGATTGGTAGAGGTGGCAACGGGGCCAAAGGGAGCGTTTGCTAAGCGACTGCCCGTTGCGCCAGAAACAAAGGGTTGTCCGCTTGGGTAGTAGGCGTGAACGTAGGTCAAGCCCAGGTCAAGGGTATTGGTGGGGCTGACTTCAAGCTGGGCGATCGCCGCGTAAGAACCGTTGAATAGGCCGTTCGCCAGACTTGGTTCCTCAGGATTTCGCGCCAAGTATCCAGCAGAGAAACTGATGCGATCGCTGATGTCATAGTTCGCGGTGACCCCTGCCCCTGTAGCTCCCTGGTAGTAGATGGGGTTAAATCGCCCAAATCGTGACACTGCACCAGACACCGGGTTGGCAAGGATGGAATTAAAGGTAGGAAGGTTTGCCTGGTAGGCTCCGCGTGTGGCATCAATGGTTAGTCGGAGATCCTCTGTGAGGGGAAATCGATAGAATAATTTGCCGATGACAAAATCATGGTCTGTGTCCCGGTCAAAGGCAAGGCGAGTCATGTTTGTCCCCGCTGAAGCAATGTCGAACCGAGCCGGATCGAGAGCATCCAGCCGCACCCTGAACAGATCGGTTCCGGTAAAGCTGGTGTCAAAGTTGAGGCGTACCCGGCTATTGAAGGTGACATTATCATCTAGGGCTTCGCCACTGCCATCTGCTCGCTCATCACCGAATAGGCTGTTGACGGAGAAGGAAATTTCTCCCCGGAGTTTGGTGGCGGAGGAGAACTGGTTGGCCTCCACGGTTGCAGCCCGAGCTTCCAGAGTATCGATCTGACCTCTGAGGAGGGCGAGTTCCGCTGCAAATTCTTCCTGGAGTCGTTGTAAAACTGCCAGTTCTTCTTGACTGGGAGTGTTTGCCAGTCCGGCAGCAATCATTTCATTGACTCGATCGAGGCAGGCATTCAATCCAGCGGCAAACTCGTAGCGGCTGAGTGGGCGATCGCCCCGATAGGTGCCGTCCGGATAGCCAGCAATACAGCCATAGTGTTCTACCACAGCTTGCAATGACTGAAAGGCCCAGTCCGTCGGCTGTACATCTGTTAGTTGTGAAACAGATGTGATCTGGTTCAGAGGATGAGGGTCGTCCAGCAAGGCGATCGCATCCAGGTCACGAGCTGCGCCAGAGTCAGCAGCCAGTATCCCTACGAGAAGACTCAGTGCCCCTGCCCCTGCTGGCTGGGACCACAACTTTGAAGCCAACGTTGCACCTATCATGACTAGCTACCTCACTCCTGGTAACATCCCTGCTTGGTATACTACGGGCCGATTTTTTTTTCAAAAGACAGACTGTCAAGTGTGACATCTAGTTTCGAAATGCCTCTGGCATTGCAATTTATTGCTTGTGTGTCTCGGTTGAGCAGATGATTGTCGAGAGAGAGAATCTGACAAGCCAGAGATCTCATGTATCCATGAAATCTCTGGAATCGCTGCGTCAGTCTCAGATAAGAAAGTGAGTCTTATCCTTTGCTTTTATTCTTGCGACAGAATCTGAAATTCATCCCTCATTAAAACTATTCTGTGAAAGCTATCTTCCTCAACAGATATAAGTTATCGCTTTAGCCATTTAGGTATTTCATCATCGCAAGAGATGAGGCTTTCAGTTTTCCATTTCCTAGAGTGATAGAAGAGAGATAAGGTCCATGTAATAAGACAAACCCTTGGACAGAAATAACAGCTCCTGTCCAAGGGTTCTTTAGAATTCTAGTTAGATTAGTAGAGGTCTACTTTTTCTAACGAGGCTATCGGTATTGGGTTAAGCAATGACTTCAACAGGGGTGAAGTCAATCTCGGCGATCGCACCACTACCTGCAAAGACAATCTCCATTGCGGAAACAGACTCAGTGCTGACAGCAAGAGTTTGGAAACTGTTGTCATCCAGAGCAGGAATCTCTACAGTCTCAATAATAGTGCTATCTACACCCAAGAAGGTGATGCTTCCACCGGTTTCCTCAATATCAAGGAAGCTAACGCTATTTACAGTCGTTAATTCATCAAATACGACATTGATTGTGCCGCCTTGAGCTGCATCATCGGCATCAGAGGAATCACCATCTTCAGAGATGATCAACACATTGCCAAGCGTATCAGAAGCAAGGTCATCATCAGCGCCTGTCACATTTGCTGTGTCAAATACCATTACTCCAAACTCAGAAAGGGTTGAGAAAGTTGCCCCTTCAAACTGATCCGTAACAACTGTGCCAGAAGCAAAGCCCTCAAAGTCAATGACGCTTCCTTCAGAAAAATCAAAGCTCGCAACAATGGGTTCATGGTCACTCGCAGAAAGAACATCGCTAAACACGATAGCGTTGTCATCACGAGTAAAGTCATTATTGACATGAACAACATCGAATTCAGCGCTGTCTAACAACGAGTCAGTGACAAAAGCATGATCAAGAACCTGACTGTTGCCGTCAAAGATGAATGTGTAGGCATCTCCATCTGCTTCGGCTTGAGAAATCAAGTTGGTCAACACTTGCTCGTCACCCGTGCCGGGTAAAATCTCTGCCAAATCATCGGTAAACTCAAACGTATTTAAATCACCGGCTACAACAATGTTGGCGTTTTCATCCGTTGCTAGCACGGAGTCAACATATTCGTTGAGGGCTAGAGTTTGAGCTTCTCGCTCAGCTTCACCTGCTTGAACAAAGGGCTGAGGGCCTCCAAAAACAGGAGTTGAGCCAAATCGGGAGGTCAGATGATTGTTTACAACTGAAATGGTCTCATCATTGAAGCTGAAGGTTCCGACTAGCGGAATACGAGTGCCCGCAAATGCATCAGGATTGCTAACGCCTGCGTCAGTTAAGGCTGAGGGTGTTAGAGCTTCAATGCCTTCTAGGTCAACCCGCTCTGGGTTATATAGAAATGCGTTGCGAATATTGCCGCCGGGAATACCACCCTGTGGAATTGTTGTTTCGTCTGCACCTGGATCGGCGTAGACATCAAAGAACTCGTAAGTGGGTCCACCTGCATCAGCAATTGCATCCACTAGATCTTGTAAGGTTTGCGTCGCGTCACTCACTGGAACGTTGTCGCCCCCATTCTGCCCGTCATTGTCCTGAATTTCTTGGAGGGCAATAATGTCAGGAGAACCAAGGTTGGTGACAATCTGCTCAGCTAAGAGCGATCGCTGAGTCGCATCCGGATCAGTGACGTCATCTTCAACAGCGATGGTACTCGTGAGATTGAGAACGTTGTAACTTGCAACCGTGAGCTTATCCTCTGTGCCGACGAGTGATGTCACTTCCTGCTCAAGACCACCAGGAGTAGAGACGGTCACCGGTTCAGTGACATTGACTTCAAAGTTTCCGAAGCTATAGCCAACAACCCCTGTCACATCACCCAACTGATCACCAACGTTGAGTGCAGGCGGTGTACCTTCACCAGAAATCGTTGGATCAAACTGGATCTGGACACGTTCAGGATTTTGATCGCCCGTATTATCAGCACCAGAAGCAAGTGGAATACCACCACGACTATTGAGAGGATCATCGGATACAGCACCAAGATTAGGCACCGTAAAGGCTTCCGCCGAGAATGCAGAAAATACTCGTGTGGGAGAAACCGCAACAGCATCCTCAATCGTAACCAGTTGACCTTCTAGACTTTCGAAGAAGTCGATGGCGTCATTTTCAGGGTCAAACGTGTTGGCTTCATCATCTGCGGCCTCTTGCAAATTAACGGGTAATTCATCCTCACTGATCACAGTGGTGTTGGATTGCAAACGACCACTTTGACCGATGATGACCGCTTCAGGTAAGGCATTGTCGCTAGAGACAACGCTAACTGTATCTGAGGCAATCTGGGTAATCGAGAGATTACCGGTACCCGCACCACCCGGAATAAATTCGCTAACAGTGCCTCCGACTTCGACTTCGTCACCAACAGCAACAGTTGGAGCACCTCCTGTGAAGACAAATATGCCATCAGACGTTTCGTCATCTCCATCTCCGACAGGATCCTGAAGATAGAATCCATTGAAGGCTACTGCTGTTACGATTCCCGCCGTTTCGACGGCTTCACCAACTAGCGGCGAGACATGACCTGCGCCTTGAATGTCTGAAATGGGTGTGAAACTGCTTGTTGCATTACTAATTTCAGCTGCACCTTCATCAAAGATGTCAGTCTGGAATGTGTCAATCTGATTTGATTCGATAGAAGCCATAGGATAAGACTTAAGTGGGTTTAAGAGGATTACAAACTGCCAAAGGCAATGCCGATTACTCGTCACATCGCTCTAACGCATCACAAAATAGGGAGCTCTGTTTCAAGTCCCTTGTGAGTGCACAGCTAGATTGAATTTCTTCAGCGTCTCTCAATTCAGATGACTGGAACGATGGGAGGCATCGTCAAGCGGGGCGACAGCTACCGCCCGTGTTCTGTCATCTCAAGCACGTTGTTGCGCAAAAAGTTATCGAACTTTAATTTGAAACCAATGCTAAAAATACAGATTTTTGGTGAAGCTTGGGTTAAGGACTCTCTAATCATCAGACCTTTATATCTAACGGCTTAGACGTATGGTGATTTACCGTGATTGACTCAAGTGCTTTACATCCAAGGACTTTCATGTGTCCTGATACGGGATAAAGCAAAGGACTTTATGCTTAATACTTCTTGATTGAAACGTTAGGGAATCGCGTATATTTGTACCTTGAGGTAGCCTCCCAACAAATCTCTAGACCACCCTCCAACTCTGCCCATCTCCTAAATTCCGATGTCGCATCTCATCCACTGGCTTTTATCGTTTGACGGATCTGGTCTCGGAGACTGGCTCATCGCCCAAACGCCGACTTCTGATGAATTACTTCAGCAACAAATGGAGCTGCTCAACACCTTGCGCGAAGAAAACCGAAGTTTGAGCGAAAGCTTCAAAACCTATGTCAGCGCTATGCAGTTTGTATTGGTGGTGTTTGGCTTTCTCGGTGCTGTCATCGCTTATATCTTTGGGAAAAACCTCAATGATGCCCGCCAGATTGCCCGAGATGCCATTAGCCAAGAAGTGAATCGCCGCATTGTCAGCATTGTCGATACAGAGATTGCAAATGTGAAACGCTTACTGGGTCGCGAGCGCGTGATTAGCGATGTACGAGTTGATTATTACTATCCGAATGAATCCTATGTTCCTCGTGAGATGGCGTTGTTGGAGACGAGGGGCTTTCACTCTGTCCGTCAATGTCTCACAGAGGAGGATTTACGACGATCGCGAGGTCAGGTGGTGGTGATGGATTTGGGTCATTGGCCCGAAGCTGAAGGAAGAACCTTTGATGAGATGAAAGACGCGATCGCCCATTTGCCGGATGATGAGCAGAAACCAGAACATCAACGGCTTGAGCAGCTTGCCCTAGAACGGGTACAGCGAGTGCTGAATGGACTGGCTCGATCGACCGCACTCATTGTGTATACAAGAGCCAATGTCCGGGTGCTCAATCCATTGAAGGGAGGCGATCGCCCGTTTGGTATTGCGAATATGCCGATTACGCTGGTGGGAATGGTAGCTGATGCCGCGTATGTGGTGTATGCAGAACAAGAGCGATGAAGGAACCCGAGAGCAAAGGAAGCTTTAGAGGTTCTTACGGTTCATTTGAAGTGTCTAAGGTGCTAAGTAAGATACTCATCCATTCGGTGATATCAGTTGGAACTCGATAGAGGTTGATGTTTTGGGTGACGAGAGTTCCGCAACGGCACAACCCAAGCACCACTCTCTAAAAAGAATAGAGAGGCTGCGATTACGAAATTTTCAACCAACTAGAAATTGAGCCCTATCATGAATTCAGCTCTCTTTCCAGAAGTCTGTGAGCAGTTGCCCAATTGAACCAATCAGCAAATAGAGATCCGAAAATAAATAGCCAAACACCAATCGTTTGATGCGGGTCAAGCTGAGGTAGAAAAAGAACACTCCCTACAAAAAAGCATACATTTCCAAGTAGACCTATCGAGAGGTTTATCCTTCGATGATCCTGAATGAGTATTTTCAAGATACTTTGACGTACGTCACGATGTAAATTGGACGAGCTTAGCTTGCTTCTCTTAGGCATTTCACAAAAATCATTACACCAGAGGACTATTAACTTAGCAGAGACGAGCAATTTGCGATTGTGTAACCTTTCGCCAGAGCACAAGAAATTGTAAGCAGAAGCATAAAATCTGGCAAACATCCTGAAAATCTTACTTTTTTGTTTAAAATGTGGTCAGTCACACATCGTCAACTAGATAGTCATAGAGGTAGGGGCGATCGCCGTGCGGAAGCTTTTGCAGGAGCCTTATGGAACGTGTAGCGATTCTGATACAACCAGC
>JBCBLF010000226.1:0-8254 GCA_038520475.1 Cyanobacteria bacterium J06627_8
GGATGCCGACCCGTTGATAATGCGTCAGCGGATAGAGCTGCTGAAAGCGTCGAGCAATGCGTCCGCTCACGTTGTCCATCAATCCAGCAACCGGCATCCCAGCCTCAAACAGACGGGTCTCAATCGCCTGCATCTGCTCGGCAGAAACCACATATTGCTCTAACGATGCAACTGGTTGAGAGTCGCTCGTGTTGGAGTTCACCACTGGATATCACTAACGTCGGTAATAAACGCGAGCATTCAGACCAAAATCTCGGAGAAATCCATTCCAACGAGACGCCGCTCGACGATTGGTAAAAGGACCTACTAACACATGGGGACCTAATGGACGCTCCCGTTGCGTCACGACGTCGTGTCGTCCACCCAAAAGAACTACCTGATCGCGAACAGTCTCTAAACTCTCTGACGACCCTGGAATCACAATGTAGTAAGCGTTGTCGGCCAACTCATTTGCTGTGCTGACTGACGGCTGTGGAGTGGATGGTACCGGGCTCGCTGGTTGAACAGGCACCCCAGTCTGAGCCGCTGGAGCAGGTGGAACAGCGGATGGAACAGGCGAGAATTCAATTTCTCTCGGTGCTGGAGCCTGCTGTACGGTTGTGGCGGGGGGGATCGGTTGACCGACCGATTGTGCCACTGATGACGGATCGTCAAAATCAGCTGGTGGTAGCTCTGGAATACCAGCAAATCCCTCATTCTCTAGAGGAACGGGCTCAAAGATAGAGCTAGGTACGGGCGTCACGCTGGCACTAATGCCATTGCTGGCTAAAGCGGTCACTTGCTCTTGTGCAAGGGCCGGCGTTGCATAGGCTCCGACTAGAATAATCGGCTGGCCGTTGTATTCCTGTATTAGTGCCGTTGGCTGAACTTGCCGAACTTGCTCAAGTAGAAGTGGGCTGTTGCCATTGACGGCAACCATAAATAGCTGGTCAGCAGATGCCTCTGGAGTTGGCGCAGTAGGAGTTGTGGAGTTTGTCGGTGACGGGAACTCAGACCCATCAGCAGGTGGAAAAGATGGCGGTGGTGGCAGTCCATCAACGACTTGCTGAGCCAGCAAAAGGCGATCGCCTGACAGGGGTTCTCCCCACGCTGGAGCGAGCCATGTGATGGTAAGGCCGAACGATGTGAGAGACGCTCCAATTACAAGCTGAATGGCTCGAATTGTTGAACGGTTAAGAGTTGCCATGACGGTAGATTAATGAAGTGAGCGCAGGTACAATTCAGGTTTCTTAAATGCGGATTTCTTGATCGGAAGGTTTTGACCGTAAATGCTACCCTGGAAAAGCAAAAGACCGTTAGTTTTTTGCATAAAATTTTTACGTCTCTTCACTTCGTAAATCCCAGTTCTGTAGAGAATAAAGATGCAGGAATACCAGCGGTGCTTCTGCCATCTCGATGCTCTTACGTGATGATTAACGTTCGTAAAATGACTTGAATGAGTTGATGGTTCGATGATGCAAAAAATTGTAGTGGGACTTTCTGGTGGCGTTGATAGTTCGGTCGCGGCTGCAACGCTTCATCACCAAGGGTATGACGTGGTGGGAATGACCCTGTGGCTGATGAAGGGCAAAGGTCAATGTTGTTCTGAAGGCATGGTCGACGCTGCTCAGTTGTGCGAAGAATTGGGAGTTCCTTATCACGTCGTCGATAGTCGAGACCTTTTTCAAGAGAAAATCATCGACTACCTTGTTAGTGGGTATAGTGCTGGGATCACCCCTCTGCCTTGTTCTCAATGTAATCGAGCCATTAAATTTGGCCCGATGATTAATTGGGCCTCCGCAGAACTAGGCATTGACTCAATTGCAACGGGTCACTATGCCCGAGTCCGCTATGATTCGCTGTCAGAACGATATCAACTTTTACGAGCGGTAGATTCAAACAAAGACCAGTCTTATTTTTTGTATGACCTGACCCAAGATATCCTGGCCCATGTCGTCTTTCCACTGGGTGAGCAAACAAAGGCCGAAACCCGGGCGATGGCGACTCAATTTGGGCTGCACACTGCTGAAAAACCGGAAAGCCAGGATTTGTGTCTTGTGGAAGCTCATGGGTCAATGGGCGATTTCTTGAGCAAATATCTTGCTCCAAAGCCTGGTGATATTGTGAATCAGGCGGGCACAGTTCTTGGTAAGCACAACGGGATTCACAATTACACCATTGGTCAGCGAAAGGGATTAGGGATTGCTGCACCTTATCCGCTCTATGTCACGGGTATTGATGTTGGGCGTAATCAAGTTATTGTGGGCGATCGCCACAGTGCACACCAACCTCAATGCACGGTCAGCCGAATGAACTGGGTCTCCATTGCGCCGCCGAGTGCGCCAATTCGAGCGACGGCTCAAATTCGTTATCGTGCGGCGGCTGTTCCAGTGACCGTTGTGCCATTAGATGAGTCTGATCAGTGCTCACGGACACATTTGATGTTTGATGAACCTCAGTTTGGCATCACACCCGGCCAAGCTGCTGTTATTTATCAAGATGACCTTTTGCTCGGGGGCGGCATCATCGATCCCGCTCCATTCGCCGAGGATAAGCATTCCGCTGAAGCTAAGGGTGCTGAAACTCCTTCGGCTAAAGGTGTTGAAATCAATCAATCAGACGCTTAGCTGTTCTGATGACCCACATCTAGTTGCAGCGATTTGTGCATCGATTAAGCACAAAACCAGTGATGTTGCTCGTGCCGTGCCCCACAAACTGGTTTTAACCACTATGGATAGATGGAAGTGCTCCAGATGGCACACTAACCTTCCATCTATCCCTCAAACCCTGCTCCTGAATAACACACTTTGAAGGTGACGGCGAACTTAAGTTGTTATTAACGTCTGAAATGCGAAGTCCTAACAAGATTTTCAGCTGAACGATAAAGAAAACGTGAATGCAGGGAAAGAAACTCAGTGAATCCACTCCTATGCGTAATACCATGATGGCGGGAACGTTATGTGTGTATATCGTGTCCCCATAGGTTACAGGTATGTTTACCTCTGAGATGACTAAATTTTATAGGAGAAATAACCTTGAGCACGTCTTCAATGCTTGTTCCCGCTCACGGTGGAACACTAATTAATAGGCTCGCGAGCCCTGAGCAAAAGGCTGAGTTTCTAAGTAAAGGGGATAGTCTACCGTCCGTTACACTCGATGATCGTGCTGTTTCCGATCTAGCAATGATTGCGATCGGAGGCTTTAGCCCCTTGACAGGTTTTATGGAAGAGGCTGATTACCTCACCGTTGTGAAAGACATGCGGATGGCGAATGGCTTGCCGTGGTCTATCCCAGTGACCCTATCAGTGACCACAGAAGAAGCTGAGCCTCTCAACGAGGGTACGCTGGTTCGCCTCAATGATAAAAATGGTGAGTTCGTTGGTGTTCTGGAACTAACCCAAAAGTATACATACGACAAGAAGCTAGAAGCGGTTAACGTTTACCGCACCGATGAAGAGAAGCACCCTGGTGTTAAGGTTGTTTATGATCAAGGTCCTGTTAATTTAGCTGGCCCAGTATGGATGCTTGAGCGCAAGCCTCATCCGCTGTTTCCTGCTTACCAAATTGATCCAGAAGCATCCCGGAAAATGTTTGAGGAGCGAGGCTGGAAAACGGTTGTCGGTTTCCAAACCCGTAACCCCATTCACCGCGCTCACGAGTACATTCAAAAGTGTGCGTTAGAAACGGTTGATGGTTTGTTCTTGCATCCGCTCGTTGGTGCAACAAAAAGCGATGACATTCCGGCTGATGTTCGGATGCGCTGCTACGAAATCATGATGGACAAGTACTTTCCTCAACAACGGGTGATTCTAGCGATTAATCCTGCTGCAATGCGGTATGCTGGCCCTCGTGAAGCGATTTTCCACGCCCTTGTTCGTAAGAATTATGGGTGTACGCATTTCATCGTTGGTCGAGATCATGCAGGTGTAGGCGATTACTACGGTACCTACGACGCTCAGCACATCTTCGATGAATTCGAACCAGGCGAACTGGGTATCACGCCAATGAAGTTTGAGCATGCTTTCTATTGCACTCGGACTCAGACAATGGCAACCAGCAAGACTAGCCCTAGTGCAAAAGAAGAGCGAATTCACTTGTCGGGAACGAAAGTGCGTGAGATGCTACGTAGGGGTGAGCTTCCACCTCCGGAATTTTCTCGTCCAGAGGTTGCAGCGGAGCTCGCTAAGGCAATGCATGGTTAGATAAGGGGGCTTAACAGCTCAGTGAATTATACGCGACGGGCATTTCTACGGCAGGCAGCTATTGGGTTAGCATCAATCGGCGTAAGCCAGACCGCAATGGCTGCCGCCGCCCATCGCTATCATCAGGCACTTGCGGCACCTTCACCAGGTCGTAAGTTGGCATTATTGGTTGGCATTGATAATTATCCAAATACTGTTCATTCATCAGATTCTCCGCTGGGCCCTCTCTCGTTGTCTGGAGCTGTGACTGATGTCCATCTTCAGCGTGAGTTGCTGGTTTACCGATTTGGATTTAAGCCTGACGATGTTCAGATGCTCGTTGATGGAGACGCAACCCGTCAGGCAATTGAAGAAACTTTCCTCAATCACTTGGTTAAACAGGCAGAACCTGGTGATTTAGTCGTTTTTCACTTTAGTGGCTTAGGGAGTCAAGTTGAGGTTGTTAACGACGACCAGACCTCATCTGAGATAAAGAATAGCCTTGTTCCTGTGGATGGCACGTTGCCAACAAAAGGGCAGCCGTTTCTCAATGACATCATGGCTGACACCCTCCACTTGTTGGTGCGATCGCTGAACACTGAACAAGTTATTACGTTCCTTGATACCGGCTATAGCAGCCCTAAAGAGTGGCAAAATGGCTATTTCCAGCTGCGATCGCGCTCAACAGTGCCCTCGGGACAATTGCAACCGGATGAACAATCCTTACAGTCTCAATTAATTAAGCAGACTCGCTTGAATAAAGAGACCATCAGCAACAGACCTTATCCTGGGTTGTTGCTCAATGCAACCGATGCATCTCACGGAGTTGTTGAATGTCGGTGGAATGAATTTAGCGCTGGTCTTTTTACCTACGTGCTGACTCAGCAGTTGTGGTGGTGCGATGCTGACACGTCTCTACCGATGAAAGTAAGCGTTGCGGGAGCAAAGGCTGAGCAGCTGGTTGGTTCACCTTACCAACTGCGGCTATCTGGAACAAAAACCGATAAGATATCCATCAAAACTCAGCGGTTTCAACCGATTCAGTCGACGACGGCTGATGGAGTTGTAACGAGTCAAAACGCTGAGTCAAGTTTGATGCAGGTCTTTTTAGGTGGCGTGCCACCTGCAGTTCTTAATCATTATGGAGTTACGTCAGTTTTTCGATGTGGCTCTGAGGCTAATCGAAAATCGGATGCGAATTCGGAAAAATTGAAAGGAACGAGAACACCCGCAACGGTGCCGATTTCTAGCCCAACAGGGGATGGACTCCAATCCCCCCCTCCCGAGCAGATGAATCAGGAGACTAACGAAGCAGCAGCTTCATCGGATAAAAAAGACTTATCTAATCCCACGGCATCACCTAACGATGACGCTGTCCAGTTTACTTACGTTCAACTTCGCTCACGTGAGGGACTCTATGGACAGGGTCGTGCTGTCAATGGGCCATCAACTGATCGTCTCAGCGTGGCCGGACAGCTCTTATTCGAGCATATCCGCGTTCTTCCAAAGAATATTAGCTTAAATGTCGCGCTGGATTCGCAACTGGAACGGATTGAACGGGTAGATGCAACAAGTGCACTCTCTAACGTCGGCAAAATCTCATCTGTGGTTGCCAAGGAGCAGTCTGCTGATGTGTTGTTTGGAAAAAGCCTTCCGTCGTCTATCTCTCAAGACGACGTTGAGGAAGATGTGCCTGATTCTTCAAGCTCTTCTGAAAGCGATCGCCCACCTGACAGTGCTGGATATGGGTTGTTTTATCTTAGTCGGGTTTCGATTCCGAATACGTTAGATCGGAGTGAGGAAGCTGTTAAAACTGCCGTGCAGCGACTTGAGTCCAAGCTTCGTAGCCTGCTGGCAGCGAAACTATTGAGGCTGACAGAAAACCAGGGTTCTTCGTTGCTGGGGGTACAGGCAACCCTTGAAATGTTAGTGCCACAAGAACGGATTCTGTTACAGCAGACGACGTTCCGCTCACCTTGGAATCCTCCAGAGAGTCGCCTGGCTCAGTTGCTGGTGAATGACGGAAAAGTGCCGAGTGTGCCGATGGGGAGTAAGATCCGATATCGCGTGCAAAACTATGGCGATCGCCCTGTCTATTGTGTTCTGGTTGGTGTTGATAGCAGTGACAACATCTTTATTGTGCATCCGTCTGAGGCACTTGGAAGTAACAAAGATGATGCATCGGTTGATGATGACAGCAGGATTCGCCCCGGAGAAATGTTGGCATTGCCACAAAGCAACACATCAGCCGAGTGGACGGTTTCTGGACCAGAAGGGTTGGCTGAAACCTACGTCATTTGTAGCCGGGAACCTCTGACAACCATGACGCAAGAGTTAGTCAAAGCGATGCGTCCCATGGGGAATTTTCGACAAATGAGTATGTTATCGGATGCAACTGACCCGACTGATGTGATGCAGGCGATGTTGGCAGATTTAGATAAGACATCTCGAAACGGCGAGACAAATACGTTTGGTGTGACATCAGATGCCTATGCGCTTCATATGGAACGATATGCATCCCTAAGTTTCATTTACCGGGTAGTCTAAGCGGCCATTGGCGATCGCCCTTGTTCTTGCTACCCATAGCAGCCTGAACGTGCGTTAGAAACGGAAGTGTGTAAAAGATTAGCGTTCCAATCGGAGTGTTAACCTTTTACGCTGTGTCATCAATATGTCAGCGCGATAACGCCAAAATTGCAAGCAGGAACTAGCAATTTTTCAATTGATTTCGTAACAGTTGATAGGTGCGAACTCCAAGTAGAGAATGAGAAGCGAAAATTATTTGGATGAAGTTATCTCATGACACGACACAAGCGTGTGGGGATTTTGACTAGTGGTGGTGATTGTGGAGGATTAAATGCGGTAACCCGTGCTGTTGTGCGTCACGCTCGTGATTATGGATGTGACATCTACGGTATCAAAGACGCAACAATGGGATTGTTAGCTCGACCAGTAGGAGCAGAAGTCTTAGATGTTAAACGAGTTTCGGGTATTCTTCGCTACGGTGGCACAATCTTAGGCACGATTAATAAAAATAATCCATTTGCCTTCCCGATGCCTGACGGCAGTGTCGTGGACCGCTCTGCAGAGGTGATCGAAGGCTATCACTTATTGGGATTAGACGCCTTGATTGGTATTGGGGGAGATGGTAGCTTGGCAATCCTCAATAAGCTAGCCGTCCAAGGCGGTTGGAACTTGGTTGGGGTCCCCAAAACGATTGATAACGACGTTGGAACCACAGAACATTCAATCGGTTTTCATACAGCTCTGAGTATTGCCGTCGAAGCGCTGGACCGACTGACCTATACTGCAATCAGCCACAGTCGGGTCATGGTTTTAGAGGTTATGGGTCGCGATGCAGGGCATATTGCCATTAGCGCTGGAATTGCTGGCGGTGCTCACGTCATCCTTATTCCTGAAATTCCTTATTCCATGGAGAACGTCTGCAAAAAGCTGTTGGAGCGAAAAGCTAGAGGACACAATTTCAGTATCGTTGTGGTTGCAGAAGCCGTAAAAACTGAAACGGGAGAGCCTGTCAAGTACACCAATAGCTTGGGACAGTCCTTGTATGGGGGCATCGGCCAATACATTGGAAACGAAATCGCGAGCCGAACTGGCATTGAGACGCGGGTGTCCATTTTGGGACACCTCCAACGCGGTGGTACCCCTTCGGCTCTAGATCGATTACTCGGTGCCGCGTTTGGCGTTGCAGCCCTCGACCTCGTCGCTGAGGAAAAATATGGTCGTATGGTCGCATGGCAAAACCGTCGAGTTGTGAATGTCCCGATTGAAGAAGCCATTGCTCAATATCGATCGGTAGAAGTCGATAGCGCTTTGGTGGAAACTGCTCTGGGTCTCAACACCTATATTGGTGATGTTGAGACGTTAAGTACTTGAGGGATTCACTATTCAGCTCTCTGACAGTGTCAGAGAGCTCGGGTTTAGAACTGCTTGTCGTAAAACACGACTTTGTCATCCATTGTGAGAGCGTTGCGCCGCAACGCTCTCACAATGGATGACATGGTAATACGGATGTAAGTAGTTGCCCCTGAAAAACTGAATCCATTAAGAAATGACCGATACCTCAAGCGTCG
>JBCBLF010000227.1:0-8219 GCA_038520475.1 Cyanobacteria bacterium J06627_8
GTGTTAGCCAGCAGTAAAGAAATCAACGCAGCCCGAAAACGAGCGAAGGCGCTGATTACCGCTGGCCGGCATAATGCCGTTGCCTTATCCCTTGGTACTCCAAAGCGGAATAAGAGCGGAGCAGTGATACTTCCCAGTGTCACGTGGGTGCCCGAGGCCCAACGGGGTATCGCGGTCTGTGGTGGACCGGGGTCAGGAAAGACCTATTCCACTATCAATCCGATGATCCAATCGGCCATTTCCTTTGGTTATCCCTGTATTATCTACGACTTCAAATATCCATCTCAAGCCGAGGTCGTGGCTGGATATGCCGCAAAAAACGGGTACGACATCAAGATCTTCGCACCGGGGTATCCCGAGAGTGAGGTGTGCAATCCTCTTGACTTTCTTGAAAATGAGCAGGATGCCCTGAGTGCGCGGCAGATTGCGACGGTGATGAATCGCAATTTTGCGCTGAACGCAAACTCATCCGAAGATAAGTTTTTCTCTGATGCGGGTGACCAGCTGGTAATGGCGATGCTGATGCTAGCCAAAACCTTGCCGTGGCCAGATTTGCTCACCGCTTCTGCCATCCTTAGCCTGCCAGATTTACCCAAGCAGATTGAGAAGATTCAACCTAAGCTCAATCATTGGGTCTACCTGCAATTTTCTCAACTGCTTCAGTTGCAAAGCTCAGAGAAGACCGTTGCTGGGGTCATTGGTACGGCATCAAAAGTCTTTAGCCGCTTCCTTAGTCCTGAGTTGGTCGGAGCCTTCTGCGGAAAGACCACCCTGCCGATTGAGATGGAAGGGAAGAAACTACTGGTCATTGGCATGGACCGGAGAAAGCGTGAAGCCATTGGGCCATTGGTCGCAACCGTCCTGCATATGATTGTCACCCGGAATGTGACGATGCGACGCAAAACCCCGTTATTCCTTTCCATTGATGAGCTGCCGACACTGTTCTTGCCTTATCTCGTGCAGTGGCTCAACGAAAATCGCTCAGATGGGTTGTGTACGCTGGCTGGGTTTCAGAATATGGCCCAATTGGAGAAGACCTATGGACGGGAAATCTCCCGCTCCATTCTGGGTGGCTGTGCAACGAAAATCATCTTCAATCCCGGTGACCACGATAGCGCTCACTACTTTTCTCAATATCTGGGCGAAGAGGAGCTTGTGCTCAAGCACAAAAATAAGAGCCGAGGGGGTGGGAAATCCTCAACTTCAACCTCTGAGAATCGCCATAAACGGCACATCATGGAGGCGGCTCAGTTTAACAAGCTGCCGACTGGCCATTGTGTGCTGGTGAATCCGGGGTACGGCAACCCAAAGGAGCAAACCTCAATCCCACTCAAATTGCGAGTCAAGGTACCAAAGCGGGATATCCAGGCTCAAGTCAGGAGTGAAAACGTATGGCCCAAACTGAGAACGCTTCTAATCAAGCGTTCTGGGCAAGTCCAAATCACGGATCCAAAGTCGCAACTCAATGAACGCATTGAGTATGCCCGCAGTTTCTTTGGTGAGAGTGATAGCGAAGCTCCTCAACCGACACAGACCGCCTCTGCGAGATTATCGGATGCTCAAATTGCTCAACTTCGGGAGGCGTTTTGATGATTAACACCAATCCCGATGCCGAGCAACGCAGTAATACCTCGACCGTCGATTCTGACATACAGCTTGCAGCAATAGCTGCTGAGTTGGCGGCAGCAGCGCTCATCAGAGACGATGAGGTAATTGAAGGTGACGTCACTGAACCTGAACCAGGCGATTCGCTAGATGATACGACCGGGGAAAGTATTGGTGCTGAGATTTTATATTCCCTGCCGAGCGGCGATCTCCCGATGCTGGATGGTAGTGCTCGCCCGCTGCTGAGTGATGCTGATCGATTCCTGCTGAGAGGGTCTGATAAGGAACCGATTCAATATGTAGCGGCCTTACCGGGTGGAGCGGACGCCATTGAAATTGAAGCCAATGTCCCTCAACTGAGGCCCATCTCCTACGCTGAAGCGGAATTCCTCGTCGGGCAGCAACTGGGTGAAAGTTCATTTGGCAATCCTGAAACCCTATCAACGGTGGGTGAAGGATACCCATCAATCCATGCCGAAGTTGGAGCCAATGGACGCATTAACCACGATCCATTGCTAGGGGAATCCATTGAAAACCGCGCTCAACAGGTAGACCGAGAGCAGCGCGATGCATTAGCAAATCAGCAGTTGGATGCTGACCTTAGAAATTTCCTGAATGCAGCAGAGACCGATTCATTCCAGGGAAATCAATATCACATTACTCGAAGTGATGATGGCGATTTGGCGATTTTCAGGCGAGGGCAGCAAAAACCCATCTTCCATTCAACCCCCCTGGGTGAGGTCGAAAACAATCTCTCTGCGGATGACTCTCAGCGACTTGGTGAGGCGGTGACCCTTGCCAATCAGATGATTCAAGAAAATGAGTCTTCCTTACTCGATGACCCAAGAGAATCAGTCAAGGACGGTGCGTATGAACGGTAACTTCTTGAGGCGATGGGTATCGATCGCCCTTCAATGTATTGTCGGTATTTGTTTGTTTCTCAATCTGTCGGCACCTGCGGCGCTGGCTGATGAACTCCTGGCTGATGTCGATGCCTATTCAAATTTTGCAAGGCTGTCATTTCAAGATCTGCCCGCGTTAGAGGGCAACATTATCGATGTGCCCAGCGATGTGGTTGATCTGCTGGGATATAACCCTGCACGCTCCTGGGAGGATGGGAGTACTCCAGCGGATGTCTTTCAGCTTGGGGATTTTGCCAGTAGCTTTGGGTTGAATCAATTCAGCCTCAAAGAGATTGCTCATCTCTCAGGTGGCTCGATTGAGGATTTGACGCTCGATGATTTCAGGCTATCGGGATGGCAGTCCATCTCCTCCCTTGTCTCAGCAATGCCGGAACTCGGTCAGTTTAACGTTACAGAAATTGCACCAGTATTTGATCTGCTGGATTCACCCATCGGTGGTGGGTCACAAACCTACCTCCATGCTATTGCAGAAGAATTCAACCTGACGCCAGAGGGCATGAGTCTGGATTTTCTGGCAGGAACCGACTTTGGCTCACTCACCCTCGATGGCGTAGATCTCAGTCAATATTCCATTTCCTCCATCCCTGGTCTAGAGTCAGCCCAGCTTGATAGCTTACAAGGCTGGCAATATGCCTCAGTCTCAGAGATACCGGGGTTAGATTCTGTCTCATTCTCGGATTATCCAAATCCACTGAGTCTATCGAATTACCTCTCGTTTGTAGGGAAGCATGATGTGACCTATGGCTCTGCTGAGAGTCGCGTCACATCAACCAAATTCTCAATTTCAGGGAGCACTGAAGCAGGCTTCAGTGTTAACTGTGTTCAAGATAAAGGATGTGCCTACATCGAACTCGAAGACATGCTAGATATTGGCGGTCTGGGCGGCCTCCACGGGAAACGATGGATTAAAGGGGGAACCGGCGAGGGTGCCCAAATGGTGGATGGCGGCTTTGGTGCCCTCAAGGTGTTGAACGGAGGACGGGAGCCCACGGGTAGGCATCCCTTTGGCAATGCTTTCAAGGTCGTCTTGACCGATACCGATGAACCAACGGGAACCGCAACCTTTGGCCTCTATTTCCGAGTCTGCAAACGCGGGGTGATTGACCTTGGCTGTAGTCCTTATTTTCTAGGTCCACTCCCATTTTTGCCGTCTCAAGAAAAGGGCATGGTGCTGATTGGCCTTTTAGATGGACAAGGAGGTGCGACTAGCGGTATTGCAGTTCCTCAGCAAATTACAGACCAGGCGACAGCTGCTGGATTTATGGACCGTCCTGGGGGGCGTCATGTGGGTTCGAGCAGCCTCGTCGAGATGGATGAGGACTGTTTAGACAACCTCACTGGCGCACTGCGGCATTCAAGTGAAATACCGGGAGCAACGGAACATATCCCGCTTATTATCGAAGCCGCTCATCGTCATGGCATCACAGATAATGCCCAAATCGCCTACATCCTCTCAACGGTTTCAACCGAAACAGAGGGAGTGTGGAGACCCATCTCAGAATATGGAGGGCACTGCGGGCAGTATGGTTCAGGATGCTTCTACGGTCGAGGGTTTACCCAAATTACCTGGCGAGATAATTATCGCCGGATGTCTGATGTAGTCGGTGTCGATTTGGTTGCGGATCCAGAAGCAGCCCTCGACCCTGAAATTGCAGCAGAAATCATTGTCGTCGGAATGCGTGACGGGATGTTCACCGGACAAAGCCTCGACGATTACATCGGAGGGGGACGAGCAAACTTCCACGGCGCCCGCCGAATCATCAATGACGGCGACAAGATGCAGTTTACCGCAAATCAAGCCGATCGGTTCTTGGCTGCATTGAACTCTTGTGAAACGGTCACGGTTTCCCGTGGACCCGCTACAGGTGAGATTAATGAGGCCATCATGGATTCAGTGACTCAAAATGAGGGGTTTAGCACGCGAGATATGCCCCGCACCCAGGGTGGTCGGCTTGCCTGTGCGGGTGCACTGAACGAAATCCTCTGTCGTGGAGGGATGAGGAGCTTAGGGGGGACATGTGAGAATCCTGAGCTTGGCGTGCTGAATGTCGAGAATGTTTTAAGGAATGGTCGTGGTGTTCAGGTTGACCCGAGTGAGGCGCAGCCCGGAGACATCATTATTGTTGACGATGGGGGCAATAAGCAACACACGGGATTCTGCACGAACGCTGGTTGTACCGAACATATTAGTAATAGCTCCAGCAGAGCAGCGTTTTCCTGGAACTCCTCGGGTTGGCCCCCATTTCAGCCCAGTTATGTGGGTCGTCGAGTCGCTGTTTATCGTCTAACTGAGCCGTAAGGGTTGTGCAATTTGGAGATGAAATCATGAAACGTTTTCGATATATCGTACTTGCACTTCTAACCACACTTATGCTGCTGTCGTTATCAGCCGATGGCGTATCCTCCCAGGATGCGTATACAGCAGATGAGCAAGCCATCATAGAGATTGTAACGGCTGACTTTGACAACGATAATCTACATAATTTGAGCGTCACTGTTGATCCGGTTCTAATCGTTGATGATGTGGCGATCGCCGTTTGGTTGTATGGCGAAATGGGGGGAATGTATATCTTTGTCCAGGAGGAAGGCCAGTGGCGATCGCGCTGCGCTTCCGGCGGCGTCTTAAACGCAGAGTCAATGCAGAAGTTTTGTGACCTTTCTGCAGATCAAGCCACAAAACTTTGGAACGCTTGGGTCGAACTAGAGGAAAATCAATGAAATATGTACGGTTGTTGCTGCCACTAATTCTTGTGTTGGGATTAGTTAGTTGTTCACTGTCTGCTTCTACTCCAGAGATCAGAGCTGTTGAGATTCCACCTCAGTTTCAAGAAGTTATGTCAAATCTGGAAACAGCTATTCCCGTCTTACTTCCGACGGAGATACCGGAGTCATTCTTGAGCCAGCGATCTGAGGGTGGAGTGCCGATCGACTATTACGCTTCTGCTAGCGAGGCGACGAATGCTGATTTTTATGAGATCAGCATTGACGCCTCGCCTGACTGTGGCGGTGCAGGATATTGTTACATCGGGTTATTGGAAGGGCGGCGGCTAGTGGAAGATCTACCGCTGGATAACGAATTTGATTACTTATCCGATCCCACCTATACCCCAGTGAGGCAATCGGATGAACCGATGACATCTGTAGAGTTAGCTGGAGGTATTGAGGGACTATTTGTGCCTTGGGTCTGTGGCGCAAGTTGCGATACAGCCAAGGTAGTGTTTGATCTGAATGGAGTACGTTACAAAGTTGGGCTAAGAATGGCGACAATGACGCAAGTCACTGAGCTTGCGAATAATATGCTCCAGAATTCGCAGGTTACAGGTAGCTAGCTGGCTACAACGCACACTCGCGGAAAAGCATCCAAAAATAGGGGTGCAAATTTTGCACCCCTAAATTCTGAGGTGATCGATAGATCATCCCTAGACAATTCAGGAACGATCAATAGATCATCTCAGGGGTGCAACAGCGATCACCCCAGGGATGATCTATTGATCGCCTCTGGGGTGATCAATAGATCATCCGATCCGTCAATAAACCATTCTCTTAAACCGTCAATAGAACCGTCAGATCCCCCCCTACCCCCCAAACGGGGGAAAGGTGGAGAGCCCGCTTCTGAAGTTCAAATAACTGAACATGAACAACCTCAAGAGGGTGAGCAGACCAAAGCAACAATGACGGGAAACAAAAACGGAACAATACAGACCTCTGGTAAAAGCAAAGGTTCGGAAAAGGCTCCTCATTCCGCAAAAAAATCGCAAAAAAAGAAAAAACAAGTCCCCTCTTTGACGGAGGATCGAATCCGACGCTTCCAGGCGTTGTGGAATGAGACAACGGCAGATGTGAGCTGGTATGCCCGTTGGGAGGTAACAGATAAGGCGCTTGAGGATGCCTTGAAAGTGCTTTGCTCTTCCTGTTATGGCCAAGGCATTGATGCCTTTAAGGTCTTTGAGACCGCACTCAGGTATGCCTGCACGAAAAGCCCATTTTGGGGGAGACCGCCTGAGGGAGGGGGACTGTGGACGCCAATCAAGCTGTTGCGCAAGACGAAGGGCCATGTCTTCAGCTTGTATGCTGAAGCAATCACTCCGGAGGATGAGCATCCTTACCCCCACTTGAGACAACAAGGATTGGCTAAGGTATGGAGCGGGCCTGGGGAATTTGATTTTGATGCTGACCTTATTGCCAATATCCAGAAAAGTCGATCTGACGCGAATAAGCCTCACGACTTAGGTAATTGTGTGGGGACAATTCTGTGGATGATTGATAAAAACCCCGCACTGTTGCGAAAGTGTTGGCAAGATGCGATCGCTCTAAAAGAGGCGAGAACAGCCAATGAAACCAGACGCCAGATGACGCTGCAAGACATCTCGATGCCTGTTGCCGAGGAACGTGAGTCACACCCAGTTGAGAAGGTCCCGGGCTGGGTCAAGTTTATGCGCCAAGCCAATCTAGACCCTGATCGAGCGAAGCAGATGTATCTAGAGCATGAATTTGAGCAGCAGGCAGGGCGCCTCGGGCTGGGCCGATCCGTCCATCCCCATTGGGGCAGTGCAGAGAAAATCTTTGATGAACTGACGATGGTTGAAAAGGAGGACTACATAGAGTTTTTGAAGAAACTAGAGCCTTCAGATCTCACCGACGTGGAGGCGGCATGAAGGGATCAAATGAGAGGTGGAGAGAGGGTGGTATTGAAATGACTGCATTGGGAAAGTTGTGTAAAAAAAATAAAATCGGAAACGAATTTTACATAACTAGTAAGATCTCTAGAAACGTTGCTACGGGGGCGTTGCCAATGAGTCAAGACCCTTAGCTCGATATTCAGCCATGTACTAAAGGCAGCGATCGCCCAGATATACAACTCGATAGATGAGCTATTGGAAGTAAAGTGAACGAGAAAAATTATGAATAAAGCTGTAAAAAGCAATATAAAAAGAACTTAATCAACAAAAATCAGTGTACTATCTAAAGTAGTAAATTTAATTGATACTGGTGTCATCGCAATGGATAGTGAGGGGATGAATCCCGTGGCCTGGATAGTTGCCCGAGAGAATTGCAGCATGGCAGAACTGGGACGGCGAATTGCAGCGCAAAGTGATGAAAATGAGCGGATTGTACTGGGGCGATTAGCGCGATGGAAGCGAGAAGGGTTGCCGGGGAAGGCAGAAGAAGATTTCAAAGCCTTGGGTTATCAGATTGTGGTGAAGCCTATTCGTAAGGGGGAGGAGTGAGACAGTGGCAGAGGAGTTTGACCAAGGAACCATTATCCCCTTGCGATACGCGGAGCGAAATGTTCAAGGTATTGTGATTGATCCTCATGCCTTGGGGCATTTCAAACCTAGTATTGGTATTGGTTTGCAGGGTGTCAGTCGGTTAATGGGTATTGATGCGTCAACTTTAAGTCGTAGGGTGTTGCAAATAGACAATGAAAAAGGTCTCAAACTCCCTTCGGGTAATGTCTACAGGGTGTTGCAAATCTTGGCTGACGATGGAAATGACTATCTCACGATAGAGTTTTCGGATTGGTCACGGATAGCGGGGGATTGGCTTAAAAAGCCAGGGAAGCTGAGGCAATCTACAAAAGACTCACTGATTGATTTTCTGTCATGGTATACAGCACAAGGACTGTATGCCAGTGCTTATACGCTCATCAATCGAGTGTTTACTCGCAAAGATAGTGAGGCCGTCCGCAGC
>JBCBLF010000228.1:0-8214 GCA_038520475.1 Cyanobacteria bacterium J06627_8
GCAATCGGACCGTCCTGTGGCGATCGCCCAATTGTAGATTTGGTCATCAGTGGCCATGCTCATTGCTTTGAATACCTTCAAACCCTTGATACAGGGCACGCAGATGCATACACCAATTTCTTAATTTGCGGAGGCAGCGGATTTAGCTTACGCCGACAACGGTCAGAAGGAAGCGTTTTGACGGAAACTATCAATGGAAAAGTGCGTGACGTTGCCAAATCACACCAGTTTGTTGGGCGAAATGGGCACGGCAGTGAAAAACGACGTCCTTACTCAGCGTTAACCATCGAGGTTCTTCCTGGAACTCCTCTTCGGTTTAATGTCCATCCTCATGTGGTCGAAAAATATGATCACCAGTGGCAGGAATATACGCTACCATCGCTTTGCATTACATCTGAGAAGCCGATAACTTCTACATCAATGTAAGGAAAAAGAACCCTAGTAGGATAGTTAAATCTCTAGTGCCTTCGCAGGGTCCAAAAGGAATCAACCTCTTGTGAACCGATTGGTTGGCGAAAAACGTCATTCCATATTCGGACCGCATCAAATTATTGCTATTGGTAAATCTAGCTGATTAGGCCAGATCGTAGTGCCCGAACTGCTGCTTGCGTGCGATCGCCTACTCCAAGTTTGTTGAGAATGTTGCGAACGTGAGTTTTGACGGTTCCTACCGTGACGAAGAGTTTTTCAGCAATCTGTGCATTACTACAGCCAGATACAATCAATTCCAAAATTTCCAACTCACGTTCAGTCAATGGATACGATTCTATGATTTGTTCGTACTCTGGCTCAACCGCTCGGATCTCGACGGTTCGATCCTCCATCATCGTTCCAGCTCCCATCGGCTGCTTAACCTGCTGAAGCACAATGTTGGCGATCGCCGGATCAATCCAAGCATTTCCTTCGTAGGTTTCTTTAACCGCTTGAATCAAATCATCAGTGTCAATGCTCTTTGTACAATAGGAATCAGCCCCAGCTGCAAATGCCGCAAGAACAGCTTTTTCACTATCGTGCATGGTTAGCATCAAAATACGTGTTTGATTCGACGGCTGCTGTTCTCTTAGCTGTTTAACGAGCTCAATACCGTCAATGTCAGGTAAACCAATGTCCACTAAGGCAACGTCAGGTATCTGGTCAACCAGTAGATTCAGCCCCTGAGTTCCATTTGCTGCTTCTCCAACATAGTCAAACCCAGCCTGCTTGAGGGCTGCTCGAAGTCCGATTCGAGTGAGGTCATGATCTTCTACAAGAGCAATACGAATGTTATCCATGGCGCTGATGTTGCATAAACGTTTATTTGAGTGCCCAATCTAGTGTTAGACGCCATTGCATAATTCCTGCATCAGGCGATATGCGTTCTCTTGAATCAAAATCAACAGTCTTACTACGTTGATGCGCTTCAACGATGAATGTAGTTTTACGTTCGAATTGGTCACTTCTCAGCATCCACCGAATAGATTTTGAATGACATCTATCTGATGAATGAGTTGAATCAATCGATCGTCTATCCCTAGACATAATCAGCTCGATTAGGACTGATATAGGTTTACAGCCAGCGGTGGGCCATGCCCTCCCATCCATAAAGCTGCGCTAGAGACAAAGACACTTGCGTCAGACCTGAATGCTAAGAGTCCGTGTTGCTACATTAATTGTAGATTTTTTGTGTCACGAGAAAACGTTGCATACGAGGAAAGCCGCGTGGAGCGCGGCTTTCCTCAAACATACATGCCCAGACCTATATGCGTACTACTGCATAACGATGATGGAATATCAACAAGCTGTAAATGTTACATTGCTGGAGCTGTAGCGATCGCCCTTGGCACTGGTATATCAATCGCTTTTTGAGCAACCATTGCACTAGGCTGGTGAATAATGAACGTATCGACACGCCAGATGCAGTGATATGACAATCGATGCCGAGACATCGTTCTCATCTAACGAGCTAACGCGTTTCTTTTCGATGTCAGCAGATCTGCTGGCAATCGTTACCCATGACGGTTACTTGGCAAAGGTGAATGCTGCATTTCTTCAGACAACCGGATGGAGTGAGACGACGCTTCTATCTCGTCCACTACTATCGTTTACTTTTAAAGCGGATCAGCCTGCCTTTAAGGCAGCGCTTGAGGGGCTAACTCACAGCGATTGCACGACTCAACTATGTAGTCGATGGGTGTGCTCTGATGGTGAGGTGAAACAGCTCGAATGGCGGATCACCACCGTTCTGAAATCAAATAGCGATCGGCTCCAGTTCTATTGTCTCATTCGAGACATCACCGAACGTCGCTCCATTGAACAAGCATTAGACGATCGCAACCAGGCCTTAGGAGAAGTTGAGCAGCGATTTGAGAGCATTTTCAATCAATCCTTTCAACTTATTTGGCTACTCGACGCAGACGGCATCTTATTAGAAGCCAACCGAGCGTTACTGGCATTTTTAAATGTGTCAAGGGAACAGGTCATTGGCGTTCCGTTTTGGGAGTTGCCAGGCTGTAGTTTTTCTCCCGATGCACTTCAACATCTGAAAACCGCGATCGCCCGGTCAGCCCAGGGTGAATTTGTGCGTTACGAGCTTGATTTGTTGGGTGGCGACCATGTGGTCAGCACACTCGATTTTTCACTAAAGGCTTTGCTCGATGATGCAGGCAATGTAACCCTCTTAATTGCTGAAGGACGTGATATCACTGAACGAAAAACCATGGAGGCAGCGTTATATCAACTCAATGCAGATCTAGAAGCACGGGTGTTCCGACGCACAGCTGAGATTCAGCGCTATGCTGAAGCGATTGAAAACATGCAGGATGGCTTTCATTTATGGAAACTGGAGGATCGCTCAGACGCTCGAAGCTTTCGGTTAAAGTTGTCAAATCCGGCAGCAGAACAGCTGCTCAACCTACCCAATACCCAAACCATCGGGCAATTAATGCCTGAGATGCTCCCTGAGCTGTTTACAACCGATGTACCGGAGACCTGTCGACAGGTGGTCCTGCTCGACCAAGATCGAGACCTGAGCAGCGTAGATTACATACTGTCGACCGGCGATCGCCGAACCTTTTCCCTAAAGCTGTTTAGTCTCAATTCCGACTGCTTGGGCGTTTTGTTTGAAGACGTGACTCAACAGCGTCAAATCCAGCTCAAGATAAATGAGCAGAGAGAGCAACTGAGAATCATTTTTGAGCAAGCGGGCATTGGCATTGCACGATTAGCCCCCAATGGACAATGGATTCAAGTCAATGAAAAACTCTGTGACATTCTTGGTTATTCCAGAGAGGAGCTGTTTCAAACTGATTTTCAAACCATTACATATCCGCAGGATGCTGACACTGACCAGCACTATTATCAGGCGCTTCTAAAGGGAGAAATTGAATCAGCATCATTTGAGAAACGGTACGTTCGGAAAAATGGTGAACCTATCTGGTGCAGCCTCAACGCATCTTTGATTCGAGAGCATCAAGAACCGAAATACTTCATCGCGTTTATTGAAGACATTACCCAACGGAAGACAGCTGCATTGATGCTACAGCATCAAAAAGATGAGCTGACTAAAATCAACAAAATGATGGCTTATGTGACGAAAAAGCTTAAGGACCAAAATAAGGAGCTTGACCAGTTTGCTTACGTTGCATCTCATGACCTAAAGGCACCACTACGGGCGATCGCAAACCTGGCCACATGGATTGAGGAAGATGTCAGCGAGATATTGCCATCTGAAAACAAGCAACAGTTGAAGCTACTGCGTGGACGTGTTCAGCGCATGGAAAATCTCATCAACGGCTTATTGTCTTACTCTCGGGTAGGCCGAGCGAATCTCGTTCCCGAAGAAACAGACATTTACCAACTGGTTCGGGAAACGGTCGACATACTAGCGCCCCCGGAATCCTTCACCATCAATATTGCCCCTAATTTACCAACTATTTTGGCTAACCGAGTTCCACTGACTCAGGTATTTACAAACCTGATCAGTAATGCCATCAAACATCACCATCGATCAGATGGCACGATTGATATCAACGGTTATCTGACATCCACGAAGGAATTCTTTGAGTTTTCAGTGACAGACGACGGTCCAGGTATTAGCCCCAAGTATCACAGCAAAATCTTTGACATTTTTCAAGTTCTACAGGCCCGCGATAAAGTTGAGAACACTGGCATTGGTCTAGCAATTGTCAAGAAAACAGTTGAAGCTGCGGGTGGAGAAATTTCTGTTGAATCCCAAAGTGGAGAAGGCACAACCTTCCGATTTACTTGGCCCAACAACACAATTCAGACCAACAACACGACTTAATCTATGAATTAGTTATGAATTAGTTTAGATTGCGAATCAATTCAGGTCAGACGAATGGAAATGGACGCATAGAGTTTCCTTGTCTATTTCTCAAGACAGTTTTATGAATTTCTATCTAAAGATAGAATCAACAAGTTTGGTTTCCTGCCCGTAGGTGTAAGCTTCTGAGTGAGGCCAAGAATAGCATGGTATCTGATGAAGCAACATTGAAGGGTCGCGCGAAAACAGCTTTCATTTTTTTGGTAAAGCTCCTGGATTGCAAAATTCCTTATTCGGTAATTTTGGCTTTTCCAGAGCGAAATTTGGGTGTATTAATCGTTGTGTGGTTAGTGGAAGATATGGGGCGTCAAGGCATAGATGCTCTGGAGAAAAGCGTCAAAATGAGCGGTTGACGTAGAGAGAATAGAACCAGTGGGCTAGCGGTAATGGGTGAAAAAGCAATTAATATCCTCCTTGTTGAAGATGACGAGGTTGATGTCATGACAGTGCAGCGAGCGTTCAAAAAGAGTAAGATTTCAAACCCCCTTGATGTCGCCAAAGATGGACTAGAAGCGCTAGAGATTTTGCGGTCTTCGCAAGGCAGCACTTCAGTGCATCGTAGGCTCATTTTGCTGGACCTAAATATGCCCAAGATGAATGGAATTGAATTTCTCAAAGAGCTGCGCCAAGATGCGAGCCTGCGCCACACTCCCGTTATTGTTCTGACAACGTCAGACCAAGAAAGAGACCGCGTTGAAGCCTATAACCTTCACGTGGCTGGATATATTCTGAAGCCGGTGACGTTTGCAAAATTTGTGGAAGTTGTTGAGGTGTTAAATCAATATTGGACGCTCTGCGAATTTCCATAAGGAGGGAGCGGTGGAAAAGACATTAAGGCTCCTTGTGGTTGATGACGATGAAGTTGACAGAATAGCGCTCCGTCGAGCATTAAAAAGAGCAGGTTTGCCCTTTGAGTTGACTGAAATCAATAATGCTGATTCGGCAATTCAACAGCTTGACGCAGAACCGTTTGATTGCGCATTTCTCGATTATCAGCTTCCGGGGTATGACGGCCTCACACTGCTGACTCAATTAAGAGAATCAGGCGTCACAGTTCCAATCATCATGCTCACCGGACAAGGTAACGAGGAGACAGCCGTAAACTTGATGAAGGCTGGCGCGTCCGATTACCTGTCGAAGGCAAAACTTTCAGATGAAACTTTGAAACGAGCCATTCAAAGTGCCATTCGCGTCTATCAAGCTGAATGTCAGGCGGCACTGGCGAATCAGAAGCTTCGGGATACCAATGAGCTCCTTAAACGACAAAATATGGAGCTGGAGTATCAGCGGGAGCAAATTCAACGTAAAAATTTGCAGTTGATTGAAGTCTCACGCTTAAAGTCAGAATTCTTAGCTACCATGTCCCATGAGTTACGGACTCCATTGAATGCCATCATTGGCTTCTCACAAGTTCTCATGCGGCAGCTCAAGAGCCATGCAAGCGATCGCCAGCAGGACATGGTCAAACGCATTTTAACCAATGGTCAACATCTGCTTGAACTGATCAACGACGTCCTAGACCTATCCAAAATAGAAGCAGGGCGACTCGATCTTAGGCCAGAGCCATTGGACCTAGAAAAAACGATTCAAACAACAATGGAGTCGCTTCAATCACTGTCTGATCAGAAGCACCTAGACCTGAAGGTAACCTTGGCGCTGTCTAATCCAATCATCGTTAATGATGTCAATCGACTACGTCAGGTGTTGGTCAATCTGCTATCGAATGCCATTAAGTTTACTGAAACCGGCTATGTAGCGATCGCCGCAAGAGAATTGACCGCCGACGTTATTGAAATTTCGATCGAAGATACTGGAATTGGCATTGTTCCTGAGCAGCTTGATCATATTTTTGATGCCTTTCATCAGGCTGATCAATCCATTTCTCGCAATCATCAAGGAACAGGCTTAGGCCTTGCAATTACAAATCTCCTCCTTGAAATGATGAACGGAACAATTTCCGTTGACAGTCAACGTGGTCAAGGCAGTTGCTTTCGAGTAAAAATACCGCGTAGGGTTTGAGGCTATAGCCTACTTGATGCAACATTTTATAAGTAGGACTTACGAAGTTAAACGGTTTTTCACGAGCACAGTCTGCGAAACAATGTTTCCATCACTCAGGACATCGCATGAAATGCGTAAGCCCTGACAAAAATTACATCCTTGCTACCAGTCTCTTTCTCGTAAAAAATACGCCGGTTAAATTAATCAAAATCAAGCTAGTTTTAGATTTGCTTAATGCCTTAAGATTTATTTAATACTCTTTCTAGAGTCACTTATATCCGTAGAAAGATATTTCATTTTTTACGACTTGCTAAATTCATCTATGTATAAACCACGTTATAAATAGCAACTTTATGCTCCTGTTGGATCTTCGGGAAGTTGGCTCATGCTGGTATCTGGTGTGATGTCTGTCTGACTCGCTTCTTACACATCCACTGCATGGCATATTGGGTTTCTAGCATACTCATGAATAACACTGAAGCAACACACATTCTGGCTGTTGATGACAATCCGGATAACTTGTTTCTGCTGGAGTCTCTCCTCAGTGAGACCAGTAGTTATCAGGTTCAATCGGTAGAAGCGGGGGAAACCGCATTGCAGATTGTTCGGCGATCGCCTCCTGATTTGATTTTGCTAGACATTATGATGCCAGGGATGGATGGATATGAGGTGACTCGACAAGTCCGTCGAATGAGCCACGTCCCTTATGTTCCCATTCTGCTGCTTACCGCACATGATCAATCCAGCCTTGTTGAAGGGCTAGATGCGGGAGCGGATGATTTTGTACGTAAACCCTTTGATGTCGATGAGCTGATGGCGCGCGTGCGGTCGATGTTGCGCCTCAAACGGAGTATGGATTCCTACCGATATATGGTGAGGCAGCGAGATGATTTTGTTGCACGCCTTACCCATGACTTGCGAACGCCACTGGTTGCAGCTAATCGTGTTTTGGATCTCTGTTTGCAGGGAACATTCGGCGCGATCGCAGAAGAAGCGCAAGATGCCCTATCAAATGTGATTACAAACAACACCAATCTTCTGAAAATGACGAATACGCTGTTAGAGATTTATCGGCATGATGCTGGCCAAAAGAAAATTGATTCGGCTCCTCTATCACTGTATTCAGTGTGTAACGACGTCGTTCAAGAGCTGGCTCCCCTTGCCCAGCAGAAAGGGTTGAATCTCAAGCTAGAAGTCATCGATGGATCTCACGATTACACGAGCACGCCTGTGGAAAGAAAAACTGATCCAGCTGATTTTGTTGTCAAGGGCGATCGCCTGGAGTTACGGCGAGTGATTACAAACTTGATTGGAAATGCGATTAAGTTTACCGATGAAGGGCATGTCATTCTGCGACTGCGTTCGCCTAACCCCGATATTGTTCTGCTAGAAGTTGAAGACACAGGGCCTGGAATTTCTAAAGACGATCAGTGCGAAATCTTTGAATGGTTTCAGCAAGGCGAGCACATGCTTGCAGGGAGCGGTCTGGGACTTCACTTATCCCAACGTATTGCCCAGCTACATAAGGGAAAAATTTCTGTTCGTTCAACCCTGGGGGAAGGAAGCGTATTTGAATTGTCCCTGCCTCGGCTTCACCCTGCGATCGCAGAGAACAATCTCGGCGATCAATAATTTCTGGCTAACAATAGCCCAACAAATTCCAGACGGTTAACTTGCTCAAATTTAGTAGGAATAGATAAAATAACCGGCAGTAAAATCGCAAAGGTCTCAATCGGCTTTGCAGTGCCATAATGACCACAATGTCGAGCATGAGGCTTAACACTTGCATGCTCGCGCTACATGCAGGTACGAACTACGATAACTATCGCTTGTTCAGTAGAATCAACAAACGCAACACGCATAATCAGCAGTGTTCTGTCTAACGAAAGAAT
>JBCBLF010000229.1:0-7915 GCA_038520475.1 Cyanobacteria bacterium J06627_8
TGGGTTAAGGGCCGTATCAATTGGACCAGGCTGGACAGTATTCACTGTAATTTTTCGAGGGCCTAGATCTCTGGCCCAAGCACGAGTAAATCCTGCGATCGCAAACTTACTCATGGTGTATAACCCAATGCCTGGTAATGGCATGCGTTCACCAAAGATACTGCCGGTGTTGATAATTCTGCCCCCTTCACCCATGCGCTTGATGGCTTCACGGGCAGCAAGAAATACCCCGCGAATATTCAAATTGATGACGTCCTCAAAATCCTCTAACGTGGATTCCTCTAGGTTACCTAAGGGAAAACAGCCTGCATTATTGACCAAAATATCGAGCTGTCCATCAAACACTCGATCCGCTTCAGTGAATAGGGCTTTAACACCTTCAACGCTAGACATGTCTGCTTGAACCAGCGTTGCCTGTCCACCCTGAGCTTGAATGTCTTCTTGAATTTGCCGGGCCGAATCAGCAGAGCGTCCATAGTTAATAATGACATGGGCCCCATCTGCGGCTAGGTGTTGGGCGATCGCTGCCCCAATGCCCTTTGAGGAGCCAGTAACAATGGCTGTTTTACCGTGTAGAGTCTTCACTGTGTCCTCTCCTGAATGATTCTAAAGGATGTATGAATGGAGTCTGGTCTCAACAATTCCACCCTAACTCCATTCAAAAGAGATGTTAATATATGCTTTTATGAAAATACTTTTGCATTATTTGCAAAAATAAAATTGCTATGGATCAACTCTCAGCAATGCGATCGTTTGCCAAGGTGGTAGAAACCAACGGCTTTTCTGAGGCTGCGCGGCAATTAGGCGTTGCTGTGTCTTCCGTGACGCGTCAGGTGAATGGCTTAGAAGCAATGTTGCATACCCAACTCCTGAATCGCTCAACTCGCCGGGTCACACTCACGCCACAGGGACGTCGCTATTACGACAAAGTGGTTCAAATTCTTCAAGATGTAGAAGCTGCGAATCTTTCCGTTACTGAGCAAGACGAAGTTCCCCGAGGAGTGCTGCGAGTGAGTTTGCCAGTTGCGTATGGACGATTGCACGTAGCCCCCCTGCTTGGAGAGTTTTTGGGCCAATATCCGGAGATCCGACTCGACTTAACGTTCAGTGATTCGCTCGCTAATTTGGTTGAGGAAGGACTGGACTTAGTGATTCGTGTTGGAAATCTTGAGCGTTCAGGAGCGAATTGGATTGTACGTAAACTGTCGTCCTACACTCGCAAGGTCTATGGTAGTCCAGCTTATTTTGAACACCACGGTAAACCAGTTCACCCAGAAGATTTAGCGAATCATAATTGTTTATGCTTCAGCTACACGATGGGGTCCGATACGTGGCGATGTAAGCGAGAACAGGACATTTGTGACGTGAAGGTCAAGGGTTCAATTGTTGCCAACAACTCTGAAGTCCTGAGGCAAGCATGCTTAGATGGTGTGGGTTTAATTTTGATGCCCACATGGTTAGTTGACGCTGATCTCAGTGCAGAACGATTAGAAGCGGTCTTGGAAGATTGTGTGTTCTATCCTCATCTGGATCTGGATACTGGAATTTACGCTCTTTATTTACCCAATCGTCGTCATTCTCTACGGGTTCAAACCTTTGTTGAATTTTTAATAGATAAACTTTCCTAGTCCTGTTCTCCTAAAAATTAGCCTCATGTGTGGCTGGTTTTTGAAGGGATGATATAGGCTGCTTGGCTCTGTTAGATGTTGGGAGAATGGAAAAGGAATCTCACTTTTTATCAAAGGTCTACATTAAATTGCTTGCTGAATAAAGCGTTTAGGAGTTATCCCTTTCACTTTCTTGAAGACTCGAGTGAAATGGGCTTGATCGCTAAAGCCAAATTGATGAGCGACTTGCACGATTTCTGAGTTACCTCGACGAAGATGACGCGAGGCTTCCTCAATACGGCGCTGGATAACATACTGATGGGGGGTGACAGTCATCACTGTCTTGAACAGTCGAGAAAAGTGAAACTTACTTAGCCCCGCTGTCAAAGCTAAGTCCCCAAGATTGAGATCATCGGCTAAATGGGCCTCAATGTAGTCGATTACCTGTTCGAGTCGTTGTCGTTCCGTCGAACGAAGAGAAGATCGATCAACTGATCGGTCTAAACCGTAATGATTGACGAAGTGAGTCGCTAGTGCTGTCGACAATGTATCAGCATACAGACGGCCATTGGGTCCATCCATCTCGGCTTCAACCAGCAGTGCCTGAATCAGCGTTTGCAGATGCCGGTCTTTCGCTCGATGCTCTCGTCGAAATGCCTGATGGTTTTGTAATGGGCGATCGGCTAGCAGCTCTGTCAGTTTATCGGGGTCAAGGGTCAGCAGCACAAACTGGTTGTAGCCTTCAATTCGATGGGAGAAGGGAACTCCGGCTGGGTTGACCCAAATGTCCCCCGTTTCATAACAATGCGTCTTGAATGTATGGCCATCTTTCCATTCCCATTCGAAGGCAGGCCCGACATTGACAGCAAAGTAATGCTGCATCACCGTAACATCATCAGGGGTGAAGCCCTCATTCTCTCCCTTTTCTAAATAGATGCCATCCCAAGGAAGGCTTTGGCTCGACACCAGTACGTTGCCTGCTGTCACATTTGGATCAGGTGTCAGGGTTTGGCTGTCAACGAAGTCAATCTGGCTTTTCACAGTCTTTAGGGTCTATGTCGATACAGCATCGCAATCATTGCTGCGCAATTTTGTACAAAAACTCAGCAACTTCCTTCAAGAATTATTTTAAGCATTCTTCGATAGTAGTGACTGTAAGCGAGATACAGAACCGATAGCAAATTGCTGGCTGCACGCTAAACCATTGTTATTTTGGAGAGCCATTATGAAACCATTATTCAATATGCTGTTCTTTTCGACCACTGCACTTGTTCTTGCCGCTGTTCCTGTTTCTCAGGCTGAAGCTGCTCAGGTTAGAGACGTCACATTTGAAAGTAATGGTCAAACCATTGTCGGTAACTTATATTTGCCAGATGACTATGTTGCTGGAGAGGAGCTTCCTGGTGTGGTTGTTACCGGCTCCTGGACCTCAGTTAAAGAGCAAATGCCAGGTCTGTATGCAGAAGCCTTGGCCGATCGCGGTTATGCTGCACTAGCCTTTGACTTTCGCAACTTTGGTGAAAGCGAAGGAGATGTGCGTGCGTTGGAAAGTGCAGCGATGAAGGCTGAAGATATCACAGCGGCGGCTGAATTTCTGCCTACGCTACCTGAAGTGGCAGATGACTCCATTGGTGGACTTGCGGTATGTGCATCCGCTGGATATATGGCTCATGCGATCGCCGATGGTGCCCCGTTTGACTCCTTTGCAACGGTTGCTGCTTGGCTACACGATGTTGAAACTGCCCGCGAGATTTATACCCCTGAGCGCTACGATCGCCTGATCACTGCCAGTCGACAAGCAAGGGCCTATTACGAAGCCAGTGGAACAGTACAGTACACCCTTGCGGCTACAAACAACGAAGATATCGACTTAGCCGCGATGCGATGGGCTGACCCCGGCTTCTACTACACCAATCCTGAGCGAGGAGCAATTCCTGAATATGACAATCGTTTCCCCATTATGGCTTGGGAAGAGTGGCTCACCTTTGATGCGCTTGCGGCAGCTGACCACATTGATGTGCCTTATCTAATGATTCATGGTGATGGGATGGCACTGCCTGAGAACGCTCAAGCATTCTATGCTGAGGTCGATGCTCCTAAGACGTTGGAATGGGTCGAAGGGCTGCAAATGGACTACTACGACCAGCCTGAACTCGTTAATCATGCGACTGATTTAGTTGTCGAACATTTTGAGCAGACCCTGCGCTAATTGGGTTCATTGATGATGACCGCCATCAGTCAGGATATTTAGACGTCTAAGCTCCAAATATCCTGACTTTTAGAGGGCGAGTAAGATTAGAATACATCGATATCGAGATAAGATTCGCAAAGTTTCAGTATTCCAAAAACGATGAGGATAAGATAAACGCAATGACTACGTTTACCCGACGTCGACTATTATCCACTGGGGCGATCGCCACCGCCGGACTAGCCACTGCTCTTTCGATTGACCATACAAACGCACAGGCTGAAACGGTGCCGGAACCCGTTACCGTTCCTGCTAACCCTAACGGCCGGTTTGCTGGAAAAGTCGTTCTCATCACAGGAGCAACCTCTGGAATTGGTGCAACCACTGCTAAAGCCTTTGCCCGTGAGGGGGCTCGTGTTGCATTTAATGGACGACGAGCTGAATTAGGGCAGCAAGTTGAGCAGGACATTCGTGCCTTTGGTGGCGAAGCCACTTACATACAGTCTGACGTTCGAGATGCTCAGCAAATGGAACGGTTTGTGAGTGACACGGTTGAAAAATATGGTCGCCTAGACGTGGCATTCAATAATGCTGGAGTAGATTATCCGCCTGCTGCAACTGCCGATACGGACATCGATAGCTTCGATGATCTGATCAATACCAATGCTAGAGGGGTTTTCATCGGAATGAAATACGAAATTCCTCACGTGCTAGAAACAAATGGTTCCATTATTAATAACGCCAGCATTGGCGGTCATCGAGCGTTCCCCAACATTATTGGCTATGGAGCAAGCAAAGCTGCCGTTATCCATATGACGAAAATGGTAGCCCAAGAATATGGTAAGAAGATTCGAGTCAATGCGATCGCCCCTGGGGCAATTGATACTCCAATGCTGGATCGGGTAAAGCGTGATTGGAATGTAACAGAAGAGCAACTAATCGCCCCATACCCTATCCAGCGCGTGGGTCAACCTCAAGAGGTTGCAGATGCAGTTATGTGGTTGGCATCAGATGCGGCTTCCTATGTCTCCGGGATGCGATTCGATATCGACGGTGGAGGATTGGGTTGAGCGTTTCCGATGCTTCTGTAGAATAAATAGCTTTTTTGATTTTTCCCTCCGTCAGCGGTTCAATCAATGCTCACTCTCGCTTGGTTAAACTAGTGGAACATAGAAGTTTGGCGGATCATAACCGTTCTCAAGATCCCAAATGAGTTCTATAAGTTTTCTAACGGCAGAACCGAATCAATTTTGAATTTTGGATAGTAGTGAAGAGGACTCATAATCCTTCTGTTCTGTGTCGTCGGATTGACTATTACCTCGTTGACCAATGACCCGAGCGGGTACTCCTACAGCAATAGAATACGGAGGGATGTCTTTTGTCACAACAGCTCCCGCTCCGATAACACTTCCTTTCCCGATGGTGACACCATCAACAATACGCGCACCACTACCTATCCAGCAATCATCTTCAATCTCAATACCTTGAATGCTACTTCCTTGTTCGCGAATCTTCTGATTGGGATCAGTGAAAATATGATTATTTGCATAGATGCTGCAATGTGAAGCAATGAGACAGTCGTTGCCAATCGTGACTTTTCCTCCAGATATGCAGGTATAGGGACCAATGCGACTATAGGGACCAATGCGAACGTAGCTATCACGATACGTGCGAATATCTACTCCACTTTCGATAAACGCATGCTCTCCAACAGTAATTGAACTGTTGATGCCAATTCGTCTAATTCGAGCGCCCCTGCGAATCGTTACATAGCTCCCAAGATGAATCTGATCAGCACCCTGAAATTCGACACCGGGGTGAATTTCCACCAATTGTCCGACAGTTGCGAAGATGGATGGATAGAGCAAGCGTCGAAGAGACATCCCTAAATTGAATGGCATGTTTCCAGCGACAACAGTGAAAAGCTCTTGTTTGTTCATAATTATCCAGTTTGTAGAGGACGATGCCCTGAAAATGTAGCTATCACTTAACTTACGGTTATGAAATCATTGCTGGTCAAGGCTGTAGCTTGAATTCCTGATAATGAAGCAATCGTTTGGTTGTTTGCAATGATCAAAGTATTGTCTACATCACTGCCTGTTCCTTGAGTAAGGGTTAGGTCTCCAAAACTCAATCCACCTGACAATCCTAAAATATCAATGCCTGAGTCGAAGTCAAAGATAATGTCTGTTCCTGAATTGGTTTCGAGAACAAACGTGTCATTCCCGAGACCCCCAGCTAACGTGTCATTTCCAAGCCCTCCTCGAAGGATGTCATTTCCTTCTCCGCCATTGAGGATATTGTCAGAACTGTTGCCGACGAGGGTATCGTCATAGAACGAACCTACCAAGTTGTCGATATTACTGAGAGTGTCGGTACCACCCCCTAGCCAGTCATACCAAGCAGTCGCAATCTTTTCATAGCCAGCAGATGTCGGATGGATGCCGTCAGCAATGTCGGAGGCAGTGACAACGCTATTGAGGTCTACAAATGAGACTCGTTGTCCTGCACTAACTTTATCCTCTACAATTCCTGGAATGAGTGCGTTGAATGCGTTGACAGCATCGTTTTCAGTGGAGTCTCGAGTAATAGGAACGATAGATCCGACTAAAACATGAGTATTGGGAGATTGAGCATGAATTTGATCAATTAGACTACTGAGACGCTCATCGGCCTCGTCAACGTTGAAATCTTGAAGAATATCATTCGTACCAATTTTCAGGAGGACAGTATCAGGTTGAAAAGTACTAATCCAGCCATTGATCTGTGCAGAGATTTGATTGATTTTCCAACCACGACGACCTTCATGGTCGCTGTCAAATCCACTAGGACCATTAGATAAAGAACCGACGAAATCGACAGCGTTCGCATGGCCATCCGCATCCAATTGATTCCATAAGAAGATACGATAACCGCCACTCTCAGTATCTGGCGAATCAATAACTCCATAAGTAATAGAATCACCCAAAGGCATAATTTTCAGCGGATCACTGATGGAAGGAGAAAATGTACGAGTGACGATTCCGGTATCTAGATTTGCGTTAATACCAAGAGTCGATTGAGCATAAGTTACAGCCTTAGTGTTGCTGTCCCCGGTGAATGTTTGATTTCCATTACCACCGATAAATGTATCTCCAACACTTGGAGGAGGGGCTTTTACGGGTATAAGCTCGATATAGTCTACCCTCGCCCATTCCCCAGCAGGATCACTTGCAGTTCCTGTAATAGTTACAACATCGCCATTGATTAATGATTGTGATGCGATCCTACGAGTTCTGAAGGAACTCGCTGTGACTCCTCCGCTTCCTGTGTTTTCACTCAATTGCCACGTTTCAACAACTGTTCCCGCAACATCGAGAGATAGCTGACCAACACCATCATTCTCATCAAAGTAGCCAATGACAATGTCGTAACTTCCGGATGTGCCTGCGAATGTCAATGAAGCTGTCCCTGTGTCTCCTGCAGTGGCATTACCGCTAAAGAGGCTAATCATTTGACCGCCTGAAGCATCACCATCTGATTCCACCCGATAGCCTCCAGAGAGGCTGAGGGTTTCAGCCTCGATGAGGATAGGTTGAGCCGGGTCGACATCGTTATCGAGGATGGTGAGGGTTGTGTCGGTCGTGCTACCGAGGGTGGCCCCACCAGAGACGTTGGTGAGGGAGAGGTTGAGAGTTTCAGAACTTTCAACGTCAGTATCGTCGGTGATGGGGATATCGATAGTTTGTTGAGTGACACCATCCGCGAAGGTAAGGAGGACGGGAGCAGTGAGGGAATAGTCGTTGCTGGAGGCCGACGAGGAGGCATCGATGTCGACCTCAACGGAGACTTCACCAGAAGAGCCATCGGTGCGGACGACAGTGATGGTAGCGGTGGGTTGCCCCTCAGTGATGGAGTAGGTGGCGCTGCTGAAGGCGAGGCTACCTGGATTGGGAGCTACGTCATTGTCGTTGATGGTCAAGGTGGTGGCAGTGACAGTACCAAGGGTAGCTCCACCAGAGACGTTGGTGAGGGAAAGGTTGAGGGTTTCAGAGCTTTCAATCTCAGTATCGTCGGTGATGGGGATATCGATGGTTTGTTGAGTGACGCCATCCGCGAAGGTAAGGAGGACGGGAGCAGT
>JBCBLF010000022.1:0-33530 GCA_038520475.1 Cyanobacteria bacterium J06627_8
CCTGATCGCGAATATCAGGCCCGAGACCAGCCGCATCACTTTGCTCAACTGAACCACTCAAAATTTTCGCAGCACAGTTGATACACGACATCTTCTTGGTTAGATTCAAGCTTGATATCTGATTCGGCATAGGCACTGCACAGTAGTGCATATCCCTGATCGCGAATATCAGGCCCGAGACCAGCCGCATCACTTTGCTCAACTGAACCACTCAAAATTTTCGCAGCACAGGTTGTGCAGACGCCTGCACTGCAAGAGAATGGAAGCTCAATACCAGCTTCCAACGCTGCTTCGAGAATGGTTTTGTCTTTTGGTACCGAAATTGTTTGTGTCTCTCCATTATGGAGAATTTCAACTTGAAATACGTCAGCCATTGTTTTAACCTCAGATATTCAAACCAAAACACTGATATCAACTCTTTGAATTGGCATGGATTGATGTTTAATGACCCGTGTGGTGAGCCTCTTCACGAACGATTTCGTCTATCTATTTTGAGAAAAAAGAATGAGCGATCGTTAACAATCACAAATCCTGCCATCATATTTATATGCTGTCTGCCTGTAAACGTCTCAGAGCCGATGATCTCAGGCTAAACGGTATCTCTCTTGCAATGGTGTGAATCAGGAATCATTACTCTCTTCAGAAGACCGGGTGTTAAGGCGACGAACGATCCAGTAACTAACCGATAGCCCAAAGATTGCGACTCCTAATCCAATCAACTCCGGACCACCCGCTTTTTCAAAATCAAAAATGATGATCTTTCGAGCGATCGCCGTCAAGGATGTGACAATCACAAGCTCAACTTGAACAACATGCCGTTTCAGATACGCGGTGATATTTTCTAAAACTTCCAGCGCGATCAGAATATTGAGAAACAAGCCAAATAGCTCAAAGAGTGTTTTTGTGAAAAAGCCTCGTGGTTCTGAGAAAATTTCTTGAGGCAAAAATAAAAATAAATCAACAACGGAGACAACTAGCACAATCACCATTGCGATCGATAAGGCTTTTGAAACGATTGACTCTACATGGTCCAGAAAATGAAGAAAGTGATCGTCACTAAACAATGACCGGAGCCATTGAACAAAATTTCGGTCAGAACTCATGGCTCTCCCACACCCAAACACCCTTTAGGGAATCACTGCAATACACTCGATCTCGACTTGAACATCTTTTGGCAGCCGAGCAGCCTGAACGCACGCACGTGCTGGAGCCGTCGCTTCATCAAAATACTGAGCATAGACAGCATTCATGGCCGAAAAATCATTCATGTCGGCTAAGAAAACCGTTGTTTTGACAACAGCCTCTAATCCCGTCCCTGCCGCTATCAGAATAGCCTTCAGATTTTGCATCGCCTGTTCGGTTTGACGAGTGACATCTCCCTCTCCGACAATGGCCCCGCTCTTTGGATCAAGCGCAATTTGTCCTGCAACAAAAAGCATCTGCCCTGTCGCGGCGATCGCCTGATTATAGGGACCAACCGGAGCTGGAGCTTGATCGGTTTGAATAATACGTCGTTCCATATCAGTTCCATTCAAACTGTACTGATCATCACATTGTGCACCCAAGTGCGATAGGCGCGCACCTACAACACCTAGAAATTCTAAGTGCTCAGGCACGGTCCAAAATGTGATGATACCAATTCTTTGAATTAGTGCATGATTCCATTGTTATAGAGCCTGCCTGATGGGCGGACTTTATAACGATCATTGTGATGCCATTTCGAGAAATGGCATCACAATAACGGCAAACTCCATTTCGCGCTGCCTGCCTAGTCTGACTTCAATCCTGTACCGGACTATGCCTGCACTGGGAAAAACTTAAGACAAGATGCGGGGGCGAATACCGTAGTGGCGATAGTACCAATAATCCTGCAAGATCTGGTCGTGATCGAAACACAACTTTTCAGGTTTCTCCCAACGATGATAAAGCGCCAGTGCTTTCGCATCATCGCTGGCTTGTGGTGTTCCAGTTGCCGTTGCCAAAAAGACAATGGAGATCGTGTGCTTGCGCTCATCTCGCGCCGGATCAGAATAGACCTGAAATTGTTCGACAAGGGTAACCGTTAAACTCGTTTCTTCCTTGGCCTCGCGTCGTGCGGCGCTTTCAACTGACTCCCCATAATCCACAAAACCACCGGGCAGTGCCCAACCGTAGGGTGGATTCAGGCGTTCGATTAACACAATAGGACGATGAGGTTGATCCACCATTTCAATGATCAGATCAACGGTCGGAGCAGGGTTTCGATACGCCACGGCTTCTTAGCTGGTTACGAATGAACGGATTACGAATGAACGAATTACGAACGTCACTTAGATCATGTATCGGTGAGGGTTCGCCAACCGGCTGTCACTCAGCTGTTCCGCAAGAGTTGTCGAACCGTTTTGAGCAACTCTGGCGGATGGAATGGTTTTGTAATGTAGGCATCTGCGCCCTGTTTCATTCCCCAATACCGATCAAATTCCTCGCTCTTCGTAGAGCAAACCAGAACTGGAATTTTTTTCGTATTGGCTTTGATCCAGCGGCAGAGTTCGTACCCATTCATTTCAGGCATGATCAAATCAGTGATCACTAAGTCAGGCCGTGATCCCGCTTGAATTGTTTGCTGCGCTTCTTTGCCGTTCGTGGCTTCAACAACCTCAATGCCATTGCCCTGCAGCAAATCTGAGAGCATCTTCCGCAGCGTCTGGCTATCATCCACAATCATAATCGTTTTCATGAATCCTACCTAACCCCGGTATCCAAGCAGATAGCGATCGCCATACGCAGACCTAATCTTTCTTTATCATGTCTTGAGAGACAGTCAGTCACATGTTCGGTAGATGTTTGGTTCTAGCCTGAGTCATCCTAAGTGAAGAATCAGCTTGTGTTAATCAATACCCAATGATTCGATACTCCTGCTTCTTAAGGGAGTATTCCCAGATTCTAGAAAACAACCTCCATTAATTGACAGATACACAACGTGTCAAGCGCATCAAATTTCATGGTGAAGAAACGAGATTTTAGGTGCGTGTGTCTCGCACCTAAAATCTCGTTTCTTCATCAACGTTGCCAAGTCTTGCCGTGTAGCCATCCTTGATAAGTTGTGGGACGTGGGACGAGCGCAACCCGTTCTACACTAACGTTTCGATGCCGATGCAGTTGCATACTGCCATACATCAATGTATTGGCACAGACCGCCATTCTTCACAGAGGACAGACTAGCGGATGTGTGGGCAATCCTTGGAATAATCTGAAATCGCCCGAATCACAAAACAAACAGTCGCTACACTGTGTTAGTTGAATAGATCAAAGTTCCTGCTATCGATTTAAGCTTTAGAGTCAGAACGTATGCCCCATTCCGTTGGCCGACGGCTGCACCCTCTAGGTTGAATCAATCTCTCTTGAGACGCTTTTTTGATTCGGATACTGTTGCCGAAGGTAACGTTGAGTGAAGATTGCTATTCGCCCATCTTTGAGGTCTAGAAATCTTTCAGCCTCTCTTCAAGTTAGTCGTTCAAGTTTATCTCAGCTTTGATTTTGATCCGCTTGGTAATTCATGTTTACTGGAGGCTTGACCACTTCTATGGATGCTAATGCACTCTGGCAACGCTATAAAAAATGGCTCTACTATCACGAAGGGCTAGGAATCTATGTTGATGTCAGCCGAATCCGATTTGCTGACGAGTATGCATCAATGATGATGCAGAAATTTGAGCAGGCGTTTGCTGATATGAAGGCTTTAGAAGAGGGGGCGATCGCCAATCCAGACGAGCAGCGCATGGTCGGACATTACTGGCTGAGAGCGCCCGAACTTGCTCCCACACCAGAATTAAAGAACGAAATTATTCAGACCTTGGAATCCATCGCAACCTTTTCGCGTAAAATTCACGCGGGTGAAATTCTTCCTCCTCAAGCTCCTAAATTTACAGATGTGCTTTCCATTGGCATCGGTGGTTCGGCGCTCGGTCCTCAATTTGTTGCCGAAGCTCTCGGAGTGATTAACCCTCCGATGACCATTCACTTCATTGACAACACCGACCCCGCAGGGATTGACCGCACCCTAGCGAAACTGAGAGATCGCTTATCGAGCACAATTGTCATCACGATTTCCAAGTCTGGAGGAACGCCAGAAACTCGCAATGGCATGCTAGAAGCAAAACATGCATACGAGGTGCGTGGGCTTAACTTCGCACGCCATGCGGTTGCGGTTACCGGAGAAGGCAGCAAACTGGATGAGCAGGCCAAGCGAGAGGGATGGCTGGCTCGGTTCCCAATGCACGATTGGGTTGGTGGACGCACATCAGAGTTATCAGCGGTTGGTTTACTCCCAGCGTCACTTCAAGGCATTGATGTTCGCGCAATGCTAGACGGGGCGAAGGAAATGGATATTGCAACTCGCGATCGCACCATTGAAAATAATCCTGCTGCGCTCTTGGCACTGTCCTGGTACTTCGTTGGTCGCGGGAAAGGGGAAAAAGACATGGTTGTCTTACCCTATAAAGATAGTCTGCTGCTCTTTAGTCGCTATCTTCAGCAGTTGGTGATGGAGTCGCTAGGTAAAGAAAAGGACCTGAATGGTCATACCGTCTATCAGGGCATTGCTGTTTACGGTAATAAAGGCTCCACGGACCAACATGCCTATGTCCAGCAGCTTCGAGAAGGAGTGAATAACTTCTTTGTTACCTTTATCGAAGTGTTATCTGATCGATCGGGCGATTCCATTCAGGTCGAGCCCAGTGTTACATGTGGCGATTATCTCTCAGGATTATTGCAAGGCACCCGTCAAGCACTCTACGACAACGAACGAGACTCCATTACAGTTACCATTCCAACCGCTGATGCTCGCTCTATCGGAGCCCTCATTGCGCTCTATGAGCGAGCTGTTGGGTTCTATGCCTCTTTAGTCAATATCAATGCTTATCATCAGCCCGGTGTTGAAGCTGGCAAGAGAGCCGCAGCTTCCGTTTTGCAACTTCAGCGTCAAGTCGTTGATGCGCTGAAAACGAGCGGTTCTGCATTATCACTTGAAGCATTGGCGACTCGGGTCGGACAGGAGGAGAGTATTGAAACCATCTATCGAATCGTTCGTCATCTTGACGCAAACGGTCGTGGAGTCAAGGTCTCGGGCGATCGCTCTCAACTAGATAATTTAATGGTGTCAAGCACATAGTATCTTTTCTCTTAACTCAAACTCCTGACTCCAAATAGAGATGGGGCATGGTGACGCTAGTGTCACCATGCCCCATCTCTATTTGGGATTTGAAGAACTGAAGCTATGGCCGTACGCATATAGGTCTGGACCTATATTTTTGAGGAAAGCCTTGCTCCGCAAGGCTTTCCTCAAAAATACTGATTTGGGTTAAACGCGTAGCGCCATATAGGCATTGGTTTGAAGACATTGTTTGGCGCATGTTCTGCGTGCCAAACAATGCCAAGTCATAATTAAGCTGGTTAAAGTTGTAAAACCATGACTTGGCATGAGACGCTACTTAACGTAGTTGCATGCCGCTGTAAAATTCTTCAACTCGCGCAATCCATTGATGCCAATAATCCCGTAGTGTTTCAGTATCAAACTGAAACACTTCAGCATCTTGTCCAGGTACGGCATTGATCAACACAGCTTCTTTTAAGTGAAGCCCACAATCGGAGTAAACATGATTAGCCGCACCACAATAAGCCGCAAGCTGTAGCGGATTGTCATAGAGACGCTGGACGGTTTCTTTCGGGCGATCGCTTGTCTTCCAATCAACAACACAAGGAACGCCTTTATAACTAGCGATGCAGTCAATACGCCCTGCGTATTTCAGGTCATAGTGAAATACAGCACCTTCAACGAGTCGAACATCATCTAAATGCTGAAGCACAGGTTCTAAGCTCATCCAATAGGGTTGAGCCGCGTCTGGACAGGGTTCTGCTTTTCCCAACAGATGATTCCGCAAGTAAGAATGGGTTTTCGTGCCCCGCCGACTGGCTTGGCCTGAGATTCGGCCTGCTTCTGCATAGCCAACACGCTGCCGCCATTGCTTGAGTGCTTGCCGAGCCTCTAAAGGCTTAGTCGCATTCAGAATCGTACTCACGCTGGGTAGCCGTTTCCCAGATTCATCAACAAGGTAACTGCGACCCTTCTGTCGCGATGATGATGCGGAAATAGAAGGAAGTAAATTTTTGGGAATGCGACGGGGTATCATGGGTCAGGTTCAAGATAATAAAAAATAATAGATATCTGCTGCGTTGCGGTTGATAAACTCTTTGCCATCCTTAAATTGATGGCGCTATCATTGAACTCGGATTAGATTGTCGGTTGATAAGTATTTGCTAGCATTGCTAAGGACAATTGCATTGTTTCGAGAAGTATCCGTTAGTGGCTTACCTCCGAATTCCAATCTCTACACATTATCTCTCCCCTGGAGGCTAAGCTGAATGACTGTTTATGTAGGTAATCTGTCCTATTCTGTGACAGAGGACGATTTGAACCATGTCTTTGCGGAGTATGGCTCTGTCAAGCGTGTCAAGTTGCCCGTAGACCGTGAAACCGGTCGTGTTCGTGGTTTTGCGTTTGTTGATATGTCAACGGAAGATGAAGAAACTGCCGCAATTGAAGATTTGGACGGTGCAGAGTGGATGGAGCGTGTTCTCAAAGTGAACAAGGCAAAGCCCCGTGAAGATCGTCGCTCGTCTGGTGGCGGTGGTTGGAACAACAACCGCAGTTTCTCTAGCCGTTACTAAATTTAATCTGTTCGCTGCATTGATTGACATCTTTTAGCAAGCTGTCTGGCAACGCCTGGGAATCTAGCTACGATTTCCGGGCGTTGCCATGTTTTTGAGCACAATTTCTGAGCACGGCGATTGATTTGATTCATATCTCAGACTCAGGACTTATGCACGTCCGCTAAATCTGGTGAATTCTTTTGTGGGTGACCTGCCGCCAACAAGAATGCGTGAGCCTTGATGTCGGTTGATACCATTTCTCGAAATGGATTCGCTCAATATTGGTGTAGAGCCTGTCAACTGGGCAAGCTTCATGCCTAGAAATTCATAGGCCAATTCTTTGAGTTGGTTTGACTCACTTATATACTAATTTTTCGTTCAACCATGTGTCGGTTATTAGGCTACGTCGGTGCGTCTATTCAACTGGAGCGCCTGTTATACAAACCTGAACATTCGCTGATTGTCCAAAGCTATCAACCTTTGGAAATGACGGCGGGATTGCTCAACGCAGATGGTTTTGGTGTTGGGTGGTATCATCCGACGCGGCGTGAGAATCCCTATGCCTATCGCAACGTGCTCCCAATTTGGAATGACACAAATTTACCAGCGCTTAGCCGTTACGTGGAGTCATCGTGTATTGTGGCTAGCATTAGGAGTGCAACGCCTGGATTGCCGGTGAATTTGAGTAATTGCCCACCTTTTCAGCATGGCGATTTGCTGATGGTTCACAATGGTTTCATTGAAAATTTTCGCAAAACTCTTTACCGTCCTCTGCGCGATCGCCTTTCAGACGAGGTTTATGGTTCGATTGAAGGAAGTACCGATTCAGAACATCTGTTTGCATTGATTCGACAAGCCTATCAATCTGATTCCAAGACTTCTTTAGAGACGAGTCTTCGTCAAGTCTTAGCAACAGTATTTGATCTTGCAGACAATCGCATTACCGTGGGTGCAAATCTAATTCTCAGCGATGGCGATCGCCTAATTGCTTGTCGAGCGTCTAACCGAACTCCTGTTCCGACGCTCTATTGGCTCGCTAATGATGAACACTATCCACAATCCGTCGTGGTTGCATCTGAACCATTGTTTCCTGGGCAATGGCAACCCATACCTGAACACAGCATCTTGACTGCCGATCACGCTCTCAATGTTGACATCCAACCCCTTTCCTAGCTCATCATCTGATGACCATCAGATATCTCTCCAATCTCTCCAATCGCATCGTCAATCTCTCCGTATTGCCTATGAGCAATGTCGCCGCTCCACATTCGACCTCATCAGTACCGTTGATCAAACGAACTTGTGTCAACAGGTGCATCCAGATTTCAGTCCTATTGGATGGCATGTCGGACACATTGCTTATACTGAAGCACTATGGATTTTGGAACGGCTAGCTCGTCAGTCTCCACGGTTTCCTCAATATCATCGACTCTTTGCAGCAGATGGATTGCCCAAAGCTGAACGTCAATATTTGCCAGATATTCAAACCCTATATGACTACCTCAACAGTATTCGCGATGCTGTTTTCGACTATTTAGACATTGCACCTGTTGATCAGCAACAGCGTATTTGGTGGTTTTTACTCCAGCATGAAAGCCAGCATTGCGAAACAATCGCGCTGATTATGGAAGTATGGCGTGTTTCTCAGCACAGCATTATCAGTGGCATTGAGAATGATTCGGCAGAACTGGTTAAACAGACATCGGCTATCGAGTCTGAGTCTGAGTTAATGTGCCATGTTCCTGCAGGGCACATACGAATTGGAAGTGATGCCTGTGATGCCTTAGATAACGAGCAACCATCCCATGACATCAAACTGGATGAGTTTTGGATTGATCGATATCCAGTCACCTGTCGTGATTTTCAACGGTTTATCGATGCAGGTGGGTACGACGATGATCGGTGGTGGTCAGCTGACGGATGGGCCTGGCAACAGGAGCATCGTGTGCGATGTCCGCTCTATTGGCCACAGACGTCAGGTCACGCCACTCACCCGGTGTGTGGCGTGAGTTGGTATGAGGCGTCGGCCTATGCTGAATTTGTCGGGAAGCGTCTCCCGACTGAAGCCGAATGGGAAACGGCAGCTCGTTGGAACCCATCCTGTTCGACCGCGTACACCTATCCATGGGGCAACTCGCTTCCCACTCCACAACACTGCAATTATTCTCATCACGTTGGTTCAACCTCTGACGTGGGGAGTTATCCCAGTGGCACGAGTGCTGTCGGATGTGCTGATATGTTAGGGAATGTATGGGAATGGACCGCTAGTACATTCGATAGATATCGCGGGTTCAAGCCATTTCCCTATGTTGGCTATTCTCAAGCCTATTTTGATGGTCAACATTACGTCTTAAAAGGTGGTAGCTGGGCTACACGACGTTGGGCGCTTCGCCCATCTCTTCGCAACTGGTATCACCCGTGGGTACGCCAAATTTTTGCAGGTTTTCGCTGTGTCTCCAGTACGCCTCATGGGAGTTAGTTTCGAAAGTGGTTCATTTGAAACATAACTTTTTAAGTTTTGGGCATCCTAAGCCGCAGATATCAGTACAGTTCGTACTTCAATAATCGACATTCGATTGAGCCATTGTAGACAACGATACGCCGCGCTGGTCGTAGGCCGATTCGTTTTGTCAGTGCCAGGTTTCCACATAATACGTAAGCCGTCCAGCCCTTGAAGCGTTGCTTAAAGATGTCGCCCATTTGCTTATAGAACGCTCCAAGATCTTCAGCGTGACCGATTCTTTCTCCATAGGGTGGATTACAGAGAAGAACGCCGTGCTCAGCCGGAGGATATGCTTCATCGATGTCTTGTTGGAGGAGCTGAATCTGATCGCTCACGCCACACTGATAGGCATTGAATCGAGCTTGCTCAAGAGCCTCGAAATGGCGATCGCCCCCCATAATCGGTGCAGTCAGCTCTGGGTGCTGATGGGCTTCGGCCTCTGACAACATCTGCTCCCATCGCGAACCATCAAAGTTAGGCCACTTTTCAAATGCAAACTGCTCTCGAAACATCCCAGGTGCAATATTCAGCGCCTTCAGGCTAGCTTCAATCGGCAGTGTCCCAGAACCGCAAAGCGGGTCATAGAATGCGAGGTCTGGCGTCCAATCGGTCATATCGATGAGCGCTGCGGCCAGTGTTTCTTTGAGTGGTGCTAGCCCGACTGCTGGTCGATATCCCCGTCGATGGAGGCTACCGCCAGAGCTATCTAAATTAACGACACAGCGATCGCCTTGAATATGAACGGCAATGGTCAAGTCTGGCTGCTCAAGATTAATGTCAGAACGTTCTTGAAACTGTTGACGTTGCTGATCAACAATGGCGTTTTTAACCTGGAGTGCAGTGTAGTGGCTGTGATTAAGCTGCTCATTTTTCCCCGTTGCTCGAACGGCAAACGTTTGCTCCGGCGTGATGTACCGTGACCAATCGAGTGTCTGAATGCCGTCATAAAGCTGCTGAGCCGTGCGGGCCGAGCAGTGATGAATTTGCATCAAAATGCGAAATGGAATTCGTGCCCAAAGGTTGACGTGATACAGCAAAGGGCGATCGCCGGTAAACGAAACGCCGGTGAAGCTAGGTTCAACCTCGGATGCCCCGAGTTGTCGTAGTTCATCTGCTGCGATGTCTTCTAAGCCCCGCGCTACGGTTGCAAAGTATTGCATCCTGATGCCTCAAACGTTTAAAGAGGGCCCATGCAACGCAAGAACCCTCTTTAAACGTTAGAAGAATTTGGCCCAATCAAGCGGCTTAATCGCTAGGCTTCAAATCGACTGACTCATGTTAATCAGATAGCACTGTTTTGAGCGAGTGTGCTTCAGTTTATTAAGTCCCCTAGAAGAAACATCTCAAAGTCTAACAATCCCGATCAGATACCTTGCCGCTGGGAATGGTCGTGTGACAAAACCTTGAGCTTGCGAAGTTCACATGACCAAGCGTCGTGTGTTTCAAATTCGCACCAAAGAAATTAACGGCTAAAATCGCTGCGCCTGTGAGGTCTGCTCCTCTTAGATCGGCATTCTCCAAGTTGACCGCCATCATATTTGCATCGGTCAAGTTAGCATTGCGCAGATTTGCACGAGCTAAATTCACGCCGCGTAAGTCTAGTCCGTGGAGATCGGCTCCTTTCAAGTTACAGCCGATACAATTTCGAGTTTCGACCAACCGATTAACCGCATTAGCATGTGCAGCATGTGCTGGGGTAACAAAGCAAAACAACGCCATGATAAGGGCGATCGCCAACGTTGCAAGCCTCATACAAACCTCCTTTAGTCAAATCAATCTGATGTGAGTCACAATCATCACAGTATGTTAACTAGGATGCCCACTTTTCTGAAATTTTTTTCAGGACAAGAGTAGATAGCAACCTAGCTTGGCAGTCACCCGTTCAATTAATCCAATTTTTTTCCAAGATTTGCTTAAGTTCGTTCAAACATTGTGATAACATCATAATCCTGTGAATACGTGGGTCGGTGCCCGAGTGGTTAATGGGGGCGGACTGTAAATCCGCTGGCTATGCCTACGCTAGTTCGAATCTAGCCCGGCCCACCACAGACATTTTAGAAAGTAGACGTTTGTGCTACTCGGACCATAAGCTCTACGCCTTTCATTCGGGTAATATAAATGGGAGGCGTCGACTAGTTTTCCGCCCGTGTAGCTCAGTGGTAGAGCGCACCCTTGGTAAGGGTGAGGTCACGAGTTCAATCCTCGTCACGGGCTTTCGAATGATTATTTCAACATTTAGTTGTTCACACAGTTGAAGCTGTGGGGCTTTTTGCAGAGTTAAGCTTTTCTAAAAAACGATTATTGATTGTAAGTAGCTGCCTTAATCTTGTGAGGATAAGAGCAGCAACTTATTTTTGGGGCTAATACCTTGGGTTCTCTTATGACCAATGTGTCAAAGCACAGTGATTAGCAGAGTAAGTGAATGCGTCAATGACTGACGTTCCTCCTAGCGGTCATGATTCGGATATCGAGTTCTTATCACGCCAGTCTTCAACAATGATGTGAGCGATTCTTGGTCAAGCTAGTAGGCATATCATTTGATAATCATCTTCAAAAGAAGCCTCCTCTCCATCACCAGTTTTCGAAAATTCACAACGTGCACAACAATTCATAGGTCAAAACGCCATTATTTAGTGGGAAAGGGCCGCCACCTTGTTGTTCCACACTATGGCTGATGCGAATAAATTTTTACATTGCTTTTTATTGGTTCATTTGAACTGATTTGAGATTTTGATGAACCTGTTGGTATTCAAGGCAGGAAGACCCTCCTACTGCTCTAGAATCGCTTATAAGGCTTTTGTGCTAAAATTTGAGGGCATTTTGACCTAACGAAGCTTTCTTCTCGTTAGCCTTAATATTGGGAGCGCATTATTTATGGCAGCAGAGTATGGTGCTAGTCAAATTCAAGTTTTAGAAGGCTTAGAGCCTGTCCGTAAACGTCCTGGAATGTATATCGGGAGCACGGGGCCACGAGGACTGCACCACCTTGTGTATGAGGTTGTTGACAACTCTGTTGATGAAGCGCTCGCAGGCTACTGCAAAACAATCCGAGTGAAGCTCAGTAGTGATGGCTCTGTAACGGTTATCGATGATGGTCGAGGTATTCCGACTGATGTTCACCCAACCACGGGTAAATCGGCTCTAGAGACTGTTATGACGGTTCTCCATGCGGGTGGAAAGTTTGGTGGCGGTGGCTATAAGGTATCTGGTGGCTTGCACGGAGTTGGTATTTCTGTCGTCAACGCACTGTCTGAGTGGGTTGAAGTAAAAGTCTGGAGAAACAATAACGTTCATATTCAGCGATATGAGCAGGGCGTACCGATGGGTGACCTTCAAGTTGAACCATCGGGAAGTAACCGGACAGGGACTCAAGTTTCATTTAAGCCAGACGCTGAAATTTTCACAGTTGGAACGGAATTCGACTACAGCACATTGGCTGGGCGACTGAAGGAGCTAGCTTACTTGAATGCTGGTGTTGAAATTGAGTTCACAGATGAACGTCTCGAACTTCTGAAAAGTGATGAGCCTAAAGTTGAGAGGTATCACTATGCAGGTGGTATTCGAGAATATGTCGAATACATGAATAAAGACAAACAAGCGTTGCATGAAGATGTAATTCACATTCAGAGCGAGCGTAATGGTATTCAAGTTGAGGCAGCCCTTCAGTGGTGCGTTGATGCCTATTCTGACAATCTGCTGGGCTTTGCTAACAATATTCGTACCATTGATGGCGGTACACATCTCGAAGGGTTGAAGACGGTCCTCACTCGGACCATGAACTCAATTGCACGCAAACGCAATAAGCTCAAGGACAATGATTCAAATTTAGCTGGGGAAAACGTACGAGAAGGGTTAACAGGGGTTGTATCCGTCAAAGTGCCTGACCCTGAATTTGAAGGCCAAACTAAAACAAAGTTAGGAAATACCGAGGTTAGAGGTATTGTTGATTCGGTTGTGGGCGAAGCTCTGGTTGAATACCTCGATTTTCGCCCAAACATTGCAGACTCCATTTTGGAAAAAGCAATTCAAGCCTTTAATGCGGCTGAGGCAGCCCGTCGAGCGAGGGAACTGGTTCGTCGCAAATCAGTTTTAGAATCATCGACCTTGCCCGGTAAGCTAGCAGACTGCAGCACACGGGACCCTGCAGAGTCTGAGATCTATATTGTGGAAGGCGACTCCGCTGGAGGTTCGGCAAAACAAGGACGCGATCGCCAATTTCAGGCAATTTTACCCCTCCGAGGTAAGATTCTGAACATTGAGAAAACAGACGATGCCAAGATCTACAAAAATACTGAAATTCAGTCTCTCATTACGGCTTTAGGTCTAGGTATCAAAGGTGAAGAGTTTGACTCGTCACAGCTCCGGTATCATCGCATCATCATCATGACGGATGCTGACGTTGATGGAGCCCACATTCGCACCTTGCTGCTGACCTTTTTCTATCGCTATCAGCGCGCGATGGTTGACCAGGGCTTTGTGTACATCGCTTGTCCCCCTCTTTATAAAGTGACTCGTGGACGACAGCATTACTACTGCTATAGCGATCGTGACCTCCAGGAGCGATTAAGCCAGTTTCCGGCTAATGCAAGTCCAGATATTCAACGGTTTAAGGGGTTGGGTGAGATGATGCCTGAACAACTGTGGGATACCACCATGAACCCAGAAACTCGCACATTGAAGCAGGTTGAAATTGAAGACGCGGCTGAAGCCGATCGCATCTTTACAATTCTGATGGGCGATCGTGTCGCACCTCGAAGAGAATTCATCGAAACCCATGGTTCAAAATTGGATCTTAATGATCTGGATATTTAGGGCTTCTCCTCATTAAGTTGTAGGTTTTTCATAAACACTGCTACGGCCCCAGTCTATTGAGCCGGGGCCGTAGCAGTTGTTTATTCATAGCACCCTACCTAAGGGTGCTAGCGTCCAGATTATGGGTTCAAAACTGGTACTCAGTGTATGGCTTCTCGTCTGCTGACAGAAAGTGATATCGCTCTAACCGTTCATACCACTGCGTTTTATCCGTTAACTCCATGGCTATCTGTTTAGACGAGCCTCACAAATGTATCTCTGTAAACAAAGAAGTCATAAAGATGGGTTCAACCTTACGGTGGCATCACTGATCCGTTGTTAAGTTGAGGATGTAAGTCATCAGAGTTATCTCACACTAATGCCGAGGCAACTACTGATATTTCTGGGTATGCTCTACCATCAAGCCCTATTAAAACTAATACTTTCTTGTCAGGTCTAAGTCTCAAATAGCCCCAGCACTTATGAAGGCGTTGATTAAAGAATCAAGCCTCATTTGGATAGATTTAGGCATCGAAAGAACACACGGGATCGACTTGCGGAACGGTCGAGCTCTCTAGGTGATACTCGCGGAAGCGTTCACGATCTTCCATCAACTAGTGAACAGAGGCGTATCCGTCAAATTTAGGAGCCCAATACGTATCGCTATATTCTCCATCGAACAGAGTTGTGTTGGGATAAGAGCCTGACATAACTATTGACGGAGTCAGCCTGCTGTCTAGCATAGCTGGCGATAGGGCATCTACGTCTAGTTCTTAAACTCCTTAGATAACTTAGCCTCCTCGTCTGCTCTGATTTCTGTCATCAAGCAGGTGAAAGTTCAGGCTGTCTCCAGGATTCTCGTTCAGAATTCTTCGGTTAGCTCTGCGAGCTCTTAAGAATTAGAAGCGCTAAGTCTGATGATTTACAAAAACTTTTATGGGCAATTTTCACCGAAATCAACTACTTTGAGAGGTTTAAAATGGCAACACCAATTCGGATTGAAGCTGAAAGCGCTACCACTAATATTTATAGAATCGAAGGCAACATAGCAGCTGCATCAGGTGGACAAGTATTGGGACTGAGAGGCGGCGGATCCAATACTGAAGTCGGTACAGCTACATTCACGTTCAATGAACCAACGGGCAACTACCTGATCACACTTGGCGCTTTTGATGAAAATGATGGAACCGCAACCTTAGATCTGAGCCAAAGCGGCAATTCAATCGCTAACTTCACGCTCGATCAAGACTTAGGCAGCGCTTCAGTCGAAGCAGCAACTCAAGTTTCCTTGTTTGTCCCTCAGGTCGTTAACGTTACTAGTGGAGAAACATTCGTCGTCACCGGAAGTGAAGACGGAAATGAGCACGCACGCTTTGACTTCATCGAATTCCAGCTAATCCCTGAGGTGTCAATCGCAGCTACTCAGAATGGAGCTGAACCGGGCACCGATGGACAATTCACTGTCAGCGTCGCTGAAGCGTTACCAATTGATTTAATCGTTAACTACACCATAGGTGGAACCGCAACTGCAGGTGGTAACAATGACTACAATGCACTAAGCGGTGTTGTTACTATCCCAGCAAATTCGACATCTGCGGTCATCAACGTTGATGTTAATGACGACTCAGCTGTTGAAGGCAACGAAACTGTTGTCGTGACGCTTAACAGCATCCAAGATGCTTCGGGCAGCCCACTTGCAAATAGCGGTAGCATTTTTGGCACGAATACAGCCACGGTAACGATTAGCGATAACGATGGTTCTTCCGGTGGCGGCAACGGTGGTGGCAACAACGGTGGTGGCAACAACGGCGGCGGCAACGGCGGTCAACCTACAGTCCAACCTACTCAACAAGATGATGACCTAGAAGGTAGTTCGAATGACGATAGAATTCGTGGCCTTGCAGGTGCAGATATTATTCGTGGTCGGGCTGGAAGAGACTTTATCTCTGGTAACAGAGATGATGACCGACTATTTGGAGACGCTGACGCAGATGTTATGCGTGGCCGTCTTGGTGATGACCGAATGAGAGGTGGCGCTGGTGATGACGACATGTTCGGCGATCGCGGTGATGACAACATGTTCGGCGATGCTGGCAATGACGTGATGCGTGGCAACGCTGGCAGCGATCGGATCAGAGGTAATCAAGGTGATGATGTTCTCTTTGGTAATGGCCGAAGTGACACCATCAACGGAGGTTCCGGTGATGACGTGATTGTTGGTGGTGGTGGTAACGATGTCCTCACAGGTGGTGCAGGAGAAGATGCATTCGCCTATCGTCGCTTGTTTGAGGGTACCGATACGATTACTGACTTCGCAGTCGGTGTAGACGTTATCGACCTAAACCGATTGGTTAACAATTTCGGTGTCAATGCTGGTACTGCCTTCGAAGAGAATGTTCGATTGATTCAGCAAGGTGCCAACACAGTCGTTCGATTTGATGTCGATGGCAACGGCGGACGAGCTGGTACTGACCTCGCGATTCTCGAGAACGTTTCAGCTGCTGACCTGAATGCGGACAGCTTCCTTTTCTAAATTCTGAAATTGAAGCGCTGTGTGCATGAATGAAGAAGGGTGTGATGAGGCAAAGCTTGCCCCATCACACCCTTCTGTATCTGATATAGTTGCACGAAGCCGTAGATGATTAATTGGGAAAGCGTTGCGCCGTAATGCTTTTATATAGCTCAAATCTGCACGATACTGTGACCTGAAGCGTCCACACCTAGTGAGGATGTAAGTCTCTAAGAGATGTAACATTGCGGTTAAAAGATGAATCGAGGTGCGCATTGCGCACCTCGATTCATCTTTTAACCGCAATTATGACTGAGCCACTTTGGTTGGGAGTCACCGGATTCATCCCAAATGTATGAGCTGCTATTCAACCAGCTGTCTCCAGTATTTCGTCATTTTGATTTCCTAGAATTTGCGGTAGTCGCGTTTTCGCAACTTTTTCATGTGTCAATATATGCTGGGATTTGACTATGATAATTGAGTTAAATTACGTTGGGCTGGCCCGTCCCCTTCACTTACTGCTGATCGTTTCTTTTGGTTTTACAGGGTTTTGTTAGAAACATTCACTAGAAGACACCCGCACTAGCCTGTTTTTCCTACACGATGATAGAGCACCAGCATCAATGGTCATGACTGACTTGGATACGTTGATCTGAGCGTTCAAGCCTGGGGGCGATCGCACGCTGACCATGAAATACGGAGCAAACTAAGGCGATGACTGACTGGGTGCGCAAGATTGTGAATACTCCTGCCATAAAAACGTTGGAGAACATGGTTCCTGAATACTCTCTTGTTGGAGAGTCCACCTTTTTTTCCAATGACCAATTTCCCTGGTCGTATGAGCTAGAAGCCAATTGGACGGTGATTCGAGATGAACTAGAAGGCGTCTTTCAACATGTTCAAGATTTACCGAACTTCCAGGACATCATGCCGCGTCAGCAGCGCATCAGTCCGGATGATGGGTGGAAAACGTATTACTTTTGCGCCTTTGGCTTTATTGCGAAGAAAAACTGCGAGCGATGCCCTGAAACTTGGAAATTATTGAAGACGATTCCTGGATTGAAAGTTGCCTTTTTCTCAATTCTCAGTCCGGGTAAGGTGATTCCTCTTCATAATGGAAAACATAAGGGACTGATTCGGTATCACCTTGGGTTGATGGTGCCAGAACCTAAGGAAGATTGTCGGATTCAGGTTGGAGGCCAGTGGGCTCACTGGGAAGAAGGCAAAAGCTTGATTTTCGACGACACTTATCCTCATCAAGTCATTAATAAAACAGATGGATATCGAGCCATCTTATTTTTAGACATTGCTCGTCCCTTTCGATTTCCTCTATCGCTGGTGAATTGGACAGTGTCTCAAATTCTTGCCTTCTCTCCCCTGGCGCAAGAAGCAAAAGCAAACTATTACAAGTGGGAAGAGCGATTTGACGATACAGCAGATATAAGGGACTTGAGTAAGCCCTGAACAATACGGTCAGGTGTAGACTGCTGTTGTTCAAACCAACGCACTCGTTTGACTTGAGAATCCATCATTTACCATACCGCCATGAGCAGTTACTTTCGTTCCAATATTGATGCGATGACTGGGTACATTCCAGGAGAGCAGCCTAAGCCTGGAAGCCGTATCCTCAAACTCAATACCAATGAAAATCCCTATCCTCCGTCTCCGGCTGCAATGGAGGTGCTGCATCATTTTGACGGTGAGTTGTTGCGTCGATATCCGCATCCATTTGCAAATGATTTTCGCCAAGCAGTGGGTGATGTTTTAGGCGTACCAATGGATTGGGTCATTGTTGGAAATGGAAGCGATGAAATCTTAAATGTTGTTTTGCGGGCATGTGCTGAACGCGATCGCAACATTGCTTACCCGACCCCAACTTATGTTTTGTATAAAACTCTGGCCGAGATTCAACCTGCTGACATCACAGAAGTTCCATATCGAGCGAATAATCAGTTTCCAATTGATGAATTAGTTGCTGCAAGCGCCGCGGTGACATTCATTGCATCACCTAACAGTCCATCAGGACATACTGTTTCAAATGATGATTTACGCCAACTGGCCTCTCGCCTAGCCGGAGTGGTGTTAGTGGATGAGGCTTATGTCGACTTCGCTGACTCGTCCGCACTCGAACTGGTCCATGAATTTGAGAACGTGATTATCAGTCGTACCCTTTCTAAGGGATATTCTCTCGCAGGTCTGCGATTAGGGTTTGGTGTTGCCCAGCCTCAACTCTTGAGTGGTCTCTTTAAGGTGAAAGACAGCTACAACATTGATGCGATCGCCTGCGCTGTCGGAACTGCGGCCATGCGTGACCAAGACTATAAAAACGCCTGCGCAGAAAAAGTAAAAGCTTCTCGGGACACTCTACTGCACAACTTAAAGCAGCTTGGGTTTGACGTGACCCCTTCTGAAACCAACTTTTTGTTAGCAACTCCCCCAGATGGAAATGCGGAATCCATTTATTTAGCCCTGAAAGAGCGCGGCATCTTGGTTCGATACTTCAAGCATTCTGGCTTAGAAAAGATGCTTCGTATTACCGTCGGGACGGATGAGCAAAATCAAACTCTTATCGAAGCTTTATCTCAGCTTGTGTAACCCCCTTTGGAACTGCGTTTTGAAAATGCTGCCTAACAACGCGTTCACAATTGCTAGCGTTCGCACACTGATGGGGATAATAACCGGTTATACCCATTCTTTGAATTGTTGTAGGGATTGGAGTCACCCTAGAGAGGTTGTTCTCCACTCAGCTTGCCGTTAGGTCCTCATCTCCTTAGCCCCTTCTCCCAATCTTGAGATAGGGGGCTAGGGAATGAGGGCGAGGGCTAAAAGCCTTGTATGATGAGAATCTTAGGGCTAAATTGGCTCCAATTTGTAGCAGAGCATTGGCTCTTAACTTTTAACAACGTGCTTGTCAACGGTATTAATTGCGGTTCTTTTCTCGATGGGCAGAGATCGAGCATTACTTCGAACTGATAAGGTAAATTGAATCGTTTGATGAGAAATGCTAAAGCCTTCTCTTTAAAGGGGGCACATCATTTCCGTGTCGGTCTGACTCGTGGACGCTCGACATCGTCACGCTCTGCAGACAATGTGGCAACACCTTGAGTTTGAAACACAAAAGTATTAAATTCATGTAAATATGAATGAAGTATGTAACATTATCGTTACAATGATGTAAATCAAAAGTTCTAAAGGATTTAATTTATGCCTTACACAACTGAAGAGGGCGGTCGCCTGAACAACTTTGCAAGTGAGCCTCGCATGTATCGTGCAGAGCCCCCAACAGGTAAAGAGAAGAGAAACTACTTAATTTTGGGAATTGGTGCGATCGCATTGATTGGAGGAATGCTGGCAGTAGCGGCATCAGTGTCTTAATGTCGTGCACTGCCTAAGGCGTCAGAATCTGGGCTAGTCCAGATTTTCATTGGGTTTTCCATAGAAACCATTTAAAACTAAAGTGCTAGGGCGATCGCCCTAGCACTTTAGTTTTAAATGGTTTCTAGCCATCCTATACGGATACAGGCAAATATTGGTGGAAAGAGAAGTATGGATGGATAGACATCGCTTGCCTCTCACTCGCTGATTCACCGTGGTACAAACTCTCTCTTCTACTGTTGTTGATCTGAACCAGAAGACTTATCAGAGGCTGAAGGCAGCTCTGGAGCTAAATCTTCGGCGACAGATTTTCGTTGCAGTCTGTGACAACTTGATCCTGCGCGATCGCTTGGCTGCCGAGTTAGAAAGTGATCTATCTGGTCAGCGTGCTCATCACCGAGCGTCTAGTCGAAATCGATCCTACCCCCAACTGGTTACCCTGAAACTCGATCTCTCTAATCCAGATCCCCTCAATCAAATTGCGAGCTGGCTCAGAGACTTTCCGCCTCCCGTCAATCGACGGAATCAGGCCCTCATCCCCGCCTTTCAATTGCTCGGTATCGAACAACTGAGTCGCCAATCTGCATCGGTACAGTGGCTTTTTCTTAATCATTTGAGGAGTATTGAGCACAGCCTCCCGGTCCTCGAATCGAGCATGGTGGTATGGGTGACGCGTCCTTGGAGTCGGATGATTCCTCAGTCTGCTCCAGATTTCTGGCGATGTCGAACAGCCGTTTTTGACTTCATCGGTGAGCCAACCCCACTGGTGTCATTGCCTGAAACCTTTCCTCAGGCGTCGACCCCCATCCGTGCAACACGGGTGCCTGCTCCACCTAAAAACCGTAGTCAAACGCCAACCTCTGGCGATCGCCCACTGAATGTGCTTCGCTTCAAGCCTAATGAGCGCTCCAAGACACCCAATAGCGAAACAGTCATACCATCCGCACGCTCTACACCGATAGATTCTACACAATCGTCTGCCTCTAAGCAGTCAAGAGACTTATCAATCACCGCTGCTTCTCCAGTCACTCCTACCCCTTCGAAGGGACAAGATTCCAGCAACAACAAGCCAGCTACTCGACTTTCAGCCAAGCCTCAGCCAAATGTTGAGGCACCATTGACTGAGACACCTTTGTCAGACCATTCGGCCTCTTCAAAAGACGCCAACGTACAAGATGCTAAAGCGCCTAAACTCAATGCATCAAAACGAATAACTGATTCAACTCAGAGAAAGGCGGCTTCAAAACCATCATCCGGTTCGACGACAAGACACGACAGTGATCAAACAGGACTTAATGAGGGTCGCGTAGCCCATTCACTCAGCTCTCAATCCCCACGGATTGAGCAGCAAGAACCGGCAGGGCTTGAGGAGCAAGAGCCTGACATTCAAGAAACGTTGAGCGAGTTGATGAATGGCACGTTAATGAACGAGTTAGGAGGAACCTCCACTGACAGCCCGATTTCAGAGACGTTAGACATCGACTCTATTAGTGCGTTAGGCACACTGTCATATGAAACTGAGCAAGAAAGGGTTTCCCAAGCACAGAGCCAACCACCATCAAGCGACGACTCAGCATCTAATACAGCGCAGAACATTGCAGCTGAGAGCGAGCAACATTCTGATGAACCGCCTCCAGAAAATCGGCAGGCCGATGATGTTGTCATTGAGGTTGATCAGCCACCTCAAGAAAATGCGGAGCATTTAGGATTTGGACAGACGTTCACTGATCCGTGGTCTACACAACAATTTGTCCCAGACGAAGAGGAAGATCCTTCTGATTTGACATCCGATGGTGACACAACGCTGGACCTATCCATTCTGGATTCTGATGGGTCAGAAAACGTCACCGATGTGCTTTCCTTGGAGGCAGGCACTGATACTCATATAGCAGAAGATGTTAGCGATATGGATTCTGTGGTGGATGCGACCCCCACAGAATCAACCTTTAACCTTCTGTATCCTCATGATGCAGACACTGATGCTCATGTAGTAGAAGATGTTAGCGATATGGATTCTGTGGTGGATGCGACCCCCACAGAATCGACCTTTAATCTTCTGTACCCTGATGCTGCTGACACTGAATCTCTGGAACTGGTCGACGCTGACAGTGAACTGGAAGTTTTTGACGCAGAGCCGAATTTCTTAAATGCATCACTGTCGTCTGATCCGGGCTTAGGATTTAGTACAGTCGGCCAAACTCCTGCTCAACGCTCATGGCTAGACTCCAGCATTTCTGAAGCAGAGCAAGCTGATTTAGCCGCCGAGGATCCCCAAGCCTTTGCGCTCGTCGAACAAATTGAACGACTTCGCCAACAGCGGGCTCCTCAAACGGTTCTTGCAGGAGCCTATCGAGGGTTGGGCAATCTCTATCGCGATCGCATTGAACAGGGCGATATCTCTCCTAAGAATCTCGTTCGAGCGATGAAGGCTTACGAGTCGGTTTTGCAGATTGTCAATGACAATTCACCAACCTGGTCTGAGGTGTTGAACGATATGGGTAACCTGTGCTGGTTGCTCTCGCGGTGTGCCCCAACGCCTGAACAGGGCCTTCCACATCTCCAACAAGGCATTCAAGCCTATCGAATGGCGCTCACCAAAATCAATCCCAAGACGCATCCACAGACTTATCCTATGATTCAAAACAATCTGGGAGCGGCCTATGGAGATTTAGCCCGATATCATAACCCATTCGATAACCTACAACAGTCAGTTCAGGCTTACCAAGAAGCATTGCGTTACCGCAAAGCTGAGGCAGACCCGATGCGATTTGCGTCTACTCAGAATAATCTTGGAACGACGTACTGGAATCTGGCGCAGTATCGAGAACCTGTACAAAACCTGAAACGAGCCACTGACGCCTACTCGAAAGCGCTCGTTTATTATCAGCCTGATACTGATCCGCTGAACTACGCCATGATTCAAAACAATCTAGGCACCGCATTCTGGAACTTGGCGCAACACGAACGTTCGGACAAATGGTTAGGTGCAGCGATTGATGCTTATACGATCGCACTCAAATATCGCACGCTAGAGACGAATCCAGTCGCTTACGCGGCCACTCAGAACAACTTAGGAACGGCTTACTGGCATATCTCGGAATACCACGAGAAAAATCCAGAAACTCGGATGGATTTCCTTCGACAAGCCGTTCATTCCTATCGTGAAGCTCTCAATGCAGCTGAATTAATCCAGCAGAGTAAGCAGCCGATGGCGCTCAACTTTGATGTATTTGCGACTCGAAATAACTTTGGTCTGGTGCAGTATCAATTGGCCACAGACGGGAAGTTCCAAGTTAAAGATGAGCGTGACGAGCAGCTGCTTGAAAATGCCCTCGATCAACATCTCTCAGCCTTGCAAGGATGGCAGGGACGACCTGAATTACGACAGACTGCGATACAGTGTGTCATTCAAACCTTGAAAGCCATCTACTCCCAAAAAGGATTGATTGGACAAAATCTAGCGCTCTCGAAAATTCCTGGACAACTGCTGCCAGAAATTTTGCCTCAGCTTTAATCGTGATTCGGACTTGCACAAGCGTTAGATTCTAATGTTCTGGCCTACTTGCGCTTGCGGGTCGATGATGATTTCGTTGAGGATTTTCGGCGCGATCGCCCTGATGCCTTCTTAGATGTTTTCTTGGATTGAGCGAGTGCGTGACTCAGTTGGCGAAGGGCGCGTAGTTTTCCCTGTCGTCTCAGCGCTTGTTGAATATCCTCGATGGTTATAGTGGTTTGTCGAACAGATGCGGCGATCGCACTATCTTCAACCGCACGCCAAATTTCACCACCACTTAGCGTCAGGGATCGCAGGATGGTCAGGTCAAGAGATTTACTGAGTTTAATGTTGCCAGCATGACGAAAAGCTTGTTCCCACAATTGTTGCCGAAGTGGAGCATGTGGTATCGGAAATTGGAGGGCATAATCAACGCTGTCAAACCATTGAGGGGCAATGCTTTCAATGTGATGAACCGTAAAAACGGTGAGGATGCCCGTCGAGCGGCGACGGAATAAAAATTGTCTCAGACTATCACTGTGCAGCGTGACATGAGCCGCAGATGACAGCCAGTATTGAGCCGACTCAAGCAAAACGATCGGCACAGACTCTAAATCGATGAGTAGAGCAGCATGGTCATCGGCTGGAACTGCAGACAAATCTATCCGGTGGAGCGCCATGTTCAAGTCAGTGGCGATCGCCTCGGCTGCAAGAGACTTGCCTGTCCCAGGTTGGCCTGAAAATAATGCAATTGTTCCCTTAAATGGCTGCTGTGTCAGCAAAGCAGGATGACCTTGTTCAGCGATATCCTCATTCACTCCAGCTTGAGCGAACTGATAGTGGACTCGATGGCAAATATGCTGAATATCAGCTTTGAGATCCTCGGGCAGAATCAGATCATTCCATGGTGTGCTGGGCTGCTCAACAGACTCTAATGGTGATGAAAACAGATAGGGAATAGGGGCATCTGATGGTGGTTGTGCAATCTGTTCGCCTTGTTCCTCTTCTACAGCTTCAGAGAAGGTAGTCGATTGAGATTTGATCTGCGACCGGGGCGCTTTTGTCTCAAGAATGCCACCATCAGGAATGGCGATCGCCTGACCATTAGAGGCAGAAGGGCCAAGTGAAAACGAAGAAATGGATGGCGCCCATGTTGTTGAGTCAGACTGATGGAGTAGGGTGTCTAGATCACTTAGAGTCGGCGTTTCTGCCAGCAAGTAGCGCACAAGCGGCTCTGAAAGCTTTAAAGATGCTGTGAGCATGGTGTCGTAGGGCTGTTGAAGCAGCGTCATTAGCCCGTTGTGCAACAATGATGACCGCTGGGCTACGGTTTGACGAGCGACGCGCCACTCATTATCGTTTCGGCATAACAGTCGGAGAATCAATTCGATAGATGGTAAGTCGCTGACTGAGGTTTCGGTTTGCCCTTGTAGATAGCGATAAAGCCGAGCATAGCGACGATTGACTTCTGGGGCCAATCCAATCAAGACCGCATTTTTCTCAAATGTCGTCAGCGAGAGGCGATCGCGCAACACAGGTAGGGCTAAAACAGTTCCCTTTGCTTGACTAGCTTTGATACGAGCGTCCAGTTGTTGGTTATAGCTGACTTTGGCTGATGTTCCTGCTGGTTTTGTGGCCTTGCGATGTTCGTCATAGGCTCCATTGCCATCCATCGATACAATGCCCTTCCACCAATGACTACTGGCCTGATCCGCATGGTTTTGAGCAACGCGATCGACGTTGCGTTTATCCTGGCGATAACGGGCAACAGCCATCATCAACATCCGATCTAGCCAACTGAGTTCTGTTCTGAGATAGGCCCAATTGTCTGAGAATGCAGATGTTGATTCAGTTGACATAATCTTAGAAGACGTTAGAGATAGGTTCGCGTGCGCAAACAGCGATCAATCGCGCTGATGGTCGAGCTGGGTAACCCAATCTTTATCACCACAACGATTCCGTATAGATAAGAGTTCCCTAACTTAAGCCAAAAAATGCTTGAACTCTTCACCTAAAGGAGGTTCCCAATACAGCCATTACATTCCCATGCAGGCATGTTAGAAACCAGCCAGCATTCGGCAGATATTCCCTAGTGAGCTTGAGTAGTTAGAATTGGCCCAATCAACCGTAAAAATTCCAGCGGAAGGCCATCTGCATCTGCAATAAACGCAACTTCATACACGCGATCGCCAATCATCTGCTGAGTCGGCTTTAGGAGAATGGTGAGTGACTCTAAATCAGGATGCCCCCCCCCTTTGAAGCCAGCGTTCAACTGATTTAACCAGCTGTCTAAGCTATCTGTATGAGAGGTCATATCAAAGGATAAGTGATAGTAACCGGTGTAGTGCTCATCGGAAAAAGCATCAGGTGCCGGTCGAGGCCGAGGTACCTGTAGGAGTTCAATGCGTCCACCGAGTCCTTCCATCCAGCAGGCTAGCGTTACACCCGCAGTAAACCGTTCATTTACTGTGAATCCAAGCTGTTCATAAAAGGCGATCGCCCGATGAATATCCGCTGTGCGAATAGAAGCATGATGCATGAGACAACTGTCCCAATACTGAAATGATTGAAGGCCCTCTTATCTTAGCTTTTTTATCAGGAAGAGCTTTTTAGCAGGAGAATTGATAGAACGTTGTCCTCTAGCTCAACTGCTCTGTGGGCATTGCTCGGGCAGAGGATTTTAGGGGATGTCCAAACATTCCTTTGATGCTAAATGTAGCTTTAGCCATTTAGGCTAGGACATCGAATTCAATTCCTAAGCGCATCGCCAAATGGCTTGTCGGCTTGCCATAACGGAAAAGGCGACAGCTATAGTACTGAATGCAGTTATCTGCTAATGCCGTTCATGCTAATGGGCGATCCCAGGCGATGCGGCTATCAGCCGACATACGTCAGCCCCTCATGAAGGCGAGATAAGGTCCAAAAACTACAGGCGATAGTACGGATATCGGACAGGTGCACCGGGTTCTTTCTCTAGATCAAAGTTGATCACATCCCAGCAAGGATCCGTTTTCGACTCACCACTAAACGCGACAGGTAATCCATACAGGCGTGGTGTTGGTGAATCGCCCTTACCTTTCCATGGCACGCTGCGCTCTAAATACGTACTAATTAGCTCTTTATAGCGATGGGCAATGATGACCCGCGTTGCTCGATAGCCTTGAGTGTAAAGGCGATCGAGAGCCTCATGAATTTCAAACCGAATCCCGTCAGGATGGGTATGCTGGCGATACCACGTGCTGTTCCACTGACGCCAATGTCGTCCAGACTGTAAGTGAATTAACTCTTTTGTAGTTGGGTCCGCTTCAAACGCACCATGCCGTGGACAGAGATAAGTATCTGTTAAGGTCAAGGCTTGAATCGTCTGACGACAGTGAGGGCACTGGATATCGGGACCAAAAATTGGATATTGGAAAGCTGTGTTTACCATAGCGTTTTGAAAACAGAGCCATCTTTAAAAGTAGAACAATTGAGAAAAATTAGGAGTCCATCACTATCAAACGGCTTGGTTGGCATTGTAAATGAAATTTGCCGTCTACCGAGTAAACACTACTAATCTTCAACTTGCCGGTATCTGATTTAGGGATGTGGCGGTGACGAACCCTGCTAACTGTCGACCGTGGCGCATGCATATAGTGCCGTGTCGATAACAACCATCAATGCCAATAGATTTTTCTATCAACTGAATAGACACTTGATTGAGCAAACAATTCAGCCCATACGACATAACAAATATCGTTATGTTGTGTTCTGTTATCGGTATGTCCTAATTTTCTAAATGGTGTGCACCGTAAACCGCCGTTAGTTCGAGCGTTGAGGGAGTTAGACTCCTCGAATGTTATGGATATGACGGGCAGTGCCAACCTATCGACACAAAAGTATCGAATAAGACACTAAACCTCGTAGATTTGTACATGGCCTGGTGGAACGTCATCCGTTTCCAAGTAGGCTTGATGATACCCACAAAAATCAGCGCATATCGTATCTACACGCGCATCATATCTCCTAGATTTATAGACAGGTATCAATTTTCAGAAAATATCGCGATTGTTTCATTTTTGCTGCCATGACAAACGCTCCTCAATCTTCTTTTATGTGGCCCGAACCGGAGACGACTCACGCGGCTTTCGTGGCGAATACGGCAACCATCATTGGAAACGTCATCCTCAAGGAAGGAGCCAGTGTCTGGTATGGAGCTGTGCTTCGAGGTGATGTTGAACAAATTGTCGTTGGAGCATCGAGTAATGTTCAAGATGGTGCAATTTTGCACGGCGATCCCGGTAAGCCGACGGTGCTGAAGGATTATGTGACTGTCGGTCACCGCGCGGTGGTGCATAGTGCTGAGATTGGCCGAGGAACACTGATTGGAATTGGTGCCATTGTGTTGGATGGTGTGACGGTGGGAGATGGTTGCATCATCGGTGCGGGTGCAGTTGTGACGAAAGATATTCCTCAGCGATCGCTTGTTGTTGGTGTGCCAGGAAAGCCCATTCGAACGCTGACTGAAGAAGAAGCCGATGATCTGATCGAGCATGCCCGAAAATATGAAGCACTTGCCCATGTTCATGCAGGCACCGGAAACGATTTGGGCTTCTACCCTTCAGGCCAATAAATCCTTTGTCAGGAATTTAAGGTTCTGAGGTTTTGCCCTAATTCCTGCGCAGTAATACCCGAATTTAATCGGGATCACGTTCCAAAATTTATGGATAAAGACTAGAAAATTGTCCCCCTTCAACGCACAATAGACATATATGAGAAGAATTTATAGATTTTCAAAGGGAGATTAGTGAACATGGACTGGCGTATTGTTGTGGTTCTGTTGCCTGTTATTTTGGCTGCAAGCTGGGCTGGGTTCAACATTTTCAGAGCTGCCCTTGGGCAAATCAACGAGTTCTTGGAGAATCGACAGTAGGCCGCACTGAGTAGCATGGTTAGACCATCTACACGATTTTGAGAGACGTGGATGACTGCATCACCGTTTAGCCTCTGAAATTAACATGTTTTGAACTTGTTTTGAAAAAGTGTGGGTAAGAGCATCAGTGCTCTTACCCGTTTTTATGGCGACGACTGATGGCAACGGCTAATGGCTAGAACATGTCTGTCGACATCAGGCTGAATCGTTTCAAGGTTTAACCACCGATGCTGACCGTATCGATGATTTCAATTGAACCATCTTCAGCAATTGTCCAAATATCGTAGCTACCGGCAACGTCTCCTTGAGCATCCAAGTCAACGGAGCTGCTTGCTCCTTGGAAGTTAATGTCTTCTCCTGATTTGACGATCTCAAGTGCTTCACACACATCAGAAACCTCTTCACCCGGTGCATTGGCAACGGCTGCAATCGATGCTTTGATGTCTGCGCCAATCGTTGATTGAGCGGCTTCAGATGCTAGGACGATTAATGCAGCGGCATCCCAACTATTTGGATCAAACACAGCAGGATCTCGCTGGAATTCAGTCGTATAGATGTCCTGAAACGCGTCAAGGCCCGGACCACCAGAACTCGGGGCTGTACCAACGAGACCTTCAATGATGAATCCACCTTCCGGTGTAGTGCCGACCAATTCTGCAACAGAGTCGTCTTTCATACCATCCGTTAAGATGACGTCGACTGACCCATCTAAGAATCCTTGCTCATAGGCTGATTTCAGAATCAGACTCCCGGTTTCGGGATAAGCCACAATCATCACTGCGTCAGGGGTACCACTAAACGCTTCGATGACTTCAGAATCAAAGGTTGTTGCATCTGGTGGGTACAACGTCGGTTCATCACCGTTTGCGATCGCCCCTCCCAATTCTTCAAATGCGGACCCGAAGGACTCGACCAAGCCGTTGCCGTAGTCGTTATTAATCGCCAGTACTGCGACCGTTTCGTAGTTATTCTCTTGGGCTAGCTCTGCCAAGGCCATGCCTTGGAACGTATCTGGTGGAGCCGTACGGAACCAAAATCCGTCAAAATCTCCTTCCAAGGCTCGTTCTGTGAACACTGGACTTGTACTAGAAGGGGAAATTTGAACGACTTCATTTCGAACGGCAATATCAACTGTTGCGCTAGAAACCGAACTGGCCGCAGCACCCACAACACCTGCTACTTGATCCACTTCTGCCAATTTGGTCATCGCAGATGCTCCTGCTGATGGCTCCGTTTGTCCATCTTCTGAAATGAGTGTTACAGGCTGACCCATCACGCCGCCACACGCATTCACAGTATCGACTAGTAAACTGACGCTATCTTGCATCGGTCCGCCATATTGAGCGAGATCTCCAGTGATGGGCAACACTGTACCGATTTTTAAGCCCTCTCCCGTCGGTTCAACAGCAGTGGGTTCGGCCGTGTCATCACCCGTTGCTCCATCAGGCTGAGGAGGTTCAGCTTGACAGGCCACAAGAGCGCCCAGAAGGGCGATCGCTCCTCCTCGTCGAACGGCTTGTGCCCAATTGTGTCGAGATTGTTGGTACGATTTCGTCTGCATAATTATCAAACTCCTTTTATTGATGAATCAATGGCGAGATTCATAGGATTGACATGAGTGTTGCGTGACCTTACCAAGGAAAACACATCTTTAGCACACCACATCGCTCCATTTAGACCGCATATTATCCGATTAAAGAACGTACGATTTAACGGCTTTGTCTTCTGGATTCAGACCTAGTGCGGGTGCAACCCGCTGAAGGCTACATGATTAATAAGGTAATGTTAAGGTTCTGTCGATAAATGTAAACAAATGCTGATAATGAATGTCCCGACTGCTGAGTATTATCTATGAATTGGATGGATACCCACAAGCGCACTGGCCCTGCCAACATCATCTCAGGATTGTCAGCTAAGAGTATTATCCGATTAATTCCTCGATGCCTTAGCTAACGACGCTAGAAGTGTCCATAGCCGGTTTTGCCCAAGCATCATGATTGGTGAAAGGGTTTAGACGTCAGTCTACGAACCATGTGAGATAGCGCTAGACTCATGGAGAGAGATTCGATCAGCATCGTAATAGTCATATCCGTTGATATCGATCAGGAGCCATTTTATGAAATCGTTGATTCGAAAAGGTGCTGCAGCACTGACTGCTGGTGGAATTATCGTTGGTTCAATTATTTCAGCCGGGCTGAGCGCGATCGCACTAACCAGCGAGGAGGTTACTCAACAGTTGCGCCATGTGCCCGTATTCACAGTGACAGATGAGACGGGGTCTCCTCTCGTCTCTGAGGTCTCTGAGGAAGATGATATTCCTCCGGTTACTCAAGTTTTTATTAGCAAAGCTGACGCAGATGCGTTTATTGATGGCCTGAGTGAGGCCAACCCAGAGCTTGCTAGCTCGGTGAGAGTCACCGCAGTGTCGCTGGGACGAATTTATGAGGTCGCGCTTCAGGGCCAGGAAGATGATTCTCGTCTTGAGTTTGTCTTTGTGCCCCAGCAGAGCCAAGTTCAATCTGCCGTAACGATCATCCAAGAAGCATCTGAATCTGACCAGACTGTTGATGAGTTTTCAGGTGTCCCTCTATTTACAGCGCGGACGGTTAATGAAGGCAGTGATGACTTTGGTTATTTAACCATTCAGCAGGGCGAGCAGGAAGTGGTGCCCATGTTCTTTAGAAGTGAAGATTTACAGTCGCTGTTGTCTGAAATTTCTGAGAACCAGCCTGAGTTGGCTTCTACGCTTGAAGAACACGTGATTCGCTTAGAAGACTTGATTTATACTTTCGAAACGAGCGATAACGAAGACCTCCAGCAGATTCGATTGGTCCCATCTAGCGAAACCTTGCGATACATTCAAGAGCAAATTTCTGAGGAGGAGGGGCAATAGAGTAGCCCTTAGCCTGAGTCGCCATCAAAGGATTAGCGATCGCCACGGCATCACATGAAGACATTGAGAGATTCATGATAGAGAGCATTTCAGGCGATCGCCTATGGCAATGGAGACAGTGGGCCCATCAACTCGCATCTCGTGAGAATATTTCGCCAGCTGAGGTCGATTGGCTGCTACGCCACTATTGTCCTGAACTGGATGCTTTAGCCCTGCGGTTGAACACTTACCGTGGGGCTTCATCGTTGGTCATCCAATGTCCTTTAGATGAGTTAACCGGCCTATGGGAACAACGGGTGCGCGATCGCGTTCCAGTGCAGCATTTAACCAGACTGACCCCCTGGCGAGACTTTTTGCTAGCAGTTTCCCCAGCAGTTTTGATCCCACGACCTGAGACCGAGTTAATTATCGATTTAGCTGTTCAAGCTACTCAACATCACCCTGGGCTCAGTGCCGGAACGTGGGTTGATATGGGAACCGGTAGCGGGGCTATCGCCATTGGATTGGCTGATGTATTTCCCAACGCTAACATTCATGCGGTTGATGTCAGTGCAGATGCGCTAAAGATTGCCAACGAAAACGCTGAACGCTGTAGGGTAGTCGATCGCATCCAGTTTCATCACGGCGATTGGTTTGATCCCATTCAGCATCTGCGCGGACAGCTTGATGGCATGGTGTCGAATCCGCCTTACATACCGTCTTCTGAAATTAGTAAACTCCAGCCCGAAGTGTCTAAACACGAGCCTCATCTAGCCCTAGATGGTGGCGCTGACGGCTTAGATGCCATACGACATCTAGCCAAAGCTGCATCTCGTTACCTCAAATCAGACGGGCTGTGGCTCGTCGAAATCATGGCTGGTCAGGCTGAACAAGTCGTTTCAATCTTAAATCAGCATCCCTTTCGAGATATCGATGTTTGCTCCGATCTGTCTGGAATTGAGCGCTTCGTTATGGCGTATCGACGCTAACATTTCTAGACGTTATTCCAGTGCTTCAACAGGAAGCGTTGTTGGTCGCAGCTCGATCTCGAGTGGTTCACCCTCTCGGGTAATCTCAATTTCAAGAACCTCACCAATGCTACTCTGTTCAACTTGCTCTTGAACATCAGAGGCTGAGCCCACCTCAACTCCATTCACCTTATTGATGATGTCGCCTTGCTGAAGTTCAGCTGCTTCAGCTGGGGTTCCGCTCATGACCTGCCAAATCAAGACGCCCTCATCCTCTGTGATTTGAACGTCGGAGTCTTCAGCTTGGCTGAGACGAAGGCGAGCTTCAGGGGTCAGATCAACCATCTGAATGCCGATGTAGGGATGCTGAACCTCACCAGTTTCAAATAATTCATTCGCAATGCGAGATGCTGTTTCGATAGGAATTGCAAACCCTAACCCTTGAGCATCTGCACGAATAGCCGTGTTGATGCCGATTACCCGACCCCGATCATCCAGCAGCGGACCCCCAGAGTTCCCTGGGTTGATAGCTGCATCGGTTTGAATAAATCGGACCCTCTTATCAGGAATGCCGACCTGAGAACTGGAGCGGTCGATGGCGCTGATGATACCTGCTGTGACGGTATTGTCGAGTCCGAGAGGATTTCCAATGGCGATCGCCCACTGCCCTGGAATGAGATCTTCAGAACTGCCCAACGTGACCTGAGGCAAGTCTTCAGCCTCAATTTTGATAACGGCCACATCGGTGATGGAGTCTGACCCGACAACACGACCTTCAAACGAACGCCCATCCTTTAAGGTGACGTTGACAATCTCTGCTCCAGACACAACGTGGGCATTCGTAATGAGTTTTCCATCGGAGCTGAGGATAAACCCAGACCCTGTCCCCCGCTCTAACTGTTGCTGCTCAGGTATCTCATCACCAAAAAAGCGTCTGAAGAAGGGCGCTTGAAACGGATCGGTAATGCGGTCTGATACCGTACGTTCTGCATCAATTCGTACAACCGCTGGTCCGACCTGCTTGACGGCTTCTGCGATAAAGTTTTGATTACTTTGCTGGACAAACGGAGGCGCAACAATAGGTAGCGTTTCTTGCTCTGCCTCAGTAGGGATCAGCTCTGTAACGGGTGTAAGCGGAGCTTCTGGAATGGATAGGTTGGTAGAATGCGGCCTGAGCTGGTATCCTCCCCAAAAACCGACTGCGCCACCGACACTAAGAAATGCAGCTCCAAGACTGATCTGCTTCAATGAAATACCCATCGTTTTGCTTAAGACCTGGTGATGTGTACGTCGAGTCCAGTAGATGCACTCAGCTCAATTGTGAATCATTCGAGCTAAATGAGTTCATATCATCATAACTGACAATTATTTTCTCCTGGCCCCAATTCAGACGCTTATTGATCCGTTTCACTCTATCCCG
>JBCBLF010000230.1:0-7897 GCA_038520475.1 Cyanobacteria bacterium J06627_8
CGCCTCATGATGAGCCAACACATTGCGCGGATGGAGATCTCCATGAATCCAGCATGGATTGTCATTGGGTTCGGCCTGGAGAGCATTTTTCCAGATCTGCTTGATGGTCGGTGTGATGAATGGCGTTGAGTGCTCAAGGGTATGCAATCGAGACTCGACGACTTGAGCGCGCTGTTGAAGTGACACCGAGCGATATGGATTATATGGAGCATTTGCAGGAGCCGGTTGATGGAGCGATCGCAAAAATAGAGCAAACAAGCGGGCTTGATCACTGTTGAGTTCTGTCTGATCAGCCGTTACGCCATCAACCCAAGACACCACGCTCCATTTCCACGGGTAATTCGGAGTCGGTACCCCAATTCGATAGGGCACGGGCACCGTGATGGTCAAACGGGGTGCAAGCTGAGGTAACCACTGTTGTTCGTGTTCGAGTAACTGTGCGGCGATCGCCCGACGAGGTAGCCGCACCATCCAGTCGGAACCGAGGCGAAACATCGCATTGTCCCAACCGGCTTCTGCCGGACAAATCGGCAAGTGCGCAAGATCTGGATGTTGGAGGGTCAGCAGTTCGTGCACTAAAGCAGCGTCAATCAACCGTTCCGCATCTGGTCGGCCAGATTGTTGTGACATTTGAAGCAAGGACAGAAACAACGTGAGAAAAACGTTCGCACAAGGTGCTAATTTCTTTACAGTCAGGTGTGTGGAGAATTATCTAAATCGTGCTGTCAACGTTGAGAACTGCCCTACCACCCAAATGGTCTGCCTGGATACTACGAACTCATATCTTGAGCCAAGATTTTCATCAACGGCCTCCAGTCCTGATCTATCAGTTTGGGAAAGTCGGATCATCTACCATTCGAGTGTCATTGCGGCGATCGCCCCTCAAACGCCCAGTGTATCAAGTTCACCATCTATCAGAATCGGGGATCGGTACTTATCACGAGAAATATCACAAGTTTCCTCAGTCTCGCAACATTGGAGATTGCATTGCCATTGGAGAAGCACTTCGTGCAAAGCTTTATGACCCAGAACACTCCGTTCCCAAACTCAGCGTCATTACTATTACCCGAGAACCAATTTCTGCAATGCTTTCTGCTTTTTTCGAGGGATTGAACGAGTCACGCATCGCTAAATTTCAGCGTGTAGACGGCTCGATTGATCCCGATCGCGTGATAGCAAGCATTCATCAGCGGTTTCGACGTTTTGATGAGTCCACGAATCGCATCTGCACCTGGTTTGATCAAGAACTCAACACCACATTAGAGATTGACGTGTTTGCTCATTCGTTTGATCACAAGCAGCCCTATCACATTATTCGAGCCAACCACATCGAACTATTGCTCTTGCGGCTTGAAGATCTGAATCAAATTGGCGCAACGGTGTTATCAGAATTTTTGAAGCTACCTGCTCCTCTACAGCTCAAAACTCGAAATCAGCGCGATCGCAAACAATTTTCAGATCTGTATACATACGTCAAAGAGAATCTCAATCTACCTAAAGCAGTCTGCCGAAAGATTTACCGCTCTCAATATGCCACGCACTTTTATTCTCAAGCCGAGCGCAAGGCGTTTGTTCAAAAATGGTCAGGCACTTGAATCGGGCCATGCAAGGATCAATACGCCTTTCCATCCACGCGATTTCTTCGTTATGGATTTGAGAAAATTGCCAAGTTGTAAACCCAGCTAAATTTATCCATCAATCCAATGCCCTGCTTGGCCTGATTGTATTAATGGCCTGATTGTATTGACCAGGAGTATTTAGGTCGAGCAGTACCTCAGCCGTGTCCATTGTCACGTAATGAGTCGAATCTCGATGCATCTTCATAACATGCCGTAAGCCATTGGTTTCATCAGACATACCAGTGAGCTGAGGCAAGAGCGATCGCGACAATAGAGGGGGATGACCGGCCCGTTGTTGATAACTCGGTAGCGTGATGCGGGTTCCATGGCGCTCATAGGCATTCAAAAGCTGACGATAAACCTTGGCTGAACGAGGCTGGTCAACCGCTGAGATAAACACCACATCCCACTGTTCTGGAAGACACCGTAGTCCTTGGAAGATAGAGCTGACTTTCCCTTGGGATGGAGTCGGATTGATGGTCACACAAGCTGTTGATGGAATATTGGCAGCTTGTCGTAGGTGGGCATTGTGTGCCCCCAATACAACGATTGGAACTACATCCACAGTCCTGAACTCTTGTATTTGATACGCGAGCAGCGTGAGATCAGTCCGCCACGGAAGGGTTGCTTTACACTGCCCCATACGAGACGACATACCTGCCGCTAAGATAATGGCAACTGCTCTAACCATTGCCTCTCAAGCAAATCAGTGTTCTGGAGCATTCTTGTTTCACATCAATGTTCCCATATCATCAAATTTGCTAGTCGACGATCGAGTCGCTTTGGTTTGCATCTAACCATGGGGAGCTATCACGAATTGACATCCGTTCAATCTAGTTTTGGAAGCGAATTTAGCGCATATTCTCACATCCATCACATGAATATAGAGCGATCTGTGGAGCCCGCTCCTATCGATAAAATTCTATCGACAACATACAAACGTTCGGGCTGTATTACAATTTCGCGATCCCCGAGATTATTGCTTGATCTAGAGGAATTTGTTGCCGTATCGTGTGCATCATGCGGGTGATTAGAGTCAAGACGATTCAATTGCATCTTGCCTGATAGACCCGTGACGTGGTGTTCCCAAAAGATGCTCTGATACAAGTCAATGGGCTACTGCTAGGTTGCGCTGTTCACTCTTACCCGCCTGTACGAAAGAGAACTGATAGTAACGCATCTCACTCAATGCTATTGGTTCATTGCGAGAGTCGGTTGTTTCAAGAGAGTGCTGTTGGGGCACGATGCGGTCCAAAAAACTTGCAAATGTTCTGACACAGCTGGCGATCGCCATCCATATCAGGGGATTACTTCTACTAATGACTATCTGTTTTAACCGAGTCGTGTGACTTATCACACTCTCATCAGTTCTGCTTGAGACTCTAGCTCTGTCGCAAGCGTCTTATTAGTCTGCCCGTCTACATAACGGGTGACCTATCGGTCTGACGTTGAAAGCTCAATGAGAGATCAACGTGGTCTGTCAGACGATCAACCGAAATGATGTCAGGCTCTCGGGCTGTATCGCCTCGCCAACGTATTTGACGCGAGTGGTGCTGATACTGTCAGTCGCCGTTCATTGTAAGCACAATTGTTTCATTCGTTCCTGTCCAGTCACTTAATTCCATAGCATTCTTTCCTATGAATCACCCGATGGCATTTATCGTTCAGCTCTACCGGTATCAGCAACAGTTCACTTCCGGGCTACTGAGTCCGAGTCAGCTGATTCGCAACCTCTTGTTCATCATTGTGTTGAGCTTATCTGCCGTAGGAGTCAATCAATCCATTGCCCAATCACAAAATTCACAACGCTCTGATTCTGTGGATGGAGTGACCTTGCCAGATGATACGTCTAACCCAACGCTAGCAACATCTGTTCGGGATCCACTGAACAGTCCCCACCCGATTCCGTGGGCCTGGATTGTTGCGGGACAGTATGCGTCTACTCCCTTGCTCGAACCTCAGATGAGGTATTACCGCAGTCAGGCATTGGTGTCACCCGACCGGAAATATGCTGCCTATAGCCGAATTCAAATGGAACTGAGTGCAGATATCGTTAGCCATCGTGTTCATAGCATCCTTTTTCTTGAGGATCTTCAAACTGGTGAGCTACAGTTCGTCACCGCTTCCTCGCCAGCTATCCGAAACCCCAATATGCAATTCTCTGGCGATCGCCAACCTGGAATGATTGCCGTCTTGCTTCCGATTGCCTGGTCTGAGAACAGCGATCGCCTACTCGTTAGAGGATTTGACTCTCAATTTGGAACTGATTTGGCATCTGATTACGCGATCGTGTGGGAACGGGATACTCAAAAGATGCGGGCGATCGCACCAAGCTCTTTCCAATACTCAACTTCAGTACTTCTGGGATGGAGCCAAAACGTTTCCGATCGCATTCTATTTCGTGCCGGACAGCTCGGAGATGAACAATGGCCGATGGTTGCCGTTGATTTGAACAATAACAGCACCGCTGCAACAAGCGACCAGCCGGTCGCTTACGGACAAATCGAAGAGCACTTTTGGAATGGGCCTCAGGCAAGAATCGACATTCCCTAGATCCTTCGTTGAGACCATTCAATAGTCATCCAGTCAAGACTCTTCATCTTCTAGGAGCCGACCATACCAAGGGCTAACCTCAATCACCCCTGACGGTAAAAAGACGACTCTGAATTGAGCAATTGGAGTTTCAGAATTAATCGGTTCTTCGTCAACTTGAGGAAACACCGTCAAATCGCCTAAAGGAACCTCGTCATCATAGGTGATGGCGGCATCATTCTCATATTTGTATCCAATGATTTGCCCCTCTTCAGACACACCCACTCGATATTCGAGTTCGTCTTCAAACTCAGGAGCCTCACTCCATGAAGCAACAATCTGTGTCCGCAATTCTGTTGTTAACGCATCAAGCTGGTCCGAATCAGCAATCGGAGTCGCCGTTGTAAAGAGTTCTTCAATGTCTTCTTGACTCAGCGTCTCACTCTCAGTGTTGTCAAGCGTTGACGGCTCTGCAGATTCCGATACTGTAGAACCTGCCACATCATCAGACTCATTAGCGTCAGACTCAGCAGCGTTAGCACCTGGCAAAGGCTCTGGTTCTGTCCCCGCTAGAGGAGGCTCTGTCAAGGTGTCTTCAGTGTCTTCAGTCGCTTGAATCTCAGGCTCAGTAATCTCAAATTCAGGAACTGGAATGAAGAAGAGGGCAACAGCCGCGATCGCCAAACTAGAAACACCGAGAACCGCAGGCATCATTCGGCGCGTCACAGGTTCTTGAGACGCAACGCCGCGCTTCGGCACGGGCGTTAGGTCAAGATACAAATCGGGTAAGGTCTGCGCATCTGCCACCATCTGGTCGATGGCTTCAACCAGATCGAAGAGTTGAACCGTAGAAAGATCAAGCTGAAGGGCATCGGAAGGGGAGCCTGAACCGTCACGACCATTGCTTTGAGATGGTCGCATCGTCAAGCGATGATGAGCCTGATCGGTCTGATTGAGATGAATCACCGACACATCCCCATTTCTTGAGGCCAGCTGATGAGGAACACCGCTCAAAACCTGTTGTGCATACTGATTGACGCTAACAATCAAATGCTCAAGAAATTCGCGATCGCCAGACAAAGGCTTGTCTTGACCTGAGAAATGACATTCTGCATTCGTCAGAATCGTCATGACTGGACGACCTTCCATAAAGTTAGACGACAAACCGTTATCGTCGCCCCATCCCTCTAAGACCAGTCGGCAGTTGGGCAAACTATATTGGCGCTGAATAGTCATGCAATCTCTCCGTCAAATAAGCTGCTCCACAGTCGCTGGGGTCCTGAGGTTCCGGTACAAAACAAGAGCTGTGACAATAAATTGAGCGCTAAGTCATTCAACTTTTCATCTGTGTTGTAGGCCATGACACCGGCCCGTTTGGGATTCATCCGAGCGCGGAAGTGGGCGCGAAAACGCTCCAAATAGTTAGATAAGCGAAAGTGATGATTAGGAGACAACCCTTTCTCGGCAAGCTGCTGATAATCCAATAAAAGCTGACGAATCAGGACGGTGAGGCGTTTTGCGAGATGGCAGGTAATAACCACCAGCGCTCGAGCTTCATCCAGACTCATCGGACGACGTTGACTTCCCCGCCTCAATGGATTTGTGCTTCGCAATCTCCAAAGCGCAACTCGATTCTCAACAATCCCCTGAAGTTCTAAGTCCTTTGATGTTTTCAGTAGCGCTTCCGAACCCCGTAGATCGAGAGCCTCAATCGCCAGTAGAAGAAGATCGATATGCAAGCGAGTACGACGTGGACACGCTGCTGTATCCGCAAGGGGTGATGGCAAACTGGTAATGGCAACAGGACTAGAGACGTTAACGGTTGGACTCGACGACTGCATTAATTTTAGGGGTAATTGATAGGTTCAAGACGGATCAGCCAAATACGACTAGAGGGCACTCTGGAGACAAGGGATTTAGCTGGATTGAGAATTCAAAGGTTAGCGTACCCAAATCTTAGCTTTCAACCGTTACTCCGCGCCAAAAGGCAATGTGCCCTTTAATTTGGCTGGCACCTTCTTTAGGATTTGGATAATACCAAGCAGCATCTGGGTTGACCTTCCCATTAACGTTTAATGAATAATAATGGGCTGTTCCTTTCCATGGACAAAACGTTGTTTTCTCACTGGGTTCGAAGTAATCCATGTTAGCCGCATCAAGAGGAAAATATTGATTTCCTTCTACAACGACGCACTGATCGCTTTCGGCAAGCAGCTGCTCATTCCATACTGCACGTACCATTCAACTTTTCCTCGTCAATGTACAACCGGAGTCAAATGACTGGATACAGACAATCTTTTGTTTGTCTATCCCAGTCGATTATTTTAACGCTCAAACGTTAATTTGATGAAAACCGCATCTATTCATCGCAGAACTTACGTATGTGGTCGAGGATGACCGTCAGCTCAGCCTCATCCGTTCCTTGGCACAATTCAAATCTCTAAAAACCTGCGCTGACTGCTGCGCGGGCGGTGCAGGTTTTATGGATTTTATAGTTAACTGTAATCATCGACTTACCATTTGCAATGGTGCATTCAAAAATGCATGAGTTAGGTATAGAAGACTTGCGTAAGTTCTATTCAAGTTACATACGATAATGATGACGAGAGTCAGCTCAGTTGTGAAGCAATTGCGTTGCCAAGCTGAATCTCGGGGATTGGAATGTTGGCCATACCCTAAAGCAACCAACATTGAACCATCCTGCTTGGGTTATTTCATATTACTGTGATGCGATTGTCACGTTAATTGGTGAGTTTATTCATGAATCATCACTCTGTCACTTTATACCGTTCATTAAAGTCACTATCAGAATTGTGGCCTCAACTTGCTGAGAGATTCGGTGATGTTGTCGCGTTGCAGGATCCCCACTGTTCACCTGAGCGTCGCTTTACGTATCAGCAGCTTTATCAAGGCATTAACCAGTTTGCGGCAGGTCTTCAGTCTCTTGGAGTCGCGCCGGGCGATCGCATCGCATTGTTCTCAGACAATAGTCCGCTCTGGTTCATTGCTGACCAAGGCATTATGGCTGCTGGAGCCGTGAATGCAGTCCGTAGTTCGCAAGCCGACCGCGATGAACTCATCTACATTTATCATCACAGCGGCAGCACCGGATTAGTCGCGGAAAATTGGGCCACTTATCAGAAAGTGCGTGAAGGCATCAGCGATCGCCCACTTCCATTCGTGATTCTCCTATCCGGTGAAACACCCGATGAAACCGATGGGGTAAGAGTGCTCACCATTGATCAACTGCTTGAGATTGGTGCTTCGAATCAATTACAGGCAGTTCAGCGTCTACGAAATGATTTAGCGACTTTGATTTACACCTCAGGCACCAGCGGACGCCCTAAAGGCGTCATGCTCAGCCACGGCAATTTGCTATTTGAAATTGAAGCCGCAACGGGCGTCGTGCAACCCGAAGCTGGGGATCGAGTGCTGAGCCTTTTACCCAGCTGGCACTCATATGAGCGTACTTTCGAATACTTTGTCCTCTCCCATGGCTGTCGACAGATTTACACCTCGATCCGGCATATCAAACAAGATTTGCGAACCTACAAGCCGAGCTATATGGTTGGCGTTCCACGTATTTGGGAATCAATCTACGAAGGGATTCAAAAGCAATTTCGAGAACAACCTGCGAGCAAACAAAAGCTGATTCAATTTTTCTTGACCAATAGCCAGCGTTTTATTGAAGCACGTCGGACGCTCAATCAACTTGATCTAGCGAATCTCAATCCGTCGTTACTGGA
>JBCBLF010000231.1:0-7881 GCA_038520475.1 Cyanobacteria bacterium J06627_8
TACTGGGATTTGGATTTTCCACGCTACGGCGATCGCCAGATTTTGTCTGACGTCGACTACATTGAAGCGCTACGAGGACACTTTGTTGAAGCCATTCAGCTGCGATTAGAGGCGGACGTTCCGGTTGCTTGCTATCTATCTGGCGGCATTGACTCTTGTTCGATTATGGGGGTGGCTGCGGCCTGTCAACAGTCTCCAGTCAAGGCATTCACCATTGGATTTGACGATGCTGACTATGACGAGACGGCGATCGCCCGTGAGATGGCAGAAGCCGTTGGAGCCGATCAAGACATTCTGACGGTGTCCGGCTCGGATCTTTACCATCACTTTGCACGTACCATTTGGCACACCGAACGCAGCATTTACAATACCTTCACTGTGGCTAAGCTGCTCATGAGCCAGCATGTTCAAGAGGCGGGCTATAAGGTGGTTGTCACAGGCGAAGGGTCAGATGAACTCTTTGCGGGCTATCCTCAACTCCGGCTCGATATGATTTTGCATGGCATGGTCGATGCATCTCCAGACGAGCGGGCTGATTTAGAAGACTGGTTGCAAGAGAGTAATCGACTCTTCAAAGGAAACCTGCTGGCCGAACACGCGCTCAACGATCCGGCCTTAACTGAACAGGTCGGCTTCACGCCAAGCTGTCTCCAATCGTGGTTGTCGTCTGCTCCGAGGGTGATGCCGTTACTCAACCGTGACTATCGCGACTCGCTTCAGGGGTATTCTCCAGGGGCTGCGATCGCCAGCACACTCAATAAACAGCAGCTCGCAGGGCGTCATCCCCTCGATAAAGCACAGTATGTGTGGATCAAAACGCAATTTGAATCTCAAGTCCTCGGATGGGCTGGCGATCGCGTTGACATGGCAAACTCAATGGAAGCGCGTCCAGCGTTTCTCGATCATCCTCTCGTGGAATTTGCAGTGACGGTTCCGCCTCACATGCGGCTCCGGGGTCGACGCGATAAGCATATTCTGCGAGAAACCATGCGTAATCTCTTGCCAGAAACGCTGTACAATCGCCAGAAATTTGCATTCATGGCTCCCCCAGCGCATACTGACCCTGCTAAGCAGCGGTCGATGATGGCTTTGGTTGATCAATACCTTTCTCCCGAGGCGATCGCCCAAGCGGGTCTACTCGACAAAGTGGCCGTTCAGGAAATCTTTAAGCGATACTCGCATCCTGAAGTTCCTGTTACGGAGCAGGTTCAGCTCGATGCGATTATTGATCATCTACTGAGCGTACAAATTCTCAATGAGCATTTCATTGCATCCGATGTTCCCAATGTTGCTGGCGATCGCGCTCAGACCCTTGGTTGGACAGCGTCAGCAACCGTTGGTGTGTCTTAGGTCAAAGGCCACGTTACCTTTTCTCATAAAATATAGTGCCGTACGCGTTGGTTAAGGACAGCGCTATGGCTACACATGAGGCGTGGTCATCAACCGGTTGCCAACATTTAGAACACTGAAGACAGCCAATGGGCGGTTTCCTCAACGAAGTTGCTCGTTGATTCGTAGGGCAACACATTGCGTCCTGGAATCAGCTTTCCTTGAGCATTCGGTAGGTGCTTCAGATAGTCATCGAGTCGTTGTTGAGATGATTCCGCTTTGCTAACCCGATCGATGCCAGAGGCTTCATCACCAAATAAAACTAGCGTGGGTTGTTGGACGCTCTCGATCTGTTGAGTATAGTCAACACGCCAAAATCCAGCGAGGAAGGAGAAGACCGCATGGCGTGTTGCCATCGTCTGAGCATCGTCTTGGAGGTTATCAAGCCAGGTTCCGTCAATGGGGTACTCAGCCTCGTGTTCTCTTGCAAAGAGTTGTCGTTTCGAAAAGGAGTCCAGAAATGCTTGACGACGCGCATATCGATAGAACAGGTTGCCAAACGGAGAATCAAACAATAAATTCCACAGCAGCTTTTTCGATCGCGGTGCAACGTGTTGAGTAATCAAGCTCCAGCCGGGTGGACCCGACAAAACCATCCCACGAATCCAGGGGTCTCCCTTTTCTTGGTCGTTCTTTGTTTGTTCGAGCATCTGAAGCGCAACAGGAAACAGTGCCCCCTGCGATACCAAAACAACCGGCTGCTGAATAACCGTTTTTGTGAAATGCAGGAGCTGACGTGCCCAATCGTCTGGGTAATAGGCAACACGAGGCATATCGCTTTCACCACAGCCGAGCAGGTCAGGGTTGTAGAGGGTATGGGGATAGGTGTTTTGCGCCCATGTTTTGGCGAATGGATACCAAAACCAGCGAGACAAGCCGACGCCAATGGGGTGAATCAACAACAGCGGAGGTGCAGAGGAGTGGTCACCAGTTTGTTGAACATCGTAAGCACACTGATACCCATTCCATTCGTAGAACTGGGTTGTGGAGAGCGTTGAGTTAAGCTGAGAGGATGCCATTCGTTCTAACACAGTGAGGTTAGGCTCAGGCTACCACAGTCAAGTCGTTGGAATATTAGAGCGAGAAAGGGTATTACAGGTCCCCATCGCTATTGGTCTTAAGCCATGATTAGGGACGCGCGTCGCGCGTTCTCAACTCTAGCGATGTCATCCCCAGGCTGGTTACAGCGATAAAAGCTAGTCGAGGTCGAGTCGGGGCAGACTAAAGCGCAGGAGTCGATAGACCCCCTCTTCTTGAATGATGGTGTGTCGCTGGGGAGCAATAGACCGTCGATCGAGGAGTTCGGTTTCACCCAAGATGATAACAGACGTTGTGTCACCTGGGGCTGCTGATTGGTGCTGTTGGCGAACGTGGGCGATCGCCTCATTTGGTGAGTAAATATAGGTGACGGGACGCTGGGCGTAGAAGACGATACTTGGTTTCTTAAACCCCACCATGATGATTTCTTCATTGGACTGCTGAACTTGAACAGCAGTTGCGGCAAGCTGGCGGAGGGGCTGTTGCCTCAGATCATCAACGTGATCTAGGGCGGGCAACAAGGTAGCTAAGGTAAACAGACTAACGCCAACCAGATTGCAGACCCAGATCCATGCACCGTTGCTTCGTAGAATAAGCACGAGGTTGGCGATCGCCACGCTAAACCAAATTGCTCCGCCAACCCATAGAATGCCTGAGTTTGCAATCACGATAGGTAACTCTGGCATGGCTGGATCATCGCCCAACCAATTCACGCTGTAAATCGTCGCTCCTGCTAAAACCAGCATGAATGCTGCATTAACGATGTTGGTAATGATGAACCCTTGCGGAACCTTGGTGCGTGTTACAGCATCACTCCAGACCAACGCAACGAGAACGGCGGCAGCCGGAAGAAGCGGGAGCGTGTAGCTGGGTAACTTGGTGACGGAGATAGAGAAAAAGACAAAAATCACCAAAAACCAAACAACTGCAAAGACGCCTAGCTGCTGAGAACGGGGGCGTTGTTGCCAATGGGCGCGATTCCAAAATCGAGTCCGAGCGATCGCCTGGGGCAGGTGAATCGACCAGGGAATGAATCCTAGCAGCACGACCAAAAAGTAGAAAAACCAGGGAGCTGAGTGATTGTTCACGACGCTCGTGAAGCGCTCAACATTGTGATAGCCGAAGAAGTTAGCAACGTAGCTACGACCATGCACGCGAACAATCAAGATGTACCACGGCAGCGTAAGGCCAAGAAAAATCAAGCCTCCTAGAATGAGCTGCATTTCTCTCAATACGCGCCATAGGCTTCCGGTATAGAGCAGGAAGGCAATAATAATGAGTCCTGGTACGACGATGCCCACTGGTCCCTTTGCCAGCACCGCCAACGCCGAAAGGATATAGAAGCTGAGGTACCAGCGGGCTTGTCGCTGGGGATGATGGGGCTGAGCATAGCCGATGAAAAATGAGAAGAGTGCTGTTCCCATGCAGCCAGTCAGGAGCATGTCGGATACGCCAGTACGCCCCCATACAATCGTTTGTAGGTTGAGGGCGATCGCTCCTGCGCCGATATAGGCGGCCAAGCGTTGTTGATGGGTGGTGTCAGCGGTCTCAGCAGGGTTGGAAGTAGAAAATAACGATGCACCTCCAAACTGTCGGAGCGTATAGAAACCAAGACCTGCTAGGGCGATCGCAGCCAGTGCTGAGGGTAAACGAGCTGCAAATTCGTTAACGCCCAATGTTTGATAGGCGATCGCCATCAACCAATAAATCAGCGGTGGCTTATCAAATCGCGTATCTCCATTAAAATAAGGGGTTAGCCAGTCGCCCGTCACGGTCATTTGGCGAGCCGCTTCTGCAAATAACGGTTCGGTTTCATCGACTAGTCCGACAGCACCCAGTTTCCATAAAAATGCAATGCTTCCTAATCCAATGACCCATACCATCGCAAGGGTGCGGGCGATCGCCGGATGATGATCGAGATAAGCGAATAAAGGTTTCAGCCAATGAAGCGTAGGAGACCGTCGTGGCATGGGTAAGGATTGCAGTCACTCAAGCCTTCACTGTAGCAGGCTGTGAGTCCGATGGGCGATCGCTCACATGGATAGAATGCTGCATATCATGCGTGATGTGGACTCGAGTCAAGTTCTCAAGATTCTGCTTCTCAAGATTTTGCCCAACTCACGCCGACAGATGATTTCACACACGACTGGGTAAGGTCTAGAAAGAAATAGGGTCTTGAGAAGCTTGCCAAGTTGTGTTCACCAAAAACAAATCATGCACCAATTTGGAGAATTGGTATAAAGTTAGAAGCACAAGAATGCCAGCTATGGTATGCCTTGGTCGTGATTGACTGGCAAAAGTTTTGATATCGATTGGTGTTGAGCGAAGCGTTTCCTAGACATGCAAAATACACGTCTAAATAGCTTTATTGGTCGACTCACCGGGGAACTGCAACTTTGGCTTGTTAACCCCTGGCGGCGAATTTCCCTGGTCATCATTGGATTGCTATTCGGGTTTTTCCTCGCCAATGTCATCGCAACGGTGGCGGGACAAACGTCTGATTTAGATGTTCTTGCCGCGCTTGTCATGCTAATCCTCACCGAACTTGTCAGCTGGCTCGTTTACAGCAATCGTCGGTTCAGCGTTGAGCGATCGCAACAACCTCGGCAACAGCCTCTTGGAATCGAGTTGTTGAATGCCGTCAAAATCGGCGTTATTTATGGGCTATTTTTAGATGCATTCAAGCTAGGCAGCTAAGGGTTGTTTCTAAACGTCATAAGCACTCCATCAAAGAGGGGCGCTCCTATCAAGCAGGAGTGCCCCTCTTTAATTCTAACGATGGCATTCCATGCTTCGTGATGTAGTTCGGAGTATTCATCGCATACTCTCTTACATCTTCAAGGCATGAAACAACCACGTTCGGGATGATTCCGTTACATAAAGCCAATCGTCGCAGCTGCAACAGGGGGAATCAGCTGAAGCACAAATTGAAGAGCAAGAAACGCCAAGATTGGAGACAAATCAAATCCGCCAATGGGAGGAATGATTGAGCGGAACAGATTCAGATATGGATCAGTAATCTGACTCAACGCTGCAAACGGTTGATTCATCCAGTTGATGCTAGGAATCCAAGTCAGCAACACCCGAATGAACAACAGGAGTAAGTAGATGCGAATGGTTGTGTAAAGCGTTTCAAAAACAAGTGCGCTTGCAATAATCATTTCTGGAATACGGTCCTCACGCTTTCTATTAGTGGGGTCAATAATCTTTCTACAATATTAGTCTAACCAATATGATTGAGCGGCAAATCCATTCAGCGTTGCCTATGGTCAACTAAGCGCAACTGTAATAGATGAAGACGCAAGTTCGCAATTCCTTCAAGAATATTCAATAAATACACGAGTGATTATCACTGATTCGTGTCGCCATGCAAGAGTGTCAGCGTGATCCATTGAAACCATGGTTGGCGTTGGGACTGGCTTCGCTCTGAATCCACCCACATCAGGACCGTGTTGAATCAGCGACTCAACTCTAGTTCGGGTTGACGGCTTGTTCTCCGTTGTCGTGATAGGTGCTCCCATTCACACTTTCGACTCCCTCAAGCTGATGTTGTACATCATCAATCGCTTCATTGAGCCGAGCAATTTTATCTTCTAAATTGCGTCGAGCTGCTTCGATACCTTCTTCGTTGCTAAGGTCAAGGGCAACTTGTCGATCGCCATCCAGCCGCTGTGATGTGTCGTCTGAGTCAGTGGATGAGAGCTTCGAGGCAACAAGGGCACCTGCAACCCCACCGACGATGCCGCCAAAGAGCGTACCAACAACAAAGCCTCCAAAAAAATTGTCTTGACTCATGCTAAGAGTCCTCCTGATGTTCTAAATTTCAATGATTCAACCGCGGATGAGATGGCGGACGGATTAATGTGCCCAAATCGTGTTCAATCGTCTAGTCTCTGAATACCCTGACTTAGAGCTTCTTGCTTCATCGTACAGTGACAGACGACGACGACATCTGTTCTGAAAAAACAGTTTAGTTTTGAGTCGTGTTAGCTTCAAGTTGCAGCCCGTGATTTAGGTCCCAAATGTGCGATCGCCCGCATCTCCTAATCCAGGAACGATAAACCCTTGATTATCCAGACCTTCATCAATGGCTGATGAGAAGATGGTTAGCGCCGGATACTCCGTGCTTAACTTCTGTAGCGCAGGTGGCGCAGCCACAATAGAAATGATACGAATCAAGGCCGGATCAACCCCTCGCTGAGTGAGCTCTTTCATCACTGCCATGATTGAGCCCCCGGTCGCCAACATCGGTTCACTAACAAGCACACGAGTTTCAGCTGCGAATTGATCGGGTAGCTTATTGAGGTAACAGGTCGGCTCTAAGGTTTCCTCATCGCGCACCATCCCGAGGTGATAGGTCTTGCCTAAAGGGAGAATCGCCTGAATCCCTTCCATGAGAGACAGCCCTGCTCGGAGTACCGGAATAATGGCGATCGCCGCTTCTGGATTAACAAACGTTGCCGGACAATCTGCTAAGGGTGTCTTAACCGTGGTGTCGATAGTGGGTAACCATTCCCGCGTTGCTTCATAGGTGAGCCAGCGTCCCAACTCGGTCATGGCGCTGCGAAATAGCACCGATGGTGTGGCCTCATCGCGCGCGACGCCTAGCCAATGCTTAATGAGAGGATGAGGGGGGACGAAGACACGCAATTGTAGAGTCATGTTGCTTTGGAGTCAGTACGAGTGATCAACAACAAATCTGCATCATCATACTCTTTTCCACGGGGAATATAGCGACAAGCTTTTTTGGTTTTCGAGAATGGGACCGTTTGCACCAAGCAGGGGATGTTTTTAAATAGAGCTGGAACGCTTTTAGAATCTTAGATTCAGTCCATCTTTGGTTACATAAGAGTGATGCGGAAACGCTCACCCTATCAGGCGTTTTATCGTTAATTGATGACGAACCCTGATGAGACGAACGGGCGATCGCTATCGCTGACCGAGTTGTGATAGAGAATGACTTTAGCTCTACTCCACACGGCTACAGTCATGTCTGAAACGAATCAGTCCCGGCTATGCTGCATTCTCGGTCCTGTAAATCCAGGGCATCAGTCGATCCCTAAGTTCGCTACACTAATGAGCGACGGGGATCAGAGGCATATGGGTAGGAATGGTTACGGATCTTCAAAAAAAATCAACAGCTTCACAAGTAGAGAACAGCCAGCATTCATCATCAAGTGAATACGATGTTATTGTGATTGGCTCTGGCATTGGCGGACTCGTTACAGCGACCCAGCTTGCGGCAGATGGGGCCAAGGTTCTGGTGCTTGAGCGATACCTCATTCCTGGAGGAAGTGCTGGTTATTTCGAACGAGAAGGCTATCGATTTGATGTCGGCGCTTCGATGATTTTTGGATTTGGAGATAAAGGCACAACCAATTTGCTGACTCGCGCATTGGATGCCGTTGATGAAAGCATCGAAACGATTCCCGATCCGGTTCAAATTCATTACCA
>JBCBLF010000232.1:0-7819 GCA_038520475.1 Cyanobacteria bacterium J06627_8
AATTGCACCGTCATAGGCTGGATCAATCTTGCCGTTCAAATACTGCTCAGACGCGAGTTTATTGAACTGGATCAGCTGTTTTGACATTTCACGCTGATAGGGTTTGATGGGTTGGGCCAGATGAATGGTTGAGCGAATAGCCTGAATTTCGTTTAAATCGTCGTGCTCTTTCATGAAGGCTTGTCGGAGCATGGCTTGGGTATCGACCTGCTGCCGCGCTAATTCTTCGAGAACAGCTTTTTGAGCATGGTCAGTTCGCATGGTGTGATAGTCGACGGTGAGTCGTGCCGTTGAGGCGGTGGCGAGTCCTGCCAGTAAGAGCGTACGTCGGCTAAGCTTCATGTCGTGTGATGAGCCAGAAAGATTCGATATAGGGTCTGGACTGGTACTTATCCAGGGCTAAAGCTTATCTCACATACTTTGTATGTTCCTAGACGGGACTGTCCCCTATAGTCAGGGCGAAAAGAGCTGCACTGTATGCGTACTTTCGTATTAAACGTCTCTGCGTTGAGCTGTAATCCCAAGTATCAGAACCGGTTGCACAAGATTAAAAGGCAGCATCGCTGACATTCTGCTCCATCTCATTCGTATGTTTAGGGATTTCTATCTGCGACAATGTCATAAATTGTAGTCGTAATGACTTCGTTTTTTGTAGAATATAAACAGACTTTAGCTAGCGGTAAAGGGGAACTGTTTCATGGTGAAGTTTGTTGGTATAGCCGGAAGTTTGCGCACTGGATCGTACAGTCATCAGGCATTGAACATTGCAAAGCAGCGCTTAGAAGCAATCGGTGCAGAGGTGACCATGTTAGATTTGCGCACCATGAATCTTCCGTTCTGTGATGGAGGCGATGACTACTCGGCTTATCCAGATGTGGCAACGATGTGCCAGGCCGTCAAAGATGCAGATGGAGTGGTGTTGGCTACGCCGGAATATCACGGCAGCGTGAGTGGAGTTCTCAAAAATGCGCTTGACCTGATGGGCTTCGATGAGTTCACTGGAAAGGTCACTGGGGTCATTAGCGTATTGGGTGGGCAGTCGAATAGTAATGCGCTGAACGATCTCCGCACGATTCTTCGATGGATTCATGCTTGGACGATTCCTGAACAAATTGCCATTGGACAAGCTTGGAAAGCGTTTGATGAAGACGGTAAGCTTCTAGATGAAAAGCTATCGAAACGTTTCGATAACTTTGCTCAAAGCTTGGTCGACAATACTAAGCGATTGAGAGGAGCAGCATAATCGCTGAGTCGATTTTGTGTCAGTTGATCGAGCGTTTATCTGTCTGGGAATGTGGAGGCTCGGCTGCCAACATCTCTGAACAGATTTGAATTTCATTCGTAATGGAGTTACCAACGTGACGAACGGGTTTACAGACAATCCCACTGCATGGATGGATTGGACCGTAGTGCTTGGATACATTGGGTTCATGGTATTTATTGCCTATCAGGTGCTCACCCGATCAACGCCAAAATCATAGCTAATACCGTTTCGTCCAAAAAACAGCTACAGGTGAGCAACCCCTTATCTGTAGCTGTTTTTTGAAAAATTGATTCGGCACCTATGCTCTAGCCAGCCTAGTGATGACACAGACCTGTTCTAAAACCTATAGTTATGGCAGTGCGGGACTATGCTCAAGATTTCAAGCTCTAATCATCATCATCACTGGTGGTTATTTGAATGTTGCGCGAGATAGCCACCCACTAAGATGGCAATAAATACAGTCGAGTACATCTGACCCATAATTGCTTCTAGATTCGAGAAAACCAGAGCAACGTCACTTACAGGCACGATATCGCCGTATCCCAAGGTGGTCAGGGTTGTGAAGCTAAAGTACAGAGATTGTAAAAAGTATCCTCTTGCCAGCAGCGATTGAGAAAACGCGTCAGCATCAAGCGTTGAAATCATGCTGTAGAACAACGCCCACACATATCCGATTAACAAATAGATACTGATTCCGCCTTGAACGGTGTCTAATGTGACTCTAGACGTCGTAAAAATGTCTCGTCCAATCCAATACGCAGCGGCACCTAGATAAATTACAAAAATCACTTGTGGAACGAGCTCAAGTGATTGCTCAGGAAACGCTAGCCACCCCATGATTGCGCTGATCTGTAGAAAAAAGGCTATAAAAGCGATCGCCGTGTATACCGACACCAAGAATTTAGGTAATGAAAAACTCCGAATAATGACGATAAGGGTATAGAACAGCAAAAACGCAGATGCAAGGCTCTCAATGCCTACTTTGAGAAACGGAGAGACACAGAAGTTCGCAACTAAAACAATGAGTAATTGTCGGTACTTTTGATGAAGCGATCGACTAGTAACATTCATTCTCAGCTGGAATAGTAGTTTGATCTAAACGGTTCAAACTCAATACTATTGCTGAACGTAGAATTCTTGAAACGCTGCGATGGAGATGGTCGGACAACATAAAATTCTTAAAGCAACTGGAATGAGTCGAAAAACATGATGATTGACTCTTGACGATCGAAGTCTGCGGATTGATTGACAGCCAAAATATACAATCGGTTTTCAACGAATAGAGTTCGATAGGTGATGACTTCATCCTGATTTTGAAGAACAAACTCTCTGCCAGAGTAGTTCGCAACTGTAATTGAGCGATCGCTCACAGCACCAAATCCAGTCTGGCCGCCAATGATCCGTCGGTACACTCGATCGAGTCAATCACTCGGCTCTGTATTAGCAAAAGAATCCTCTGCTCCAGAGAACGCTACAACGAATCGTCCCACTGAAGAGGTCGTTGAAACGACGTCGAAATCGATGGCGCCATCAACACTTTCGACGGTTTGAGTTTCTTGGCTTAAGACGCCTTGAGGCATCCAAACAACGCTACCCCCGTCGCGTAAGACAACCGGCGACCACAAAAGAGCATCAGCAGAGTCATCTAAGATGGGGAGAAAATCGGGATTGAGAAAAAAATCAGGTTGCCGTTGCTCAAGCTGTTCAATTTCTAATTCAAGTTGCTCTTGACCTCGTTCAAAAAAATCAGGTCGATCGATCCCAAATTGCGCGTGAACAGAATCACTCAAACCAAGAGAAAAAGCGAACGACAGTAAACATATGCTGATGACTGATGTATTCTTTCGCAACAACCTGGTGTTAAAGCTGATCTGATACATTCTGCTATATTCCTTGCAGTGAATAGCTTGTGGTCATCTAACTCTAGCGAGCTCTAGCGAATTATAGTGCACCCTTCAATGGACGAATTCTGTGTAAAGGTTCAAGCGCTTCGAAGTCGCTGTACTCTATGCGATCATGGATGACTTGACAGTGACGCTGCTGTTTTTTTACAAGGGACCCTGCGCTACAGCAGGTTTTAAGGGCAACTAGGTTGATGCGATCGGGTGCACGTTTAATAAGACCCGCCCATTGCATGATGAATAGAGTTGCCTCTTTACCAAATGACAGCGGCTCGTCATAATGAAACCTGTCCAATTTTCCAGGTTAGCTTGAGGCTCTGTGTCCTATGACTAATTCCCCGACTGCTACTCAACCATTGACCGATAAAATTGCACTCATTACAGGGGCATCACGGGGAATTGGGCGAGCGATCGCCTTGGCGCTAGCGACCTGTGGGGCGAAGGTCGTGGTCAATTATGCGAGTTCGGCCCAATCTGCAGAGGAGGTCGTTGCTGAAATTCAGACCATGGGGACTGAGGCGATCGCCCTTAAAGCGGATGTCTCCAAGACTGAAGAGATTGACGAACTATTCAAAGCCGTCATGGACAAGTGGGGACGCATTGACGTGTTGGTAAACAATGCCGGTATCACCCGCGATACGCTGTTGCTGCGAATGAAGCCAGAAGACTGGCAGCGCGTGATTGATCTCAACCTTACGGGAGTATTTTTGTGTACCCGCTCTGCTGCGAAAATCATGCTGAAGCAGAGAACCGGACGTATCATCAACATCGCTTCTGTTTCTGGATTGATGGGTAATCCAGGACAGGCCAACTACAGTGCTGCAAAAGCAGGGGTTGTCGGTTTTACCAAAACCGTTGCAAAAGAGTTGGCGACCCGAGGTGTTACGGTGAATGCCGTTGCGCCTGGCTTCATTGCCACAGACATGACCCACGACTTGAAGTCTGACGACATCCTCAAGTTCATTCCTCTCGGACGCTATGGTACCGCCGATGAGGTCGCTGGGCTGGTTCGTTTTCTTGCAGCCGATCCCGCAGCCGCTTACATTACCGGACAAACCATTAACGTAGATGGCGGCATGGTGATGGCATAAGACAGCCCACAGCCTAATCGTTTCACAGTTGCTTCCCATTACATTGCTCGCGCATTTTAAGGTGCATTAAGAGATGCAGCAGAATTTAGCACTCTCGCTGATGGACTGCTAAATTCGATGCTAGAGTACTCTTTGGAGAATTGAGAAACTGTAGGGATATGGCAAAACTCGTTGTCTTTGATGAAAAGTCTCGGCAGGCTCTAGAGCGAGGGGTTAACTCAATCGCTGATGCCGTTCGCATCACGCTTGGCCCTAGAGGTCGAAACGTGGTGCTTGAAAAGCAATATGGTGCTCCTGAAATTGTTAATGATGGCATCACCATTGCAAAAGAAATTGAATTAGAAAATCCACTAGAAAATACTGGTGCGCAGCTTATTCGCGAAGTCGCATCCAAAACGAAGGATATTGCGGGAGACGGTACCACCACGGCAACAGTGTTGGCTCAGGCCATGATCCGTGAGGGACTGAAGAATGTGGCCGCAGGCAGTAACCCAGTCAGCCTTCGTCGCGGCATTGAAAAGGTCGTTAACAAGCTCGTTGATGAAATCGCGGCTCTTGCTAAACCTGTGGAAGGGAATGCGATCGCTCAGGTGGCAACGGTGTCCTCGGGTAATGATGAAGAAGTCGGTCAGATGATCTCTGAAGCGATGGATAAGGTCACCAAAGATGGCGTTATCACGGTTGAAGAATCAAAGTCTCTTACGACTGAATTGGAAGTTGTTGAAGGGATGCAGTTTGACCGGGGCTATATTTCCCCCTACTTCGTCACCGATCAAGAGCGCATGATTTGCGAATTAGATGATGCGCTGATTTTGATTACCGATAAAAAAGTCAGCAATATCCAGGATTTGGTTTCTATTCTGGAAAAAATTGCTCGCGAAGGTCGTCCCTTAGTGGTCATTGCGGAAGATATTGAGGGAGAAGCGCTAGCAACCCTAGTAGTCAATCGCCTTCGTGGAGTGCTGAACATCGTAGCGATAAAGGCTCCTAGCTTTGGCGATCGCCGCAAAGCAATGCTTCAAGACATTGCTGTATTGACGGGTGGTCAACTCATTTCAGAAGAAATTGGCTTGAACCTCGATACTGCATCCATTGATATGCTGGGGCGTGCGCGGAAAGTCACCATTACCAAAGACAACACCACTCTCGTTTCTGAATCAGGCAACAAAGCTGATATTGACAAGCGCATTGTTCAAATTCGTCAATCATTAGAGGCGACAGATTCCGAATACGATAAAGAAAAGCTTCAAGAGCGATTGGCAAAGCTCTCAGGTGGAGTTGCCGTGATCAAAGTTGGAGCTGCAACCGAAACTGAACTTAAGGATCGCAAACTTCGCATTGAAGATGCACTCAATGCGACCCGTGCAGCCGTCGAAGAAGGTATTGTGCCCGGTGGTGGAACAACTCTCATCCAGCTGTCGAAGAAGGGAGAAACTCTGAAGCAAGGACTATCAACCGAAGAGCAAATCGGTGCAGACATTGTTATCAAGGCCCTCGAAGCACCTCTTCGTCAGATTGCAGAAAATGCAGGCGACGAGGGATCAGTCATCGTTGAGAAGGTTCGTGCGTTTGAAGGAAACAAGGGTTTCAACGCACTCACAAGAACCTTTGAAGATATGGTGGCTGCGGGAATTGTCGATCCAGCGAAAGTTGTGCGATCGGCACTGCAAGATGCGGGTTCTATTGCTGGCATGGTCTTGACGACAGAAGCACTCGTTGTCGAGAAACCTGAGCCTCCTAAGCCTGCTGCTCCTGACATGGATGGCATGGGCGGCATGGGTGGTATGGGCGGCATGGGTATGCCTGGCATGGGTATGCCTGGCATGGGCATGATGTAGGATTTGCTTTGTCAAAGCCTTAGCCTTAGCTAGACCTAAAGAACTCGTTAGAGATTCGAGAACGACAGAGGATGTTGAGCGTGCATGCCCAACATCCTCTGTCGTTTTGGACGTGATGTCAGGTTGTGGCATCTTTGGCAAATCGTAACCTGTTCTACAGTGCTCAAGCTTCCTGTGTTGAGTGCGATCGCTATTCCTGAAGAGGGACTTTTTGGGCGTCGCGGCTGCGGTATGATGAATCGCGTATTTGCCTCATCACACCATCCGGATGAACAAAAACTCAGTCCCTCCCTCACAGTCTTCTCATTCGACGCCGCAGGGCGATCGCCCTGTGAACCTAGAAGACGATCACGAACGCCACCGTCTCGAACATGCATCCAGGTTAGATAGAATTCGAGCATTAAGTCATTTGCTCGATAATGCCATCACGATTCCAGGTACAGACTACTCCTTCGGCCTCGATCCCATTATTGGATTACTTCCTGGAGGAGGCGATGTTGTTGGCACAATACTCTCTGCTTACATTGTTTTAGAAGCCACGCGATTTCGCCTTTCAGTTCCAACGCTGACTCGAATGCTGTTCAACATTGTGTTGGAAATGATTGTTGGAATGATTCCCGTCTTGGGCGATTTATTTGACGTTGGGTGGAAAGCAAATGCGAAGAACCTGCGGCTTATTGAAGCGCACTTACAGGATCCAGATAATAATAAAGCTGCTGATAAACGCTTTTTCATTGTTCTAGTGATAGCGTTGCTTGTTATCATTGCAGTTCAAATTGCATTATATGTAGCGGTTGTTCAGCTGATTTCTAGTTTTTTCGCTTCATGATTAACGCCTCAAGCTATTAACAAATCCATGACAAAATCGTGACAAGTTGTTGCATTGATACTCAACAATAGGATTCAGTCACTACCATTGGTCAATACTAGAGTCTAATGCATCGCTGTAGATCATTGGCTTAAATTAGTAGGTAGCTCGTTGGCCCAGATGAGATTTAAGTCGCTGCTCTAACTCAGTTTTTGGTGGCTGCAGATGGTTGAATAAAACGATTGACCATCTATTTGGTTTTGAGTTGATTGAATCGTGACGTTCCGTTGTGGTGCATCATTGAGACTGATTTCGTATTAAGAATACGTCCGTCCAGAATGACATGAGTTTACAAGAGTATTTGAATCAACAACGCGTCAAACATATTGTGGACAGCTATCAGATCGATGGTGATGATACCGATCGATTTAGTCGCTATTTGACTGATTTGCTGCAGACTTATCCTGCACCCCTTATTGAACTTGCTATCACAGAGACACTTGTTGACGGATGGGCGGCTGTGCCGATGATACGAGGCATTGATTTTCTCAAAAAGTCCCATGACAAACTTAAAGATTGGGAGCTCAACCCAATTGTCAGTACCGTGACCCCGGAACAATTCCAGCACGTTACCGGGCTCGACCCTGCCCCTGTGTTTGGCACGGCTGACCTTCCACCATCGCGTCCGATTGCCCAACCATCTTGATGCATCACTTGGCAATGTTCACAGAGAAATAAGGGGGTTGGGAGCACAATGTGTTCCCAACCCCCTTATTTCTCTGTGAACGAAACTGGTAACGGGCCATACCTCGAACAGCTACCAAAAGCTAACAGTGAAATGCGCCCCAAAGCATTGTGTTTCGTTCACTCGCGATAATCACCAACGAATTTACCAACGATTTTACCCACGTTGCGTG
>JBCBLF010000233.1:0-7756 GCA_038520475.1 Cyanobacteria bacterium J06627_8
GTTTGAGTTGAGCGCGTAGCGCTATACAAGGTGCATCGTAGATTCGTCACGAAAGTGAAAATGAGCCTTATAGGTCATGAGCTTTACGCTGCCTCGATGTCAAATACGCTGCTGCGACTTGGTTACGCAGGGGCAGTTGAATGAAAAACCTACACATGAGACGTTTACTCTTAAGCACGGTGGTTGCCCTGATGATCGCAATGACGATCCCAATGAGTTCTGCACAGACAGGAATCCAGCGTCAAGACTTCATTATCCAAGGTGAGCCTGGTATCGAGCTGCATGTTCGCGAAGTGTCGGACACTGCTGCCGAAGGCGGCAAGCCGCCGATCATTCTGATTCACGGAGCCCGAGTACCGGGTATTGCTTCGTTCGATTTGCCTGTTGCAGGTGGTTCGCTCGCTGTCGATCTAGCGCAGGCTGGTCATCACGTCTTCGTCATGGATGCGCGTGGCTATGGTGGCTCGACCCGCATTGGTCAGGATGGTTCGAGAGAGGGAAACCCGCTGGTTAATTCAAACGAAGTGGTGCGCGATATTGATGCTGTTGTGCGAGCGGTCGTTGAGCAAACAGAACACGCAACTGTGGCGCTACTCGGTTGGGCCACGGGTGGACATTGGGCTGGTATGTACGCGAGCCTTTACCCAGAAACGGTCAGCCATCTCATTATGTACAACGCGCTCTATGGCGCACATGACGGTCATGAGAACCTTGGCCGTGGCTCATCCTTAGCAGACCCAAATGACTCTAATCGCTTCAACACCGAACGGTTTGGCGCTTATCGCTTGAATACAGCCGACTCCTTGTTGCCATCCTGGGATCGTGCCATTCCAGTAGAAGACAAGACCCAGTGGCGTGACCCCAGGGTGGTCGAGGCATACCAGCAAGCAGCGCTTGCCTCGGACCCCACCTCAGAGAGCCGTAATCCACCTTCCTTTCGCGCCCCATCGGGGGCGATGGAAGACTCCTTCTATCTTGCATTGGGACGCCAGCTTTGGGATGCTGCACCGATAACAGCACGCGTCCTGATGATTCGCTCAGAAAATGACTTCTGGAGCCGACCAGAGGATTTGACAACGCTGCAAGACCATCTCGTCAATGCCGCTGGAGTAGAAACGGTCACGATCCAGAACGCGACACATCACGTCCATCTCGACCGTCGAGAAAAAGGAAGAGGAGCGTTTCTTGAGGCAGTAACTTACTTCCTTAACTAACCAAATACGACTAACCAGCCCAGCGAAGGGGCCACTCCCTATCAATAGATAGTTCTCAGATTCTTTTTGCGTTGTCGGAATGCTTGAATCTTCATCTCGCGTACAGTATAGCCGTCCCTAGTTCCGTTAGGAAAAGACGGCGAGCCAGTTGGCAATATGCCAAAGAAGCGAATAATACTCGGTGTTCTAGCCTAAATGGCTAAAGCGATAATTAAGCACATTTTCAGAGCACAGACACGTACAAACTCATTAAAGAGCACATAAGTCAGGAGAACGTCCAAATAGCTCCAAACGTTGATGGTTAAGTCTCATTGTTTATCCAATTGCATCACTTGCTCTATTGCAGCTTTTTCCTTAGCCCGTTGAATATAAGGATTGAGTTGTTCCAGGCTCCACCCTGTTAAAATTTGCATATTTTCAGGGGTAACACCCCGCATCAGTAAGTCTGTACACCAGGTTCTCTGCAATTGCTCTAGCTGGACTGGAGCTCCAGATAACATCGATAGATCTGCAGTCAGTTTTTTCCACATGCTTTGAAGATCCGCTAGGGTGAGCTGATTGGTTACAACAGTAGAATTATCGCCACTATTCCCCTTGGAAGAGCCTGTAAGGCTATCCTCCTCATTACTTTGCTGACCTTGCTGGGGAGAGAGTTTAATAAACAGAGCAGGATGGTTGTCCTTACGCTTCTTCAGCCATTGAGTTAGGGGATTGTTTTGGTACGTACCATAGCGTTTGCCCATAATCCGTTGACTAATAGGCACTTGGCGGGGCTTGCCCTTGGTAATCTGAAGCAAATGTTGGTTGCGATCGCTAATATGGTTGCTGCGTTCTAAACCAATTAATTCCTCCGGAGTAATGCCACTCGCACATAAAATATAGAGCATGGCATAATCCTGAAGATGAGATTTCTTAGCGAGTTGCAGAATATCGTGGATCAGGGATGCTGGTAGATCCAACATAATTGCAGGTGTAGCTTGCACTTGTTGAGAGGAATGAGGCGTTGAGGGCAGATTGAATACCTGAGGCGGACAAAGGAGATTGACCATATCTTCAATGAATTGACTGGAAGTGGACCACTGTTGATCATCATTCGTTGTCAATTTCATTATGGTATATCCCAACAAAAGACTATGGATGATGGGCACTAGACGCTCAGCAGGCAGTGACGAGGATACATCAGAGCCATCCTCTTTTCGGAGTAGTGTTGCGTCATTATCCCCATCGGCATAACCAAGGAAATATTGCTCAAAAAGTTCCGCTGCGTACTGATTAGCCTGAGTTAACCCGTGGTCCAACGCTAACCGGTGTTCGGCAGAAACCCGCCCAGCTTCCCCCACAATCGACCGAATGAGTTCTGGTACCTGCTCCAAGGCTTGTAAAAATGTGACCGCATAGTTTCTCAAAACATCAGAACAGTCTGTTGTTCCAGCACTCGCTCGTTCCGTTTGATGCACCAACATTTGGCTAAGGCGCTGAAATACCTCTCCTTCTTCTAAAACGGCAAGCAGTAAACCATTTTTGTTGCCAAACTGCCGGAATAGGGTGACTTCATTAACATCGGCCTGTTTGGCTATCTGTTTAGTCGTGGTATCTCTAATACCCTGTTGAACAAACAGGGTTAAGGCTGCACGAATTAACTTTTGTCTTGATGAAGAAGGAGTAGTGGACATAAATGAAAGTGACACTTGCAATCTTCTAAAAAGATTGTTACCTTAGATTTGCAAGTAGAACTTGCATCGATGCTGTTTAGAATACCGTGCTTTCCTGAAACTTGTCTATATGAGGTTGACCATTGCTAGTAAAGGCAAAGGACTCATACCCATAGATGTTCACGGGAAAAAGCTCGATTATCGTGTAGCGAGGATTTTTATGACATCTGCATCTCTAAAAACGTTCCCTCAAAAGGCACCCAGCGGTCGAATTTCCTGGTGGGCTGTCGGATTTTTCGGTACCTTCCATCTTTTGGTACTGCTGGCTCCGTGGCATTTTTCCTGGGCAGCCCTAGGCGTGGCGATCGCGCTCCACTGGCTAACGGGAAGTATTGGTATCTGTTTGGCCTATCACCGATTGCTGACCCATCGCAGTTTTCGAGTGCCAAAATGGCTGGAATATGTTGTCACCAGCATTGGTGCTCTGGCCATTGAAGGAGGGCCTATTTTCTGGGTAGCAGGGCATCGCGTGCATCACTTGCACACTGAAGATGTTGAAAATGATCCCTATTCTGCTAAGCGAGGCTTTTGGTGGAGTCACCTATTGTGGATGCTCTATCCTCGTGCTGAACACTTTGACTACAAATTCTATAAGAAATTTGCGCCCGATTTAGCTAAAGACGCCTATTATCGATGGCTCGATCGCTATTTTCTTTTGTTGCAACTGCCACTTGCAGCTTTGCTGTATCTCTGGGGCGGCTGGTCCTTTGTTCTCTACGGTGTTGTTGTACGAGTAGTAGCTCTCTGGCACTGTACATGGTTAATTAATTCTGCTTGCCATGCCTTTGGTTATCGGACCTTTGAGGATGCTGCAGACAACTCCCGAAATCTCTGGTGGGCAGGAATTCTAGCCTATGGTGAAGGCTGGCACAATAACCACCATGCCTATCCCAACATGGCCAAAGCAGGGTTACAGTGGTGGGAAATTGATGTGACCTGGTGGGCCATTCAAGGTTTACGACGGTTAGGCTTGGCCACCCACGTGGTTCTACCACCAAGCGATGTGCAGAAAGCGAATTAATAAACTTTGTTTGTTATGGTTATAGCGGTTTGCAACCCATTGGAGCGTGTTTAAAGTTCTAGAGCACAGCGGAAACGCTTATTGTTGATGCTTCCCAATGTTTTGCTGGGAAGCATCAACAATACTGACTATTGAGTGCTGATTGACGAGCCAATCATCTCGATCCTAATCACAGCAATCGTCATAAGCGACTCCAGCGATCGCCTATCCAGTAACGTGTCTCCCAAGATGCCCATTCTTTGTTGTGCGCCTAGAAGCACAGAGCGACACTATTACCTTACTTACTCGTGCATACCTGCGTACAGTAAACGAGCAAATAATCGAGCACCATCGTCATGTTTGAGTTCTGCATAAGAGGGCGGTTTTCGCTTTCCCACAACTCGTAAGTCTGCCAACAGTTCTGGATGGAACTGGCATGTAAAGGAGCGGCGTACCTCTTTCGTTTCGAAATCTTTGTAATTGATACAGGTTGCAGAACATTCAGTGACAACCTCGCCATCTTCTGCCGTTGAGCACAAAATCTCGATCGCATCGGGTAACTGAATCAGCCAAGAGAGCGGACTGTTCGACACTAAATGGCGACAAGGAATTAGCGCATCGTGAATAAGACGATAGGCCCAGTTCGCAAAAAGAATGGCTTCTTCATTCACCTCATCAGAATGAAACATCGAAATATTGAGTTCGTGCTCGTAGGCGATCGATGTATCAATCACGCCTTCATGTTCGTCCGCTGTCACCTCATGAGCCACAATCAATTCTTCTGGAATGCCGGCTGTTTCATGATCCGGAGATTGATACGGGAGTAGCTGACGGTTCCCAATTTCTTGCGCCTCATTCTTCGCGACAGTAAATTCTGGATGACTCCAGTCAGAGGCTGCAACATATCCATTCTTTTTACGTATCGATAATGATTGTCCGACGGTCTGAATATGGGTACAGACTCGTTGGAGTGTTCGGAGTACTTTGTTATTCGGATCTCTGGCAAGGGAGGTCGTCGCTAACACGCTATCAACCGCTCGTCGAATCAAACTAATATGTGCTTGAGCAGCGAGCTGATGTCCTAGGCAGATGAAAATCGCCGATGCACTGGTTGGGGTGCGTGCTAACAAAATTTGCTCGGTTAAACGAACGAGATCTGCATGTGAACAGTTTGAATCTTCAAATGTCGACTGATCTCGAACTGATGGATCTCCGCCTTCCATAACAATGGATAGTCCAGAGCTAATGACAGAAACTAACTTTTGTACGTCGAATAATCCAGATTGCCACAGTGGGAACAAAATAGAATCACAGTCCGCAACTTTTTGGGCAATATAGGCCACATTCAAGGATGCTCTGACATTCTCTCCATGTAAGTTAGATCCGACGTGTTCCCAAGGCTCAATAATGGCGATCGCATTTCGAAATAATTGAGGATTGAGCATTAGTGCATCGAATGATTGTTGAGAATCAATCACCTTTTCCAATGGCTTACCTCGACCCCATTCAAACTCATCATTCTCTGTGAGTAACGATCGATCGGCGAGGGGATTATCTGAATGGCGATCGGCTAGAAAACGCCCAAATAGAATATGAATCGCTTCAAACTCAGACCCACCCTCACTAATGTATCCGGGTTGAAGTCTCCAGTCATCTAATGCATTGCTGTGTGTTGATTCAGTGGCGATTTTATGGATAGACACGTCGCTTCAATTGGTGACTGACCACGTTCAGATTAGCACCCTATGGTTGCTTCCCATGGCTTATAGAACCATTGATATAACCTATGGTTTAGCCAGCACCGCCTCTAATTTGCTATTGCTAGATGAAAGGGCTTGAACAACGTCTCGACGTTCGTCATGGATGACTTGATCCTCGCCGCTGATATCTACGCTTTCTAACTGAGAGTTACCGCTATCAAGACGCCATTAACTCGACGCTAGTGCCCTCTTCACAATCTACCATTGAGCAGCAAGTGCTTGAAGATGAGCCTGAGCAGTTGAAATCGATTGCTCTCGATCGCCTAAAACCAGATTATCTACATTGAGAAACTGTACATCTGTAATCCCAAATGACCAAAAAATAGTTCGTAGATAGGGTTCTTGATGATCTTCACCAAAGGGAGATCCAGGCGGATAGCTACCACCGCGACTCGTAATAAACAGAGCTTTCTTCCCATGAACTAGGCCTTGAACACCGTTTTCATTGACCTCATAAGTATGTCCAATCCGGATCAGGTGCTCGATATAGGCTTTAAGCGTCGCAGGAATCGTAAAGCCATACATAGGCACGCCCAAGACATAGCAATCAACTGATAGAAATTCCTCCAACAATGGATCAGACATCTTCAATACGTCAACCATCTCTGCTGTGTGAGCTTCAGGTGGCGAATGAATGGCTGCAATCCAGGTTTCATTAATATAAGGCACTGGAAACTGCCCTAAATCTCGATAAAGTACCGTATCTCCGAGATGAATCTTTTGATACGCACTGATAAAAGCTCCCGATAAACCTCGCGATACCGAACTTTCAGTGCTGTAGCTTGCATCAATATGAAGAATGCGTCTCATAGAGAATCCTCAAAATTAGACGACACATTCAGTATCGAGCAGCCTTGAAATAGTTTTCTTCAACGTTCTTGTGATTGTTTTCAACGTTCTTGCGATCGCCGTAAAAAAGCTTTAGGCGTTATGCCCACAAAACGTTTGAAATGATAAGTAAAATGCCCTTGGCTAGCAAAACCAACCCTTTGAGCAACTGCTGCAATCGATAAGCTATCTACCGTCAACAGCTGTTTGGCGCGCTCAATACGGCAACGCAATAGATATTGATGCGGTGGAATACCCGTTGAATTCTTGAATAACCGGGCGAAATAGCATGGGCTAAATTTCAAAACCCCTGCTAATTCAACCAAGCTAATATTCCTGTCCAAATTCACTTGAATATATTCAAAAATTTGTTGCTGTTGTCGTTTGGTTAAGCCACCTGGATTGAGTTGTATTTTAGGTAAATGAGTCGAGTATCTGGACAAAAGATGGACAACTAGCGCTTGTGCCATTGAATCAGCATAAAGACGGCTATGTTCCTGATCAATTTCCAGGGATTTTTTCAGTGCAAAGCAAATTTGTTGGATGAGCGGATCATTCAGTGCGACAAAATTAGGAATAAGTTCACAACAATTGCGCCCAAACACTTCATATCCAACCTGAGCAATAAACGACGGTTCTAGAAATAAATTGAAAAACTCAACATCTTCCTCCCAACAGAACTTTTGACTCAGATAGGCTGGATAAATTCCTAGATCGCCAGGCGTTGAGTAAGCAATCTCACGTTTCCCATCAACGGATTGCTCCAACATCACCGTCTTCCCAACATTCATACAAATCATATGATGCGACGGTGTGTATTCTGGGACTCCATGGGGTGGCTGTCGAAAGTGAGCAAAGGAGATGCTCTGCCAGTTAGCGCGATCGCTAGACAGAATCGGTGCATTAGGAAAGACCAGGAGCGGATCATTTTTAATAGACATGCTCACAATTTGAGGTATCCCTTACTTGATGTCGCTTGTCTAAAGCATAAACGACTAACATTTACATCGACGATCGCTTCGCTACTGAATGAGTACTCAACGGCGATCGCCTATCACTTGACAAATTTGCTGAGTTTAATGAGAATGAGTATCATCTAAGCTGACTATTAAAAGTGATTAGACCGTAGTCTGCGATGAATACAGGTTCAACATCTCTTTATGGAAACTCTTGAATATTTTTTTCATTATTATTAGTCGATATCTCCACCTGACAAGCCGTAGAGCTCTTTATCCATAATCG
>JBCBLF010000234.1:0-7617 GCA_038520475.1 Cyanobacteria bacterium J06627_8
ATCGGAAGAGGATCGAACTCGCATCGTACAGAACAACAACGACCTTGCAGGCCAAGGATTGCGTATTCTCGGATTTGCCTACAAATATGTGGACACGATTCCAGCCGAGAGTGATGCGGAGGCCCAAGAATCGGAGCTCATTTGGCTTGGATTGGTGGGAATGCTTGACGCACCTCGACCTGAAGTTCGCGATGCAGTGAAAGAATGCTTGGAGGCAGGCATTCGCCCGATGATGATTACAGGTGATCATCAACTCACCGCACGGGCGATCGCCGTTGAGTTAGGGATTGCACCATCAGATGCGCCGGTTCTCGTGGGCCAAGAATTAGAAAAGCTAGCTCAATCTGACTTAGAACGCGACGTTAACCAAATCAACATCTACGCCCGTGTTGCTCCCGAACATAAGCTGAGAATTGTTCAAGCCTTGCAAAAACGGGGAGGCGTCATTGCCATGACCGGAGATGGCGTCAATGATGCACCAGCCCTGAAGCAGGCTGATATCGGCATTGCGATGGGTATCACGGGAACAGACGTGAGTAAGGAAGCCAGCGACATGGTGCTGTTGGATGATAATTTTGCAAGCATCGTTGCGGCAACTGAAGAAGGACGAGTCGTTTACTCCAACATTCGACGTTTTGTTCGCTATATTCTGGGATCCAATATTGGCGAGGTGCTCACTATTGCAGCCTCACCCATTCTTGTACCCATGGGCGGCGTTCCGTTGACTCCACTCCAAATTCTCTGGATGAACCTGGTCACCGATGGCTTACCAGCTCTGGCCCTCGCTGTTGAACCTGCTGATCCAGAAGAGATGAAGCGGCCGCCCCATGACCCTAGAGAAAGTATCTTTGCTCGGGGCATGGGGGCTTACATGGTGCGCATTGGCATTGTGTTCAGCATTTCATCAATCACTTTAATGGTGTGGGCCTATGACTATACCCAGATGGGAGGCGGAGAGAACGTCGAGCGGTGGAAAACAATGGTGTTTACAACGCTCTGTCTCGCTCAGATGGGACATGCGATCGCCGTTCGCTCAGATAAACGCCTGACCTTAGAAATGAATCCTCTGTCGAATCCCTATGTGTTGATGGCCGTGGTTGTCACGACGATTTTGCAGCTGATGCTGATTTACGTATCACCCTTACGAGAGTTTTTTGGCACTCAGGCACTCAACCTGACCGAGCTATTGATTTGCGTTGGGTTTAGTAGCTTGATGTTTGTGTGGATTGAACTCGAAAAGCTATTCATTCGATGGTGGCAACACCGATGAATACAGATTATTCGCTGTGGAATTCGCGATAGAGACAGTATGATGGGGCGCGATGCACTCACCATACTGCTTCTGTCCGTAATGCAATTGCACACGGCTGTAGAAAATCCGTAAGTCTCATTAATGTTGGCGATCGCCCAAAAACTTGAGGCTAAAATACAGCAGCCAACACGTCGCATGTTGACGCGAATCAGACGGTATTGACATGACTAGCACCACTGCAACACTCTTGTTCTCCTGCCCCGATCAAAAAGGACTCGTTGCTAAGCTTGCGAACTTCATCTACTCCAATGGTGGAAACATCATCCATGCCGATCAGCATCGCGATGAAGCCGCAGACTTATTCCTAGCGCGAATTGAATGGCAATTAGATGGATTTAACCTCCGGCGTGATGTGATTAAACCCGCCTTTGAGGCGATCGCTCAACCGTTAGAAGCCCAATGGCAAATCCGTTTTTCTGATACTGTCCCTCGCATTGCAATCTGGGTCACCAAACAAGATCACTGCCTGCTTGATTTGCTCTGGCGATTTCAAGCAGGTGAACTCCCCGCGCAGATTCCGCTAATTTTGAGTAATCACGATAAGCTCAGCCCAATCGCTGAACAGTTTAAAATTGACTATCGTCACGTCCCCATCACAGCAGAAACCAAACAAGCCCAGGAACAAAAGCAACTCGACCTACTCCATCAGTACGAGATTGATTTAGTCGTACTCGCCAAATACATGCAGGTGGTTAGCCCCTGGTTACTCAGCCAGTTTTCTAGCATTATCAACATTCACCATTCATTTCTTCCGGCCTTTGCTGGAGCCAATCCGTATCAGCGGGCCCACCAGCGAGGCGTTAAAATCATCGGCGCAACAGCTCACTACGCAACAGAAGAACTCGACGAAGGCCCAATTATCGAGCAAGATGTCGTACGAGTCAGCCACCGCGATGACGTTGCTGACCTGATTCGGAAAGGCAAGGACCTAGAAAGGGTCGTGTTAGCGAGAGCCGTTCGCTTACATCTTCAAAACCGAGTCTTAGTCTATGGAAACCGCACTGTAGTTTTCACGTAGAACTATAAATTTTCGATAACTTAGCACATTCTGTTCCGCTACATGAGTAAACGATTCTTTGTATAAGAAGTCACTTCGCAGAATATCGAGGAATCAACATACCACCATCATTACGTGAACAAATATTCAAGCTATCGATGATGGTTGAATGTTTTATTTCAAGGGGAATTCGAGACTTACATAAAACGATATCTTTTCAAAAAACTTATTGAAAATCGTGATTTTGTGAAGAACACCTTTGAGATCAGTAAAACCCATAGGCAACATACGGTAAATACATAGAATAGTGACATAAATGCGAAATTGGGCGACATCATTTTGAAGACAGATTCAGTCCATTAAGTTCAATATGTTGCTGCATTGTCATTCTCTAGCGCAACGATGATGGGCTACTCTCGACCACGAGAGCAGTGATACGTTTCGGAGGCACCTTTTCATGCAACCATCTCCCCTTCAACACACTGGCGCTTCCTCAACTCAAACGATGGCCGTCTCTCGTTTGCGCGACAGTTTGATGTTGAACTCTAATCAGTTAGAGTCTCAATTACTCGTCTTTGTTAAATGGTCCTTGCGTCAAAGCTTGTTGCCGCAGTTCACACCAGCAGCACGAATGAAAATTTTGGAGCGCGCTTGGCAAGCTCAGAAAAAAGCTTGGGAAATTCGTAGTACCCAAATGGAAGTGTCCACCAAGCCGCATATTCAAGCGAACTAATACATGCTTCAGGTTGTGGAACATCCAATCCCTCACAATCCAGCTGTCTAGGAGGAGATCCTGCGCTGCAAGGTCATCCTTATGGGTAATATCGTTTCTCTAAAAACCAGCTACCAATAGGCTTTACCAGCGTTTGCGCACGGATTAGCTGGTTTTGAAGACTTGATATAATTATCTTTTATAGGACTCACACGTTTTGGGAGTCCTGTTTTAGAAAAACGACGTGCCTAAACGAATCCAATTTATGGTTGAGTGATGGTTGTACGATTTAGCGCTCTACAGGTTCTCCCAATCAATGGATCACGCTCAATCATCCAGTCTCATCGCACAGTGGCTTGCAGGGGAATTTTCTAATCGTGATCAGGCGCTAGAAAGTCCGGTCTGGTTTGTCAAGCTTGTTTTGTGGCATCGACCAATTCCACATTTACTGGATAACTGTTTAGCTATTTTTGCCGAACAGGCCAATGCGCTCGATCCGTCCCAAAGCTATCGGCAGCGAGTATTTACATTAAGTGAGGACAAAGGTTCGCTCAACGCTCAGTATTTTGGATTCAAACGCCCTTCAGCATTCAAAGGAGCAGGCGTGAATCCATCCCTCCTAAATCACCTCTCGTTGGACGATCTAGAGCGATTGCCAGGTTGTGTTTTAGAGATTGAGCGCAAACCGAATCAATTCTCAGGACGAATGCGATCTGGCGATCGCTGCCGATTCCACTACGACAATAAAGTAGGCCAAGTGATTTTAGGCTTTGATGTAGAAGCTGATCGATTTCTGAGCTATGACAAGGGCGTTGACCCTGAAACAGAAAAACCAATCTGGGGTGCATTAATGGGACCGTATGTGTTCGAGAAGATAACAGACTTTTCGAATGACCTCCCCCTTTCGAAGACTGACAGATGACACTGCTCTACTCGATATAGCCGTCGCCAGTTCCGTTAGGACAAGACGGCGAGCCATTTGGCTATTGGTTAAGTAATCGAATCATACTGAATGTCCTAGCTTAAATGGCTAAAGCTATACTTTTCACGACTTGGCAAAGGTTACGAAGCAATCGGGGGCTTACGCGTAATGCGCGTAAACCCCCGATTGCTTCTTTGTGAATTTGAGAAGATTGCATGGATGAGTTGTGAAGCATAGGAATTACACAACTCTTCGTTCATCAACGAGCGTTAGGGCATTCCAAGCGCCAGTGTGATTGTATTGCCGAATCATACGCTGACGATGGTCAGCAGTCACATACCACGTTGCCTCAAGATTGAAGGCTTCTCGCTTGGGAATGATCTGAGGAGTCGTACTCATTACGCCGCCTGGAAACAAAATTGCTCGGAGTTGCTGGGAAGCCTGTCCCGCTTCAAGCAACGTTATTGGCGTTGAATCAGTCGTCGAACCAGTAGCCGATACAGAAGGACATGCGCGAATGTGCCATTGCCGTGTCGCAGGTGAAGTCGTAGATGTTTCAATGAGGCGATCGCCCTCTTTCTGCACAACCATTTGCGTGACGGCTTCGCTATCTGGAGACCAGTCAGGATAAAGCGTGGTCGCTGTGCCGCGCCAGTCTCCAACTAAATCATCAATCTTCAAGGGTCGTGCGTTGAGTTGATGGAGATCATCAGTATCAGCTCCCTGGCGATATTCTCGAATGAGCGTAAACGCTGATAGCTGGGAATCTTTATCAAAGAGTTGAACCAGCCGACAGCGGCGATCGCCCCAAATAAAACCAAGTTCTGCCCCAAAGTCAGAAAACGGCCCATATTGCATCGAGCCCTGAGAAAACGCCCCAGATTCAAACACTAAGATGCTTCGACTGAGCGTCTGATAGCGTAGATTGCGCTCGCTGACGACAGTTTGCCGATCAGCCGACAGCATTTGTACGACCTGGGAAACCGTTCGATTGTTGTCTAGACCTTCTAGCGATACTCGACTAGGAACAGAGGATTTTTTGATTCCTTCATTGGAAAAATGGGTAAAACTTCCTTCCCAAATTCCCAGATTTTTTAATAGATGCGTCCACTGAGACACGACAATCAATCCTTAGTAAACAGCGCTTATGAAAGCTAGAATCCCATATTTATCGAAGCAGTCACTGCCCTGTTCGTCTCGATTAGAAGCGAAACAGCAGTCGAGACGTTGATTTGAGTCACGATATTTGATTAGAAAAACTGATGCGTAGACGTGAGTCTCGTCACCACACCTCACAGAAAGATCAGTACAATCGAATACCATTGCAAAATAATTCACAACTTCTTTACGAAAAACCTTTTGATATGACTGTTTTGAAAGTTTTGTGCATCACCTCGTTTATCGGCGGCTTAGTGCCTGTTGTGGCATCATCTGGGTCACTGAAACCCGCTAACTCGTCATTGACCGACTTTTTCGTCATTGATGAGTCCGATCCATTCGCTACACCCGATCGATCGACGTCGGTTTCTCCATCAGCAGAATTCACACGTGAGTCAGTTTATGAACCCCATCACTATCGTGTCGGTCTGTCGGTATTGAGGCTATTGGATGACGTTTTTGATGCACTTGATCAACCGTCAGTGTTGCCGAATCCTGTCTCGCGATCATACGTCGATACTCCTATCCATACGATAGGCATCAATGATTTTGGTCTATCGATGTTCCTGCCGGAGGAAGATCATGGGCAAACTTCCGCGAATCAAGACTTCTCGATTTCGTCTCAAGCAGATCTTGACAGCGGTGAACTTGACCTCAATAGCAGTGATGAGCCCATGATGCTCAAAAGCCAGAATTTAATTGCGGCGATCGCCCCGTTGAATGACTCAATCGACTCCATTCCTACGGTAGATGTCGTATCTGCTTCAGTTGAAAAAACTGGACTTTCCATCTTGCAAGCTCCTATTCAGTTGGATGTCCCCAATCCAGCTTCTCAACCTCTCTCAACGCTCAGGAAGTGTTCGCTAACGCCATTGCCGTTATCACCCAGCTCTTCATCAAGTGCAGCGCCTCAGGCTTTGACAAATCACGACGATGCTCAGGCTATCTCACAGGTTGTCGTCGATGAGAAGGTTGTTGCAGAGTTCGTTGATGAAGCGTACGCGATCAACTTTGCTGAAGCGATTAAAGCATTGCTCAAGCCCGATTACTTCCGACCGGATGAGTTAGAAGTTCGTCCAAATGGCGATGTTTATCTCATTGCAACGCAGGACTTAATAATTATGCAGGTCACGGCTGACTCCGTACCAACAGGCTATAACCCCGCTCTCACGGCGATCGCCTGGACAAATAACTTGCGCGTTGCCTTAGGTGCCAAACCACTATCCATGGGCGAATCACAAGCTCAAATCCAAGCCTTAGAAGCCAATGGTCAAGAAGTCAATGGAATTGCATCATGGTATGGACCCTATTTCCACGGTAGATTGACCGCTTCAGGTGAGCGGTTTGACCAAAATGAATTAACGGCCGCACATCCAACCCTACCGTTTGATACCTACCTCAACGTGACTAATCTCAAAAATGGTCGGACTGTCGTGGTTCGCATTAACGATAGAGGTCCTTACATTGGTCGTCGGTCACTTGATTTATCACGACGAGCAGCTCAATGTTTAGGGAGTGAGCACATAGGCGTCGTTCCTTACAGCGCTACCCTATTGAGCGTTAAGCCGACTGAAGCCACGCAAGTTCTTGATGTAGCTGAAACACCCGTTTTGGAAAATCAAGTGCCCGAAACAGCCTGGTCAACGGCAGCTCTCAATTAGGGACTGTCATCTCTTCGGCTTGTCGCACGATTTAGCGCATCCATTTCGGAAGAAATATCACATCAATTCTCTAAAAAAACCATCTACAGATGAGGGTTCCTCATCTGTAGATGGTTTTTTAGAGAAACGGTATCACATCGTTCTGATACCAGATGCGGAGATAAAAACCTTTTTTTGTGGGATTCCCGCGTTGCAGGAATTCCACAAAAAACATTTTGGGATTTTCCAAGCGAGATTTAGTATGCCCTCAATGAGCACCGAGACACAACTTGGCAAGCTTTTCAAATTCACTACAAATAAATAGCAGGGGTTTTGGGTGCGTTCCCAAAACCCCTGTTGATTTATAAGCTTTGCCCAAGCGAGTTCAATATGAGGTAATTAGCAATTCTGTAATCTTGCCGCGTTTTTTGGCATTTGAATTAATGGCTCGTGCAGCGTGAATCACTTGAATATTAAATCCTTCATACAGCTCCCGAATAAACAAGCAATCTGAGTTAGAAAGCATAACCTTTACGCCTCTTTCAGCCAGCGTTACAAAGGTATCTCGCAAGCGAATCTGATCATCTTTCGTAAAAGAATATCGGTTGTATCCCGTGAAGTTACTCGTTGCGCTGATCGGAAAATAGGGCGGATCGAAATACACAAAATCAGTGGATGATTGGGCCCGCTTTAAAATAGCTTCAAATGGTTCATGGGCGATCGCTACAGACTGAAGCGCACATGATGCAGACATTAAGAGGCTTGGATCACAAATTGTAGGATTTTTATATCGTCCCATTGGGACATTAAAGTAGCCTTTCGAGTTTTCTCGATAGAGTCCGTTGAAGCACGTTTTATTTAAATAAAGTAGTCGTG
>JBCBLF010000235.1:0-7481 GCA_038520475.1 Cyanobacteria bacterium J06627_8
TGCACAACAGCTTGAAGCAAGTTATCAACGTGCCTGTCGTCAAGCATCAAAGCAAACGGGTATGGAAGTTTCGGCGTTTCCAGAGGCATGTCCCTATTCTCTAGACATGATCTTGTCGGAAGATTGGCTACCTGACAGTTAATCGCTCCAAGTCAGTTTAGTCAGTTTAGATGGACCAAGGAGAACATCGATCGCAGGGTCGTAGCCAGAGATAATCATGGAACAGACTATGTTACGGACGTGCTGAGCACACCAACACCACTGTTCTAAGTCGATGGCGATCGCAATTCATCATGCGATTAATGGCACTTCAGACTGTGCTCCAAAACCATTAGGAATCATAGTCTTGCCATTGCTCCAACAACGAATCTGCAGGAAGAGTTTTAGGCTGAAATACTGGGATGCTGTCTACGTTTTCCGGGGTTTCAGATGATACAGCTGTCGTGAAGAATGGCTGCGGATCGAGCAATTCGCTCTGTGCCTGCAAACGCTCGTCTTGAAATAAGTCAATCGGCAGGTTTTCTAACACCCAGTTGCCGTATGGAGACTTCATCAAGATAACGCCAGCAATGCTCTCAAGGCCTGTCACATTAAGGCAAACATCCTCTGACGCATAGCAACACTTTTGTGCAGTCATCGCCACTGCCTTGAGTTCCATGAGCTTTTCACGTAGAGCCTCATTTAACAGTCCAATTTCTTGGGAGAGGCGCTCTAAATCCTGTTCTGCTTTATCTAAGATCGCTCGACTATGTTCCTTTTGGACTGACCCAGAATGACTCTCAAAAGATGGTCTGATCATGACTTAAAAAGAGACGATACAGTTCAGAGAATAAACGGGGGCAATCTTAAAGTGGGGCAATCTTACCATGCGTTGTGACGACGCTTATGGCGATCGCCCCTTTCTCTCTCGACCTGATTGGAGTTGTACGAGGACTGAATAGGACAGAACTTAAGGTATTCTATGCAATGCGCGATGCATAGAATTTGCTGCACGCCAATCGTCAAGTTTTGCAAATTATTCAGGAGTGCTCATGAGTCAGGTGCAGCCCAAACTCATCATTCATGGTGGTGCAGGAAGTTCTCTTCAGGGTAAAGGTGGTGTTGAAGCCGTTCGAGCATTGCTGTCGTCGATGGTGGAGTCGGTTTATCGCCAACTGATGCAGGGGGCGATCGCAGAAGATGCCGTTATTGCAGGCTGCCAGCTCCTAGAAGATGAGCCCCGGTTTAACGCTGGGACGGGGTCAGTCCTTCAATCCGATGGTCAAGTCCGCATGAGCGCTGCTCTGATGAATGGGGCAACTCAGCAGTTCAGCGGCGTCATCAATGTCTCTCGCGTCAAAAATCCAATCCAGCTGGCAAAGTTTCTCCAAACCTCTCCCGATCGAGTGTTGTCAGATCACGGGTCGGCAGCATTGCTTCGAGAGCTGCAACTTCCTGACCATGACCCGCTGACTGATAAACGATTGCAAGAATGGCTAGAAGAGCGAAAGGGCAACTTTCAGCGCTCCATGGCAAACGTGATTTCTGAAGACACCCCTACAACCAGCCAGGACGCTGGACGAGGCACCATCGGTGTCGTTGCCCTCGATAATCAAGGGCGCATTGCTGCAGGTACATCCACCGGGGGTAAAGGATTTGAACGGGTTGGGCGCGTGAGTGATTCAGCAATGCCTGCCGGGAATTATGCCAGTCCCCACAGCGGGGTAAGCTGCACAGGCATCGGTGAAGACATTATTGATGAGTGTTTAGCGGCTCGTATCGTTATTCGCGTGACGGACGGCGCATCGTTGCAAGAAGCCTTCACTCGCTCCCTAACGGAAGCAGCGCATAACAAGCGAGACTTGGGCGCAATTGGGATAGATCACACAGGGGCGATCGCCTGGGGGAAAACGAGTGAGGTGCTGCTCGCGGCTTATCACAATGGCGACACCATTGGCGACACCCTAGAACTGGATAAGGGCCTACAAATCGGGGTCAGTTAATGCTGCCTCAGTCATCACAAGCACTTCCATCCGCTGCCTTCATAGCCATAGGAAACCCCTTTAGAATGCAAAATCTCAGCGAGTAGTTCTAATGAGTCGATGAGCCGAGGCCCCGGACGGTTGAAATATTGATTGCCGTCCGTGAGGTAAACGCGCTCATTCTGAACGGCGCTCAACGTTTTCCATTCTGGCTTTTGAGTCAGCACATCCATTTCTTGATGGGTCTTTGTCAGGTTATAGCCGCAGGGCATCACAACAATAATGTCTGGGTCTTCACGAACAAGGGCATCCCACTCGAGCCACGGTGAATGTTGACCAATGGTCCCGAAACATGGAATACCACCAGCTAGCTGCACTAACTCTGGTATCCAGTTTCCTGCGGCCATAAGCGGGTCAATCCATTCAATACACGCAACGGTCGGGCGATCGCCACCGACACTTCTTGTCTTCTCGACGCAATTTGATACCCGTTGATTTAGCCACAAAATCAGAGGCTCTCCGTCAACGCCAAGGACCTGAGCGACGGTGCGAATATCGCTCCACAAATCGTCAAGAACGCTGGGTTGAAGAGAGATAATCGTTGGCGAACTTTTGACGCATTGAGCAACAGCGGCCTCAACGTCAGACAAATTGACTGCACAAACATCACACTGAGCCTGCGTCAGGATATGAGTTGGCTGAAGCGTTTCTAATCGCTCAACATCAACGGCATACACGCTTAATGCAGACTGCAATAGCTTCGTTACTCGATCATGAATCTCAATGCTGCTGCCCTCGGGGTTGAACTTTGGAGAGGTGCAGATGGGCAATGAGGTCACCAATGGCGGGCAGTCACACTCGTGCGATCGCCCAACTAAAAAGTCAGCCAGCCCAAGAGCTGCGACAATTTCTGTCGCACTTGGAATGAGGGATACCAGACGTAATTGACCATCATCACGCGCACCAGCCATGACCGAGATCTCCATTTGTTCCACATAACCGAACCATGAGTGCCGCTAGATTTCGGATTATCCAATTAACCGGAAACTTGCCGGTCAATCCGAGCGTGTCAAGCATTCGATACAAATCAAAAATTATTTTACACAAATTTTAACAAAATTTAATGATTCAAAAAATCTATCACTGCCGAACTATTTTTCAGCCTGATGGCGGGGAAGCATGCAACTATCACGTAATATAGGATACAGTTCAAAAGATAGGCCATGTGCTGCCGCGCTAGCGTTACACAGCACAACAGCCTTGGCTCTGCAAGTACACGGTTAGCCTGCCTTATCAATCAGATTGTTTGCCATGAGAGCAGCTCTCGTCGAAGCTCTTGCCGATTGAGATAGTAGTTTTTATCTCACTGCCATGATTGAAAGAACGTTAGCGTTCTTTCGAGTCTATTAGTCTAGACAACTCTGTTGGTCCAGACATGACTGTCCTGAGGGATGCCTTTTCTTAGATTGGGTTGCCCCCCAGAAAATGCCATCACTCTGTTTACAGGAGTTAACTATTCAAGGGCTGAGGAATTTTTACTCAATTGGTCTTTGATAGTTCTGAGAACTGGCTTCACATGATAACTGCTGATGCGAAGTCGATTTTCAGCGGGCCAGCTTTAGATTCTAGATGTTTCTCAGTTCTGAATTTATTTCGTTGTATTTTTCTGTATGACTGCATTTGCACTGGACTCGAACTCAAATTGGAATCACCTGTTTGTTCCAACAAATCGGATTCGTCTTCACTGTGTCACTCAGGGGGAAGGTGATCTCGTTGTCTTGCTTCATGGCTTTCCGGAGTTTTGGTACTCTTGGCGGCATCAAATCCCGGTGTTAGCTCGACACTTCAAAGTCGTTGTCCCTGACTTGCGGGGGTATAACGACTCTGACAAGCCCAACAGTGGCTACGACCTAGATACATTAAGCATCGATATTAAGGGACTGATTCGGAACCTCGGCTATCGCAAGGCTCACATCATTGGACATGATTGGGGGGGGTCCATCGCTTGGCACATTGCTCACCGCTTCCCTGAGCTCACCCACAAGCTAGCGGTTCTTAACGCACCTCATCCTCAACAATTTATGCGAGAACTGGTCAGCAACATGGATCAGCTTCGACGGAGTTGGTACGTCCTCGCTTTCCAAATTCCAGGTTTACCAGAAACTCTGATTCGGCTGAATCTGAAGGACTTTGTGAAAAACCTATTTCAAGGTCAATCCATTCGAAAAGGGGCCTTTACGACAAAAGATACTGAAATCTATCAGGCTGCCCTAGAGAAGCCCGGGGTCTTATCAGCTGCACTGGAATACTATCGGCACTTTCTTTCGATGCCGTCTTGGGTGCGACATTGGGGGCGATCGCTCACCCCGGTTCATGCGCCTACGCTAGTGCTCTGGGGAGAAGAAGATTCGTTTTTAAGCCAGACACTCTTGGATGGGCTAGAGAAATGGGTGGCGGCTCCCCTAAAGCTCAAACGCATTCCTCAATGTGGTCACTGGATTCAGCAAGAAGCACCACAGACAGTCAATCGAGAGCTATTACAGTTTTTGAAGAAAAGTACGTAATTGCGTAACCCATCACCGTCATGGCAGGCGTTGAGGGTTTGCTTCGCTCAACGCCTGCCGACATCAGAACCTTTGGTGGCTAGTTAATCCAGGGTGCAGGAGTCGAACCTGCCTAGGGCGAATTATGAGTTCGCTGCCTCAACCGCTCGGCCAACCCTGGGGGCTTATGTGCATGTTCAGCAGGCCAACATTTTATCCTGGAATGCAGATTTTCAACCAGAATAATGCAGTGATGTCGTGCTAATTGTGGTTGATTTTAATGTCGGATGCTAAGCTTCTGCAATGGACGTAGGTTTAGCCCTTGTGGGCAATAGACAAGATATCAAAATCTTTGTCATCATTAAGGTCTCAGGAAACGTTGATTGAAGACCTTATCCCATGATTGCAGTACGCATGATTTGACGGTTCTTAATAAACACGGATAATGCTGAACGATGAAACTTGATCCGGCTGTTGGTTTATTAGCAACATTGTTTATGGTCATGGTTGGAGCCACGTCCATAAGTGCATTTTGGGGATATTCGCTTGGGCGGCAAGCGCTTAGCGGCGTTACACAACCTGACATTCGACGAACCAATGAAGCACTGCAACGGGATGACGTTCAATCAGATATTGTTCGTGACCGGGCAACTCTCAAGTCAGAAGATGAGATTTTAGCCAGAGTCATTGCACGCATGGATGGCTCATCAACAACCAATTCGGTCGCGATCGCCCCACCCGAAGCTTCGGAACCAGCTGAGTCACAGGTCCAACAAGTGTCCGATGACGATTCGACAGAGGTCGGTTCAGATGTATCGTTAGTTACCTATCAACAGCAGTTCCCGATGTCGGCAGAGAACAATCAAGTTGTCATGGCAATCAACTCGGTTCAGCGGCAAGTCGATACGGTTCAGATTGGCGTCAGTTTGCAAAACTTAGGCGATCGCCCAGTTGAATTTCTTTACAGTCTAATGGACGTGTTAGATGAAAGTGGACAGCCTCTAAGTGTTAGCACCGATGGGTTACCTCAAGAGATTCCTCCCACAGGTGAAACGTTCGTGGGTTCAGTCACAGTCCCAAGCGTCCTAATTGGAACATCGAATACCCTTTCGCTGCGGCTAACAGATTATCCGGCCCAACAGGTTCAATTGAGCATTAACAATATTCCTGTCAGTCAATAAGATTGTTCGAAAAGATCACTCGACGAAAATCCAGGCATCCGTTAACTGGAAGCATGTTTCACTTGATGCTCCGTGGCTATATACAAATACTCGACAGAGAGTGGTGTCGTTTACCCAGTGAACGGGCGACACAATCGTCAAGTCAGGCTCCAATTCTTCGAATTAGACTGACGAATGAATAGTGCTGTAGACAGCATATTTTGTGTCTGTTGAGTGCTTTTATGAGATAGCGCGCAGGGGCTTATAATGCAATTCAGACATTTTGTATCCTAGCGGTCATAGTGCTGCGTGTTAGCTTTATTACTTTTAAGTGCACATCGTTTGCTCGTCTCATAAATGGCTGAATTTACAGCTTGCGTTACCGTACATGATTATCAATCAGGGTGTCTTTGCTTGTTCAGCGATTTAACCTACTGATGTCACCATCCACATCATCCCCAGATGTATTGCTGCGATTATCATCAGTGGCCTTGCTGATCGCCATCAACGCGTTTTTTGTAGCAGCTGAGTTTTCTGTTGTTTCAGTTAGGCGATCGCGTATCAACCAGCTTGCCTCTGAAGGAGATGCACAGGCAAAGGTTGTGCAACAGCTCCAAAGAGGCATTGATCGACTGCTGTCAACGACTCAGTTTGGAATTACCTTATCAAGCTTGGCCTTGGGATGGATTGGTGAAACAACAATCGCAGCTCCATTGACCCAATGGCTGATGGACTTGCCATTGCCACAGGGGCTAAGTTTTGCAGTCGCCCATGCGATCGCCGTTCCCATTGCATTTTTCCTCATTGCATATCTTCAAATCGTACTGGGTGAACTTTGCCCTAAATCAGTTGCACTCATTCATGCAGAACAGTTGGCACGCTGGCTCGGCATGCCGAGTATGGCGATCGCCCGCTTTTTTAATCCATTTATCTGGAGTCTAAATCAGTCCACTCGACTGCTCCTGCGAATTGGACGACTGCAATATCAACACAACGTCGCATACGACCAACTCACCCCAGAAGAATTACAGCTCATTATTAGCACCTCTACCGAATCACCTGGGCTAGAGGCTGATGAGCGTGAGTTGCTAACAAATGTGTTTGAATTTGGTGATGTCACTGCCGGCGAGGTCATGGTTACACGAACGAATATCGTTGCTCTATCCTCCGAAGCAACCGTTCGGCAGCTCCTCCAAGAAATGGGAGATTCAGGGCATTCTCGCTATCCGGTCACGGGTGATTCCCTTGATGATATTCGCGGCATTATTAGCTTTAAGTCCCTCGCAACTCCTTTAGAAAAGGGCGAACTTGACTTAGATAGCCCAATTTCGCCTTGGCTTAGTCCTGCAAAATTTGTGAGTGAACAGGTGCTGTTAAGTGAGCTGCTCCACCTCATGCAGCGCTCGGCCCAACCACTGGTCATCGTTCTGGATGAATTTGGCGGAACGGCCGGGCTGGTTGTTTTACAAGATATTGCGGCTGAAATTATCGGTGAACCCTACGAACAACAAGAGGAAGACATCTTCCTGGTCCAGACACTTGATGATCAAACAACGATTGTTCAAGCTCAGGTTGATATTGAAGAGGTGAATGAACAGCTAAATTGCAGCATTCCACTGTCTGAGGACTATCAAACGATCGGTGGATTTATTATCAATCAGCTTCAAAAAATTCCAGAGCCTGGAGATGCACTGGTTTTTGAAAATCTAGAGCTGACCGTTATTTCCATTGAAGATACCCGGCTTCATCATATTCAAGTGCGCCAAATTGATTTGCCTCCAGCGTCAGCCGAACATCTGCCCGATATTAAGCCATCG
>JBCBLF010000236.1:0-7480 GCA_038520475.1 Cyanobacteria bacterium J06627_8
AGGTGGTAGCGGTAATGACCAGCTGACGGCAGGTTCAGGTAAAGACACCCTAGATGGCGGTAGTGGCAACGATGCCCTCAGAGGTGGTGCTGGAGCCGATACCCTAAAGGGTGGGCATGACACTGACACACTCTATGGTGAATCGGGGAATGACACACTCTATGGTGGCCTTGGAGATGACAGTCTCTACGGTGGCGAGGGTAATGACATCCTCAATGCTGAAGTCGGGAACGACCTGCTAGATGGCGGTGCCGGGAATGACCAACTCTTTGGTAGCGACGGTAATAATCAATTATTCGGGGGAGCAGGAGAGGATGAGCTGTATGCGATCGCCGGGGAGAATACGCTCAAAGGTGGTGACGATAACGACATCCTTTATGGGGGTACCGGTAACGACCAGCTCTTCGGTGATGCTGGCAATGACCACATCTACGCTGAAGCTGGTGATGACCAGCTTGAAGGAGGTGACGGCAACGATACTCTGATGGGTAAAGCAGGGAACGACACCTTGGTTGGTGGCAGTGGAAATGACCTGCTGATGGGAACCGAGAACGGTACAGATGAAGTGGATGTCCTCATCGGTGGGGGCGGCAGCGATCGCTTCGTATTGGGTGGGGGCGATCGCTCCTTCTACGACGATAGTGATGCCCTTTCTGCTGGACTATCGGATTATGCCCTCATCAAAGACTTCAACACAGGGGAAGATACGATTCAACTGTATGGCTTATCTAGTAATTATGTGTTGGGTTCCACAAATACAGGAACGGCTATCTACATTGATAGCGATGGAACGGGAACACTAAATGAGACAGATGAGTTGATTGCGGTTGTGGAAGGGGCTTCAGGAATGAATCTTTCCGATACGTCTTTCCTATACATGTAAGTAAGAAACTAGTAGAGAGCTGCAAATTCTATCAGAGTAGCTCTCTACTGATGTTCTAATTACTACTGCGATACATCATTTTCAACGTTATCAAACTTCTATCTTTTTTAAGGGTGTGCATCAAGGTGCTGCGGAATCCTCATGCAAGAACATTCCGACTCGTAAAAAGCCCAATTGAAGCGACAGCACCATAACAGAAAACAAGGCAATGTATTCAATGGAGTCTTTGGGCTGGTTGATAAGATGCCTCAGTCTGATAACGCTGTGTGATCATCCAATGTATATATTACTCTGAGGACAGTGACATGCTGGAATTCAAAGGATTTCATCCTAAAGATGTAAAAAACGAAGTAGCTCTCAAATTGACGGACTCAGGAGTCCACTATCAAAATCTTGCAAATGGAGCTTTGCAGTACATTCCATATAAAGAAATTGCAGGGTTTTCGAGTTGGCGCCCCGGCTACGGCTCTCTACACATCTACAGTACAAATCCTAATCTAATGATTCATCTCAACTTTGCGCAAGAAGTGGCTGATCACGCATTAGATCAAATTCAAGCTCATCTCCAAGAAAAGGTTTGAAGATCGCAGAATTTCTCAATTTTAGTATCTGTTATCAAAGTAAAGGTTCTTGTAGGTGTTCAATACCTGCAAGAACCTTCGCCTTTATCATTCCTAATAACCTATCGTCACCAGTTCCATGAGTAGAGAATTGAATTTAGTGACGGACAGTAGGATAAATTATCTTACTGCTTTGATATCCTAACTTAAGATCATCGATTAGTCTAAAACAGTATGAACAGGCTCAACACCATTGTTTTGCACATCGTTTTGCACCATGATGTCCCGTTCTCCTATTGAGAGGGGAGCTATGCCTACTCTTTAGTATTCTCAAGTATCGGACGATCACCCAGAGCTTTATAGTAAAGGATTTCTAAAATTAGCCCATTGGTATTCCCAGTCAAAATTGCGTTAGTATCTCCAGTTTCTTCATAGATACCCGCATAGAATCCACCACCATTTGGATCTTGCAATTCATTTACAGCATTGATTAACTTCAAGGTGTAGACGTTTTCTGGGAATAAGTAATACCAACCAAACGCGGCTTTTGTACTGAGGGTGCGAAGAGATGCATGAGGCTCATTTTCTTCGGTAATGACCGCCCAGGGAATTCCATTGGCGTAGAGCGTGTTATACAGAAAATGAGGTGCCTGATCGACATTATCTTCAGAAACAGCTGTGAGATAACTTGTCTCATCATATCGATTCATTTGAGCCTGGAGAATGAGTTCTGCATGATGGCTCAGATCGCTATCCCAACCAAACTCAATTGCCTCTAAAATATACGACTCACTCACCACATAATTATTGGCATCTGTCGCTTCAAAATCCCTTTGGTCAACTGGAATCTCAACACCTGATACTTCTACAAATTCCAGAGGTTGAAGATCAAGGGCTTCCTCAACATCAAACCCCCAAAGGGAATATCCACGTGCCGCATATTCTTCATACCCTAATCGCCCTTCTTGCACAGGCAGAATTGTTCCATCCGTTTCTACAATGGCACCATACAACTGCCCGTCTTGAACCGAGCGAGCAACTTGCCAACTAGCAACAATTCCTGAAATCCAATCCTCATATTGTGGATGACAGGTGCGGATAATGTGGAAGGCCGATAACAGGCGGCCAATGTCCAGAGCAGACCAACCCAACCCAATTTCAGTGGGAATGTTACTGTAATCCACCATTTCACCGGTAGCGCTGTTGTAAACCTTATTCGGCAGCGCTCCATCAACAAGGGGTAATTCTGCCAAGCTAGTCAGGAATTGATTGAGCTGAATATCAAATTCATTTTGGTCAATCAGGTCTAGCCATCGAGCAGCATTCAATGCCATTAAATAATTTCCTTGGTCCCAAAGCGTTCCAGACGGAAATTGATTGGCTGCGTTCGTAAATCCTGTATCTGGCTGTCGGTTATTAACGAAGTATTGCCAGGCCGTTTCAGCATACTCACGTTCTTTAGTCGTCAGTGGTGCTAACAGCTCCCCACAGGAAAGGTTAGAGGCTTGAGTGCTCGAATCGTTTGCAAGAACTGTTTCAGAACCTGAGTTACGGCTATCTCGGTCTCTTACATTAATACACGCTGTTAGTGTACTCGTTGTCAGCAGGCTAATAAGAATGCCTATGATTGACCTGGAATATAGACGATTGGAAACGTTAAAAGTCATCTTTCTAAGAGGAATAAATCTAAGAAGGGAAAATAAGTGAGCGACCACCCTGAGCTTGGTAGAGTAAGCTTTCGAGAATGACGGCGTTTGTATTAATGTTGATGGCTTGATTGTGACCTAAGCTAGTGTTTTCATATTGCCCAGATATATAACCTCGACGACTATCAGTTAACTCTTGAACAGATTGTCTGAGAATCTGACAATACTCATCACTAGGGAAAAGAGCATTCCAGGCGAAAGCAGCTTTTGTACTTAGAAATCGTAATTCAGGATGGCTCTCACCACTGGCCGTTAGCGCAGTCCAGGGTTGTCCATTGGCATAAACACTGTAGTAGAGGAAGTGAGGTGCTCGGTCAAGTGAATCTTCGTTCACAGCTGTGAGTATCCCTGTGCGGTGATAGCGATTTTCTTGAACTTGAAGCAAATTTCCAACCTGAGGTAAGACAGTATCGGACCACCCCAGTTCAATTCCCCACAAAAGATAGGGATCATTCGTCAGGTAGTTACTAGCTCCCGATGATGGGCGATCGCGCTGATCGACTGTTAATTCAACATCGTCCACTGTTACTGTACGTGTAGGAGGGCGATATAGTGCGTTTTCAGCCTCGATTTCCCATAGCTTCAGTCCATAAGCTGCATATTGTTCATAGCCTAAACGACCTTCTTGCCAGTATTGCAGTCCATCTTGCCCTGCTCCACTTCCCCATAACCAACCGTTGTTCACAAGAGCATTGAGATCATAACGAGCCACAATTCTATCGATGCGATCGCCATAGTCAGGATAATGAGCTTTGAGAACATGAAGAGCTGTAAGATAACGTGCGATATCTAAGGCAGACCATCCGCTACTACCTTCAGGATCAGGTCGGTTGCCTAACGTACGCATCTCAGCCGTGGCCGTACTATACGTCTTGTTCGGTAAATTAGTCGCTGGCAGCGGTAAGGTTTCTAAAGTTGTCAGCAGCCGAGTCATCTTGTCATTAAACTCAGTCTTATTTAGAAGTCCTAATTGATGAGCTGCATGCATACCCAGAATGGCACTTCCCTGATCCCACCAAGTGGTCCAAGCAAGCCGGTCCACTGCGTTGATCATGCCTGTTGTTGGATTCCAGTTGTTTTCAAAATACGCCCATGCATGGCGAGCAGCAGTCTGATCTTGCGGATTTGGTAACTGATTCAAGTTTTCTAACGGAAGAGATAAAGCAATTTCTGTTTGGTTTTCAGATGTTGATGGCGACGAAGTCAAGGGAGGTTCATCTTGCCTTGAACGATGGTTTACAGGCAGGGTATCTCGAATTGTAGGCAGTGGGATATGTGTGGAATTTTCGTCTTCTCTTAGCGATCGAGTCAACTGTGTATCGGTTTCTTCTGGAAGTACAGCGAATTGTGCATCAGGTTGTTCTGTCTGTATCGAGGTCAATACAGGATCAGGCTGATCACCGTGGCTGATCCAGTATGCATTACCATCATGGTTAACCATTTCAATCGCTGACTCATCCACTTCAGGTAGCCCTAAACCGAGAGGATCTCTATCTCGAATCGCGTCCCACCAATTTGACCTCATCGTATGGTGGGGTTGAATCAGTGGCTGTTGGCTCGTATTCTTATGGAGCAATGCCTGTAAAATAAGGCTATTAGTGCCTCCGGTAAATCCAATCGAGGTCTGACCATTTTTTTCATAAAAACCCTCGTAGTATCCCAAAAGTGGGTTGTACAAATCTAACGTTGCCAACCACAGTTCATGGCCATAGTCGCTATCTGGGAAGAGCGTATGATAGGCAAAGGCTACGGCCGTACTGACAATGCGAGAATTCTCAACAACCGCTCCGTTATCATCGACAGCGGCCCAAGGACGACCATCGGACATAATGGTGCTGTGAACAACATAAGGTTCTTGATTAATTAGGGTTGTTCCTGATGCGCTAAAGGTTCCCGTCCGTTCATATCGCTTAGCTTCAGCCTGATAAATGGCTTGGACAAGGGAACTAATTTGAGGGTCAAAGCCAAACTCCAAACCATACAGGATAAAGGGAGTACTGATGGTGTTTAGGATTTCATTGCGTTGACGTTGTTCCGGCTGAGACCGTTGAACAGGAATTGCTTGATCTTCCAAATCATCAGTGATGTAGTTCCCTCCTACAGCTGAACGTGATGCATTGAATCCCCATAACTGAAAAGCCCGCGCCGCATATTCTTCATAGCCCAACATCTCAGCAGGATTGACTCGGATGCGATCGCGTCCTCGATCATTTTGGCCAAGTCGAGCATTGGCAATGCGTCCATTACGCACGACGCGCAGATATGACCAATCCAATGCAACGTGATCAACAGCATCTGTATATTCAGGATGGCAGGTTTTAAGGGTATGCAAAGCAGCCAATAAACGTCCCACATCTAGCCCAGACCAGCCATTTCCATCAGGAATACTGTTTCCGCCATAATCAATGGGTTCGAGGGTCACAGTACTGTAGGCACGATGAGGAAGTTCTCCGGCAAAGAGCGGAATTTCTTGCAATGCTCCCAACAAGTGACGGACTCGGCTGTCAAATTTCTCAGCATCAATGACATCCATGGTCCGAGCCGCATGAAGTGCTGAGAGATAGTCTCCAATGCCCCATAGGGTTACACCATCTAAGTCACTTCGATCTGGTACTAATCCTGAAGGAGTATCGTTTGCTTCAAAATATTTCCAGGCTGTGCTGGCATATCGCGTATCAGTCACATTCAATGGTGTTTCTGGCACAGGACAAGATGACGATTCAGGAACGCCAACTGGACTTATTGGAGCAACTGCAATAGCCTGGGATACGGCTGACTGGGAGTGAGTTGTATGAGCAGATGATGGCTCTGCTGGAGCAGGTTGCACTGCAATAGGCTCACTTGGTGTGGGAGTAATTGGGACATCCGGTGGTGGCGGTAAATTGCCTTCAGATTCACTAGAAGGAACCGACGGAACAGCAACGGTGCTAATGGGAGCACTGTCACTGGACAACATGGGCTGATATCCCCGAGCTTTATAGTAGAGAATCTCCATGATGAGCCCATTGGTATTCCCCGTTAAAATGTCGTTAATCGGGGGCTGAGCATCATATAAACCGGACTCATAAATTCCTGCGTAATAGCCTCGGCCTGAGTTCGTTGTGTCTTTAACGTGGTCAAATATCTGTTGAGCATAGGGATCATCGGGATAAACATATCGCCATCCGAAAGCCGCTTTCGTGCAGAGCGTTCGCAACTCAGGATATAGCTCATTATTTTCAGTAATGACCGCCCATGGAACCCCATTGGAATAAACCGTGCTATATAAGAAGTAAGGTGCCTGGTTGACATTATCTTCAGAGACAGCGGTCAATAGCCCTGTGTCTTCATATCGCCGTTTCTGTGCCTCAAACACCCGCCGAGCATAGTCTGCCTGATCGCCTTGCAAGCCAAACTCAATTGCATCCAGAATATATGACTCACTAACGACATAATTATTGGCATTTGTTGTTTGGTAATCGCGGGTATCCACTGGGATTTGGAGACCATAGATATCCACAAATTGGAATGGATCATAGGCCACTGCCGCTGGGGCATCGAATCCCCAAAGCGCATACCCACGTGCCGCATATTCTTCGTATCCTAATCGACCTTCCTGAACCTTTAGCGTACTTCCGTCCGGGAGCACTGTTGCTCCATATAGCATGTCATCTTGCACTGAAGCAGCCACATTCCAACTGTCAATGATTCCTGCCATCCAGTCTGCATATTGGGGATGGCAGGTTCGAAGGATGTGAAATGAAGCTAAGAGGCGGCCAATATCGAGTGCTGACCAGCCAATCCCACGTTCTAAGGGGTTATTTCCATAGTCTACTATTTCCCCTGTTGCACTGTTATACACCTTATTAGGTAAAGTATCTTCAAAAAGCCGTAACTGTCCTAGATTCGTGAGGAATTGGTTTAATCGACTGTCAAATTCAGCTTGATCAATCAGGCCCATCCACCGAGCCGCATTCATCGCCGCCAAATAATTTCCTAAGTCCCATAACGTTCCTGACGGATAGCCCCCAGCAGAGTTTGAGAAACCTGTCGAAGCTTGTACATTGTCGACAAAATAGTTCCAGGCCGACTGTGCATAATTCATTTCCTCAGGAGTTAAGGGTTGAGTAATCGCACCACACTGTACCTCATTACTTTGAGCTAATGAGGGAGGTGTTGGCACAGTCGCGACCCACACCACAAAAAATACGCCTGACAAGAAGCAAGATATCAATCTTACCCATCGTCTGTTTTGGTAGATAAACTTTGGCATCAATAAGCTATTTGAAAGGTGATTTAACGTGTGAGTAGACTGAGAGCACTGAACAATTAGCGGTATATTTCTCCGTTTG
>JBCBLF010000237.1:0-7469 GCA_038520475.1 Cyanobacteria bacterium J06627_8
GACTTCAGTGACAGCGACTTGAGCCGAGCCAATCTAAGCAGTGCTAAATTAAACGGCGCAAATTTATACGGGGCCGATCTGTCCCGTGCTGAGATGTGTAATGCTGATTTGAGTCACGCTAATCTTTCTCATGCGAATCTGCCCCGCGCTGATTTGAGTAATGCAACCTTAGTTGGCACGAACTTTACCGCAAGCTATCTCAGCAACGCCTTCATGAATGGTGCAGACCTGACCGAAGCAGTGTTGACAGCGGCGATTCTCTGTCATGCAGATTTGAGACTTGCAAATTGTACACGCATCAATCTGATGGAAGCCATGCTTTCCGATGCTGATCTGAGGAGTGCATATCTGCAGAATGCTGACATACGCGGGGCTAATCTTAGACGAGCAGATTTACGATGCACACATATTCGTGAGCGTCATCTCCAGGTAAGAGATGCGGTATTTGGTGCAAACCTGGGACTGACAGACCTTGACAATCAATTTCTTGAATATCGAAGAGCAAGAATTGAGAACGTTCTGAGTTCTGAACTGAGCTTTAGCCGAAGAGATGTCATCAGTCGAGTCATGGATTTACATGACATCCTCAATAAATTTCATCGATACATTTTGCAGCTTGAGCGGAATCTAAACCGTTTGCGAGCTTCTGATCAAATGACCCAGAACGTCGAAGAACTTGATGGATTTTCAGCTATTGAACATTTGATCGTTTACCTAAAGCGAGACTACCGCCGATTTAAGATTGAAATCGATGACTATCAGCAGCAGCTCTGCTGCCCAGATACGGATTGGTGGCCTCATGAACTCATTGAAGCTTACGAAAGCATCAATACTCAAATTTTTAGTCTGAGCCAGTGGCTTCGACAGGTTCAAGAGATTTCAAATAACTTGACAGAACGAATCCAAAGAGAACACTCTTAAAGCAACTCAGCCACAGTGGCTTCGACGAATGATGCAATACGATAGGCCAGCGCTCGATCAGGATGCGTCAGTGTAATCTGACTGACACGATTTTTTGTTTCGTCGTAACAATTTAGGTAGTAAGACGAGGTAGTCGTTGGTGTCCCAATGCTGCCGTTATAGCCAGCTCCTGTGTAGTGCTTCGATTGTAAGCAGGCCATGTGTATCGTTTTGATGAGACATAACGGATAAGCCTCATGGCGATGCTCTTTCAGCGGAGACTTGAATGACCGATAAAAAGGTCGCACATCTCCATTAACCCGGTCAAAGTAGTATCGCCACACATCAGTTTCACGGATTGCAACGGTAATCGGAACGAGAAAGATCATGCAAAAGAGCATCAATCCAACACGTTCAGCTGGGTCTTTCGCTTCCTCAAGTGTGAGCCAGCCCAATGTGCTGAACACCAACTGAATAAGCTCAACACCAAGTCCCAACGTAGCCGGAATCGCAATTCCTCCCATGATAAGACCGGGAATAAACACAGGATGAGAGAGCGGTAATTTCACCACAATCACATGCAAATAACGGGGCTTCTCAAAACAAAAATGCATCGGATGAGTCCTTGGCGATCGCTTGAGTCACACATTTTTGTAGTTACAGCCACCATCAACCATTGATGTGGGCATGTGGAGTGGTCCTCACAAATGGCGCTGTCATAGCTAAGCTAGCTACAAATATAAAACCCAACTATAGCTTTCCCAAATGACTTAAGAAACGAGTTGTAGGGGTGGGATGTGCTGTGCTCATCCCACCCCTACAACTCGTTTAGGTTTGCTATATCTGGCTTCTGTTTCAGGTCATTTATCCAAATGCAGACTCTGGTTCACCGAGTGAATGGCTTAACCGGAGTCGAACGATTCGATACATTCCCATTAGCCATTTGACCAATAGTCATCGAATTCATGGGCGGTGCCTTAGTCTCTGGAGCAATGGATTGATGTTCAGAAACCGGTACGCTTGACGTTAGAAACGCAACAACGTCAACCGGCAAGTCATTTGGCTGAATAGACTTCATCACCCCGAAGATATGCTGAGTTAAGACTGCATAGTCATTTGCCACAAACTCATAAATTTTCTGAGCCTCATTGAGCGACGTCGTGTTGCTCTTGCTATCTTTCAAACCTTGAGCTTGAGATGAATAGAACATGCTTTTTTTGTGGCATGCGACCAGTAGCCCCTGCACAGCCAGATAGTATTGCCGAGTCGGGTTGCGAATAATCGTGTAAAGAAACAGGCTTAGTGAAGCAACGGCAAGTGTCCAGGCTACAACTTCGCGAACGCCGACGGTTAGTTCCATGATGGATGAGTCTATGCAGGATTGGGGTCATTCATATTCCTGAGATGTTAAACGCAAACTCAGAAATCTTCCAATTTCACCCTCTTTCGAACACGCTCCACATCAACCGTGCTTAATCAATTCACACAGTCCTATAAACACGCTCACTATTGCACTTGTGCAGCCTGCTGTCGAAGTTCTTCAGAGCGAGTCGCCCAAGTCGTATTGCCTTGGTTATTAAACAAATCCCTGGCATAGACAAACATCTGTTGAGCATTTGTGCGATCGCCTTGGCGTAGAAAAACCAGACCTGCACCGTAGTAGGCGTTTGGGTAGTTTGTGTTTGATTCAGCGGAACGACGAAACGAGTCGAAGGCACCACTAATGTCGTTTCGGCCATATCGAATCGTGCCCAAACTATAATGCGCCTCTGCATAACTAGGAAACAGCTCAATGGCTCGATTCAGGCTGGCTTCTGCGTCTGCAATGCGATTTTGCCCAAGATAGATTTGACCGAGATGGTACAGCGGTTCGGGTGCGTTTGGGCTTAATTCGACCGCTCGTTGAAGAGAGGCAATTGCCGAGGTATCTTGACCGTTATAGCGCTGCACCAATCCTAAATTGTAGTGAGCCAATCCGAGTGAAGGGTCGATGACGATCGCCCGCTGTAGATACGCTTCAGCCTGTTGAAAATTATTGACTTCTAATAAAACAGCGCCCAAATTTGCATAGGCGATCGCAAACTGTGGGTCAGCCTGAATGGCGCGGTAGAAGGCATTACCTGCCGCTGGAAGATCACCCCGTTGGCGCAGAGCTAGGCCCAGATTGTAGTGAGCAGCCGGCTCATTGGGGTTCAGTTGCGTCGCACGTTGAAAAGCAGCGATCGCCAAGTCGAGTTGTCCTTGCTGAATGTATTGCAATCCCAGTTGAATTTGAGATTCAGCCGTCTGGGCCTGGGCAATTGTATAGGCAGCGTCAGCTTGGGAAAGTGATGTTTCAGATAAACGTGGAGCAGCGATCGCCACCTTGGGCTGTATGACATTAGGCAGCATCCCAGTGCCGCTCGAAATCGTAACAATACTCAGTGAAAAGAGGGACTTTATTATGCCCATGAGAAGTCTTAACAGCTAAAGCTATAGTTTTATGGTCCAACGTCAATTCGCCAAGCACCATCAGACACTTTGTGCGTTTCTGCTCAAGTGTCATACATCTACAGCATAGACAGAAAATCCAATACTGTTGGAATCGACGCACGACACCTATTGATTAGAATCAACGCGCGATGCCCATTGATAAAAAGCATGTGCACGGCAACCAGATTGAGTGTCGTCCATCTATGTTTCAAGATGCCTTCGAAAAAAACCGGAAATATAGGGATTTCAGAATTTCTTTAATCGGAAACGCAATGTAGGTTAGCGGATTAATCGTCACAATAATGTTTCTCACATCTCGTTTCGCTAAAGCGACGACCATACGGGCAACCCACCCTGATGACATCACACCATATGGATTGAGACGACTTTTGAATGGACCCAAAATGATTTTTCGAATCACGCAAGGCGCGTCGATGCGGCGCAACGTCAGTAAATCACCGATTAATCGCTTGGAGATTTCATAGAGGGGGCTCAATGCAGGGCTAACTTCGGCTTCAGATGTATTGACCCACAGTTCTTTCGTTGCCCGATCTGTCGGTCCCGTAACCGTTTCAAAGAAAAGCTCAGCCAAGCGCCACGTCGAAAGCGCGTTGACTTCTAGAGAGGTTTGAATGCCGCTAGGGGTGCGATCGCCATAGACGTTAGTGCCGTGATTCAAAATCAAGATATCCACCGAGCGGAGGCGATCGCGCAGATCAGCCTCATGACCAACTGTCCACTGCACGGTGTCAAACACATTAGGGTGAGAAAACTCAGAAGAGGTTGTCAGTGCAATGGGCTTTGCGCCTTGGCTGCTGAGCGCATCAATAAGTGCGCCGCCCATCGTCCCTGATGCTCCTGTGATCGCAACCTTTTTACCTTTTAGAGAAAGACTCGTGCCGATGAGCTTATCCACAATCGTAAAATGCCCTGCAAAATAAGCATTCGTTTCGTCAAAATGGTGTCGCCAGTGATAGGTGCGATTGATGCGCCAGTTGCTGGGAATTTCAGTCAACGCACCCGGCTCATGGGTAAGATCTGTTTGAAAGAGTAATCCTTGCGATCGCGCCAAGGCCGACGCTAGAAAACCGACTGAGTAAACGACGCCTAACCACATCGCCGGGGCCTGAGTCCAGGCTACCACCAATAGAAGGACAACCAGCATCACTGAAGATTCAGGCACATCATTGTAAAGCTGAGCCTTGCAGTAAGCCTCTTTTGTTGTGATTGTGAAATCTCGACGATAGGCCTTGTGATGCAGAAAGTGGAGTCGTTGCAACGGCGGGTATAGATGTCCACCAATGTGATAAACGTCGCGAACGATTTCAGCAAGAACAATTGAACCGAGTGCCAAACTCAATTGGACACTCACCTGAACCAACAAAGAACTCCACACCATGTGTTGCCTAGACGCTTTCGTACGTAATATTGCGACTCCCTTTATGTTTGTACACAATTCGCAGTCATTACACCAGACTATTCACCAAAAACTTTTTCTGTAGTATTCACGCCAACGATTCAAATTGATGCATGCTTTGATTTCGGTGGAACTTGCTCAGTGGATGGGCTCCACCGAATATCTAGTATCGCGACATTATCAATAGAACTGACCCATGTGTGTGTGACGCCATTCCATACGACATGGATCAGATGCAACGGACTTGCACCAGTTCTGATTGATAGAACGAACGCAAGTCCAGTTGATGTAACCATTTGCGATGATTTCATACGTGACCCTTGAATCTGAGAAGGCTTTAGCTGATGATTCGTTAGGACAACCAGGGGAGAACCGACATGAGCTTTCGTATGGACCGCCGCGCCTATGCTGAGACCTACGGGCCCACCGTGGGCGATCGCCTTCGGTTGGCTGATACTGACCTGATTATCGAAGTCGAGCGAGACTACACCACCTATGGCGACGAGGTGAAGTTTGGCGGCGGCAAAGTGATTCGGGATGGGATGGGACAATCACCCATTTCTCGGGAAGACGGGGCTGTCGATATGGTGATCACCAACGCACTGATCCTAGATTGGTGGGGCATTGTAAAAGCCGATATTGGCGTCAAAGACGGCAAAATTGAAAAAATAGGTAAAGCGGGAAACCCATACATTCAAGACAATGTGGACATCATCATCGGTCCTAGTACGGAAGCTGTTGCAGGGGAAGGGATGATCCTCACGGCAGGGGGCATCGATGCTCACATTCACTTCATTTGTCCACAACAAATCGAAACGGCGATCGCCTCAGGCGTAACGACTATGATTGGCGGCGGTACGGGGCCTGCAACTGGAACCAATGCAACCACCTGCACCCCAGGAGCCTGGAACATCTATCGAATGCTGCAAGCTGCCGATGCATTTCCATTGAACTTTGGATTTCTCGGAAAAGGGAACAGCGCTCAAACCCCTGGCTTAGTTGAGCAGGTTCAAGCGGGAGTCATTGGACTCAAACTCCATGAAGACTGGGGAACAACACCCGCTGCGATTGACACCTGCCTATCTGTGGCTGACGAGTACGATGTCCAGGTCGCGATTCATACCGACACGTTGAATGAATCGGGATTTGTGGAGCATACCATTGCTGCCTTTAAGAATCGGGCGATTCACACTTATCACACTGAAGGGGCAGGCGGGGGGCACGCTCCTGACATCATTAAAGTCTGTGGTGAAACCAATGTGTTGCCATCGTCAACCAACCCAACTCGTCCCTACACGGTCAACACCCTAGAAGAACACCTCGATATGTTGATGGTGTGTCACCATCTCAGCCGCAGCATTCCTGAAGATGTTGCCTTTGCCGAATCCCGCATCCGTCGCGAGACGATCGCCGCAGAAGACATCTTGCATGACCTAGGCGCATTCAGCATGATTGCTTCCGACTCTCAAGCGATGGGCCGAGTTGGGGAGGTCATTATAAGAACCTGGCAGACCGCCCACAAAATGAAAGTTCAGCGAGGCGCACTGTCGGGCGACTCAGACCAAAACGATAACACCCGGGCGAAACGCTACGTCGCAAAATACACGATTAACCCCGCAATTACGCACGGTATTTCGGATCATGTCGGTTCTGTAGAAGAAGGAAAGCTCGCTGACCTGTGTCTCTGGAAACCGGCAATGTTTGGCGTCAAGCCAGAAATTGTCATTAAAGGTGGGGCGATCGCCTGGGCTCAAATGGGCGATCCAAATGCGAGTATCCCTACTCCACAACCTATTCATATGCGTCCGATGTTTGGCAGCTTTGGAGGGGCGATCGCTGCCACGTCATTCACCTTTATGTCTCAAGCGGCAATCGACGCAGGAGTCAACGATCTCATTCGTCTCCAGAAGCCCGCAGCAGCCGTGAGCAACACGCGTCAAATCACCAAAGCAGACATGAAGCTCAACGCTTATCAACCTGACGTAGAGGTCGATCCAGAAACCTATGAAGTTCGAGCTGACGGGGAACTGCTAACCTGCGAACCCGCAACCGTGCTACCCATGACTCAACGCTACTTCTTGTTCTAATAGGCATATATGTTCTTCTGAAGTCTGTCATTCAGTGGTCGATATCGGCTGCTAGCCAGAGTAATCTCTCGCCTACTCTGTTGATGGTTGTTTTCTCTCGCACTCGTTTTATTCCCTAAACCTATGCACCGATACTTCACGTCCTTTCGCTGGCTGGGTATGGCGATCGCCACGAGCGTTGCTCTCTTGCTGCTGACCGTTGGCCTTTCATCTCATCACCCCGTCCAAGCAGCATCACACGCCTCTCATACCGAGCTGCTATGGTACGGACAAGCAGCGTATAAGATTACGACTCCGTCAGGTAAAGTGCTGCTGGTTGACCCCTGGATTACAAATCCACTGAATCCGGATGGTGAAGAAGATTTAGCGAATCTTGGTCCTGTTGATTTGCTCCTTGTGACTCACGGCCATGGTGATCATGTCGGCAATTTGATGGCGATCGCTGAAGCCACTCAAGCCAAACTGGTCAGCACAGCTGATCTGGGGAGAGCCTTAGTCGCTGGAGGCTTCCCTGAAGACCTGTATGGTTTCGATACTCGCGGTAACTTTGGGGGCGAGCTATCGCTTTTGGATGACGAGGTGAAAGTTGCGTT
>JBCBLF010000238.1:0-7417 GCA_038520475.1 Cyanobacteria bacterium J06627_8
ATCTTCCGAAAGCGTACACAAGCTTCTAGTCGTGTGCAACTCCGCTCAGTCTAGAAACAGATATTGAAGCAAGGATTGCACGACACGACTCACCATAACCCGTGCCTCATCAATGCGGATAGCGCGCTATGTGGATTCCTCGAGTTCTCCTGCATGATATGAACTCCGCACCAAGGGACCTGATCGAACGTGAGCAAACCCCATCTCTCGGGCGATCGCCCCAAGGTGATCAAATTCTTCTGGTGTCCAATAGCGCTCAACAGGCTGGTGAGCTAAGGATGGACGCATGTATTGACCCAGCGTAAGGCGATCGCATTGAATCGCTCGGAGGTCTTTCAGGGCTTCAATCACTTCAGCTTCCGTTTCGCCATGACCTAGCATTAACCCCGATTTCGTGGGCAATTGAGGACTCAACTCTTTCACAATTTTCAATACTCGGAGCGATCGCTCATATTGAGCTCCCCGTCGAACAGGTCCCTGTAGTCGTCTCACAGTTTCAATGTTGTGGTTGAAGCAAGCGGGTCGAGCATCAACCACAGTTCTCACCCGTTCAAATTGGCCCCGTTCTGCTGTTTTTCCGCCCCAGAAATCGGGCGTGAGTACTTCAATTTGCACATTGGGCGACGAAGCCCGAATGGCAGCCATCACCCGACCAAACCAGGACGCTCCATGATCAGCCAAATCATCCCGAGCCACCGAGGTTAATACGACGTATTTCAGCCCTAATAGCTGGACGGATTCTGCTACTTTTGCCGGTTCATCTGGATCAAGCGGCATGGGGGCATGTCCTTTATCAACCTGACAAAATGCACAGGACCGCGTGCAGGTTGCACCCATTAGCAAAAACGTCGCTGTCCGATTGGCGTAACACTCTCCTCGATTTGGGCATCGACCTTCTTCGCAAATAGTATGAATATTGCGCTTTTTAACGATCTGTTGAACAGCCGAAATATCGCTTGCCTTCCCGATTGGCTTTCGTAGCCATGACGGCAGCGAGCGGACAGGAGGATGCGGCCGATCAACCGAGGGGGGAAGGGGGGAGGGATCTAAACGTTTTGATTGCAAGTGAGCGTCAACCATAGATCAAATATTATCGACTCGGCTTTAACGATGATGCGAAAGAACAATGATGCGAAAGAACGATGATGCGAAGGATGGATAGAAAGACGCAGAGCAAGTTCAACGTCACTTAGGTTTTGGGTTAACTAAATAGTAGTGAACTTATAAGTACCTTGGCACAATTAAAATCCAAGTTCAAAACCCTGCATAGCCCCGAGGATTTGATGGATTCCATTGTTAATTGTGACCACCTGCTTAGTAGTCAACAGTGTCATTGGCTGTTTTCGGCTATATTGAAAGCCAGTCAGCTCTGCATCTAGACATCTGGATGATTGAGATTTGGCTTTAATGTAGAATTCAGGCCAAATGAGTCGCTAAGGCCCATTGACACGATGGCATGACTTTGAAAAGGATGCGGTTCTGGAAGAAGTCATGCGATTTTGTTGGTTCAGGGGATACACTATACCTTGCTAGAGTAACGTTCTCGTTCTCATTTTCCCGAACCCAATCCTACAGTCTAAGTTGTTAGAGGAGCCTGTCGTGGCAAATCACAAAATCCTGGTTATTGACGACAGTCGAGTCATTCGCAATATGGTGCGAGATATGTTGCCGCAGGGTAACTTTGAAGTCCTAGAAGCAAAGGATGGAATTGAAGGTCTCAACTCCATTCGCCAGGATAAGCCAAATCTCATCATGCTGGATTTCCTACTGCCTCGTATGAGTGGGTGGGAAGTGTTCCAAAATATTCAAGATCAGCCTGAATTGCAGAAAATTCCGCTTGTATTGATGTCTGGGCGGAGAGAGGAAGTTACAGAAAAGATTTCTGAACCCTTTGAGTTCTTTGAATTCATTGAGAAACCGTTTGAGCAAAAAGAGCTGATTGAAGCCATCAAATCTGCAATGGCAAAATCACGTCTTCCTCGTCCTCGGGTAGCAACGACAACAGCAGCAACCTCATCTGCCGTTGCAGCAGGAAGCGGAGAAGACATTGCAGCACTGAAGCAACAGATGGCTGCGATGCAGACTGAAATTGATACGCTCAAACTACAAATGGCAAAATTGTTGACCTTCATTAAGCAGAAGCTGAAGTAACTGCAGGCGATCGCCCGTGTTGGGGGTCAATCACGCATATCAATCACATCGCAGCAGATTAGCTTTCAGCCTATCAGCTGACCTGACGTCAGCATGACCGGTGGAAGGACCTAAGAACTCTACACTCTGAAATTTTAGCCAATTGGGCTAGACCCTCAAAGATGTTAGGTTTCGGCGTTATACGGCTGATGAGAGGTGTTGGCTGAGCGTATCAGCTAGCTTATCGGCAATGCCTGCGATCCAATTCTCATCTTGTTTCGTATAGCTCCGTGGCGCGTTTGCCCCAAGAATCAATGCTCCGCGATCGCCAATCGGCTGACAGATCAACCCTTGCGTGTTTTCAGGCAAGTAATTAAATTCAATCCGGCCTGGATAGAGCTTTAGACTCACCAAGTAGACGGGGCGCTGCTTTGACATCGCCCGCTTGAGAATATCACCAGGAATAACTTCAGAGGTGGGACCTAAAATGCCTCGTCGCAGCAATACGCGATCGCCGTGCCATACAACGATTGATTTTGTGACAGTATTCGTCAACAACAGATGAGAGGCCCAAGCCAGCTCGGTTTTCACCTGTTGCGGCAGGTCATCATTCATCTCAAACCCTTCATCACCAACCAACTCGACAGATTCAGGCAGCTTCGGCTGAATGCGTTGCCAGAGCAGCCCGGTGAGAATCAAGATGGCACTCATCATAATCCCAAGCGCATCAGCACGGGCTTGGGAATCCGTTAAATTAGGGGTCAATAATCGATTGACCATGAGGAGCGTGCCAGCGATCGCCCCGACAACAATCGGAAGGCGACGTAAGATAGATGAGGAATCGGTTTGAGCCACAGAACTATTAGGACAACGGTAATCACTCTTCTCATTCTATCGAGAAGTCAACACTCAACGATTGGGCGATCGCGTCAGACCGATGAAAAGGCGACGCCTAACGGATAGACCAAACCTGTTCCACGGGTATGAGATTCTAATGATGAAGCGGATGACGCAAAGGAGTGTGGTGTGTTTGATTGGGTTGGCTCATTACTCATAACTCTATGGCCTTATCAGTCTGAGGTTCAACCCTTAACCTCAACGGAATTGTCAACGTGGGTGCAAGAGGCCACTGCATCGACCCTTCTTGCACCCCGCAGTGCACCAAATCAACCACTCATGGCGGCAGTCACTGGGCATATTGACGAACTCGGGAGCTGGGGATGGCCAACCACACAACAGGGCATCTGGTTTCAGTCAGGGCGCAATGTGCTCGCTCAACATCATGGTACTGAGCCTTTCCCGGCTGCATCGTTGACGAAGATTGCAACTACATTGGTCACGCTTGATGCTTGGGGGCTAACGCATCAATTTGAAACAAATGTCAGCTACCAGGGAACGGTTTCAGGTGGCCTGTTGAACGGTGATCTCATCATTCATGGCAGTGGCGATCCGTTTTTTGTGTGGGAGGAAGCGATCGCCCTGGGCAACGCACTGAATGAGGCAGGAATCCAGACCGTGACCGGCGATCTGGTGATTGTGGGCGACTTCACCATGAACTTCAAGGAGTCACTGGAGCAGTCGGGAGCGCTATTACGGCAAGGGATGAATGCGAATCAATGGCCTTGGGAAGCACAGCAACAGTTTGCCACCATGCCATCCAATACCCGTCGTCCATCTGTTGACATTCAAGGCCAGGTGCGCGTACGTGGTAACACCAATCAATTCGCGCGATCGCAACCTGACGAATCGACGTTCAATCATCAAGAACCAGGCTTAGTCGTTGATGCAGGCGCCTCTGGCATCATCATCAGTGACGGGGGTGATGGAAATGGAGGGCCTGAAGAAGGGGCGATCGCCCAATCGTCTTCCCTCTCGAATCATCTTGTTCGTCATCGATCGGTGCCCCTGCTTGAAATGCTGCGTCAGATGAATATCTACAGCAACAATTTTATGGCTGACGCTCTGGCCAATGGCGTTGGAGGAGCAGAAATTGTTGCCCGTCGAGCCGCCCAGATCACAGGCGTACCTGCAAGCGAGATCCAGCTCATCAACGGCTCAGGACTCGGTGTTGAAAATCGCATCTCTGCTCGGGCCGCAAGCACGATGCTGATGTCGATTCAAGGCATCCTCACGCCATTGGATTGGTCAGTGGCTGATGTTTTCCCCGTTGCGGGGCTCGATCAAGGCACCATTGAATCTCGGATATTGCCACCCTATTCTGCGGTGAAAACTGGTAGCCTCGCGACCGTCAGCGCCCTTGCAGGAGCGATTCCGACCGGAGACCCTGAGCAGGATGTGGTGTGGTTTGCCATTATCAACTGGGGCAGCGATTTAACGATCATGCGTGATGAGCAAGATGTCTTGTTACAACAGTTTGGCCGTCAACCCATCAACGATTCGGCGATCGCCCGGAATACTGGTCAAATGTCACCTGAATGGGTGCTTGGAGCCCCTGAGCGCAATGAGATTTTGACTCGCCTCTGAACGTGTCGCCAGCTATCGCTGTAGACAACGACGCTTCGACTCCGCTCAGCCGACGTTCCCTGAGCGAAGTCGTTGGCGCAGCCTCTCTGGAAGAGATAGGGAATCTGTCGAGCACACAACTTGGCTGTCTTCTCAAATCCATTACGAAGAAATAGAGGGTTTAGTCACGTGGTGCGTGACTAAACCCTCTATTTCTTCATAAACCTTGCCAAGTCGTATGTATCAGGGTTTTAGAGTTTGGTATTAGGGATGATAGGACATTGCTTAGAGTGCGCGCCCTAAGCAATGTCCTAAAGCCAATGGCTATGCATCAACGGGCTAGCCCCAGCATCCGCTAAGACACGACGAAACTCGTCGAATCAATCGTATCTGCCGACACCCTTGTCAAGATGGCCAGCGTGGTGAAGTCACTGCCGCTGCCACTACCATCTGCATCAATGTTGACTTGTGTATTGGCACCCACTTGCTCAATTCGAATGAACTGCTGGAACTGCTGTGTCAATGAGTCAGCTGCATACGCATTGCGCTTAAAGATCCGACTAATGTTGATCACGTCTTCCCCAACTTTGAAGCCACGAATGGTGTCAGTACCATCTGTGGGTTTGTTGAAGACAAACATATCGTCTCCTTTATTACCCACAAGGAGGTCGTCGCCAGCTTTACCAATAAAGACATCGTTACCGGCACCTCCTCTCATGGTATCTTTGCCATTTCCTCCGTTGAGTCGATCGTCTCCCTTTTCCCCATAGAGCCGATCGTTACCACCTTGACCCGACAATTTATCGTTACCTTTACCTCCACTTACTCTGTCGTTTCCAGCACCCCCTCTGATGAGGTCATCGCCTCCTAGTCCTCTCAACCGGTCATCGCCTCCGCGACCGATCATCCTGTCTCGTTGATTCGATCCCGAAAGCACGTCTATGCCACGAGTTCCGTTTATTCTTTCTTTGAACTTTTTCTGAGCTTTGGCTGGAGGCACCTCAGCAAATTGCAGTACTGATTCAATATCGAAGGTAAATCCAGTCGATGGAGTACTGGTGTTACCCGCTTCATCGGTGAGGGTGTAGGTAAAGGTATAGGTTCCGTCTGCCAAGTCACGATCAGGCGTGAAACTCCACATTCCGTTATCATCAACCGTTACCATTCCCAGGGACTCACCGTTCGCAAAGACCTCAACCGTATTGCCGGCTTCACCAACCCCGCTAATCGTGGGCGTCGTATCGTCAGTGACGTTGCGATCGCCGTTACCAATGTTGGTTTCCAGTGTTGGTTGCGAGGTGGGTGTTGATGGTGGCGTTTGGTCAATGGTGAGCGTCGATTTAACCGTGTTACTTGTGTTGCCTGCTGTATCGGTTTCATACACCCCAATACTGTAGGTGTCTCCATCGGCGATCGTCGGTGCAGTTCCACTGATTGGGGTATCGTTTTCTAAATCAATCGACCACATCCCATCGGTTGCCGTCGTTTCATAGGTAGCGTCAACCGTTCCATCCCCATCGACATCGACAACAACGGTAATCGTACTGCCCTCTTCAGCATTACCTTCTAAAACCGGATCGTTCACGCTAGGACTTGAATTAATGGCTGGATTAGCCGGAGGAGTACTATCAACCGTCAACGTGTTCGTCACAGGATCGCTTGGGTTGCCGGCTGGATCCACCGTCTCAACGATAACGGTATAGTCACCCTCAGAGAATGATGGGGCTGTTCCTGTCGTGGGGGTTGCACTATCTAAATCGATGGACCAATTTCCACCCGAAGCCGTTGTTTCATAGACCACATCAGGCGTCCCGTCATTATCAAGGTCAAATCCTAGAAGGACGGTACTGCCATCTTCTGCAGAACCACTAAATACAGGTGGAATCGTGTTTTGACTCAATGAGGAGGTCACGGTTGGCGCATCTGGGGCCGTGAAATCGGCATCAATTGAGAATTGAGCCGCTGCCGTATTCGTGTTTCCAGCCTCATCTTGTGCAACACCTGCGGCCAAATCAACCGTAATCAATCCTTCATCCGTTGGGGTGATATCAAAGGTGTACGTGTCACCCGAACCACTCAGATTACTCACGGTTCCATTGCTGACAGAAATATCAGACGCGTCTAGGCCCGTGACAGACTCTGAGAAGGTGGCTGTCATGGTGAAGAGACCGTTGACAAACCCAGCAGATGAGGAAGATAAGATAACATCTGGAGCAACCGGATCTGCCTCAATGGAGAATTGTGGTGCGGCGGTGTTGGTATTGCCTGCGTCATCGTTGACTCCGCCCGCTGCAATATCTACCGTGAGTGTGTCATCCGTTGTCGGCGTCACGTCAAAGGTGTACGTATCTCCAGAGCCTGCAATAGCCCCTAACGTACCATTGACGACGGTAATATCAGACGCATCAAAGCCCGTGACTGGTTCGTCAAACGTTGCCGTAACGGTAAAGGTGTTTGCCACAGGGGCGATCGCCGTTGAGGTAATTGCAACAGTGGGCGCTGTAATATCAGACGCAATCGAGAATTGCGAAGCGGCATCACTGTCATTACCAGCATTGTCTTGAGTACTACCAGCTCCCACATCAACGGTGATGGTACCGTCGGCAGTGGGAGTCACGTCAAAGGTATAGGTATCTCCCGACCCTATAATGTTGCTGACCGTACCATTAACGACGGTAATATCAGACGCATCAAAGCCCGTAACGGATTCGCTAAAGGTCGCTGTGACGCTGAAGAGACTGCTCACGGGTGCAACCGCCGCAGACGACAACACCACCGTCGGTGATGTTAAGTCGCTAGTCATCGCAAACTGCGTCGCAGCAGT
>JBCBLF010000239.1:0-7368 GCA_038520475.1 Cyanobacteria bacterium J06627_8
CCTTTAATTTGGATAACTGGGTTTATGGTGACACCTGTGGAGTTTGTAGTGGGCATTTTGATTACCATCGGTTGGTTTACCCGTAGTGCCCTAGTGGCCACTCTTTGCCTGATGTTGGTTTTGATGTACGGGGTCACTCTTCTCCAGGAATGGGACATAGCCTCTAGTCAGCTTGTTTACGACCTAATCTTATTTATCCTATTGGCAGGGCTAGGATACAATATTCTCTCGGTGGATGGATATCTCGCAAGGGGCAAGACATCAACCTTGGAATCTGCGCCCTCTCCCTCTTCTGATGCAAGATTATTGGTTTTATGGAGAGTATTCTTTCGACAATCAAGACGCTTACCCCATCGTCGTTGACGACTAACGTCGAAACGCAACGTAGCAAATAACTTCAGTTGAAAGTGAGAAAGTGATTACCTATCGAGCTCTATTCATTGAAAATCGTTTGTATGTCTTAGCCGTAGTCAATCCACAGACTCACGATATCAAGAGCGAATCATGACGTCTTTCAACTTGTTCCAGTTACTTTAAGGGGACTGCTGAAATCCTTAAGTGAACGTGGAGAAGTGCTAGGATTCCCTGAGCCGAAAATTATCATAGCTGCAAGTTTTTAACTGACTGAAAGTTTTAACTGAGTGAATGCTGTCTCAATTCAGGAGATTGAAATGGAAGTCGAACGCCCTGATGCTAAAGCGCTATCTCCTGAAGAGATGGCTCACCTTGAATCGTTAAAGACGGTGGTAGAGAAGGCCCTCGAAGATGGTCAATTTTCTGTGGGTGAAGTTGATCGCATTGAATCAATCATCTGGGCTGACGGTAAGGTCACCTATGAAGAATTGCGTACGGTTCATGAAACCATCCAATCTGTCATGGGAGATATGCCCCCTGATTTAGAGTGGCTCAGTTTCCGACAATAGAGAGCGAAGATAAACAGCAGAGTGTCTTTCACTCATGACGCGCTATCGTTTTTCGTGAATCCATTATTCATAGACGAATCGCTCAAGCACGCTAAAGATGAGTAGAATTCAGTGTGGTTAGGAGCAGTGTGGTTAGGAGCAGTAGAAAAGATTCCCATGTACTCTAACAATCCGGGACGTGTCTCCAGACCATTGCTTCACGTCTTGGAGTATGGTCAATCACCCAATGATTTCATCCAGAACGACCTTCAAGGACATCAGAAGATAGCACTTCAAGGTCAAACTGATGTTCTCATTTCGCGAGCAGAACTCGACCTCAGAAAAGCCATCCAATCATTGGCATTTCTGAGCGGTGGGGTGATTAATTCGTTTTTAATCTTAACTGCACTGTCATTGCCTGGAACCGCAACAGCTCTATTCTGGACAATTCATGCACTACTTCAACACCAGTATCAAAAGTTGAATTTGGTCAATCCAGTTCATCATCGTGAACATGACGCACGCTTACTCTTTCAGCAATTGGCCCAGTTGGATTTGGCTCCCTGGTACATTCATTCTGTGAATAAAGTAGCGCCCGACTCACTACCGCATGGATTGCAGTTTCCTCTTGGACATCCGATTCCTGGGGAACTGTATCGACGACATCCACTCAAAGCAAGACACCATTGTTTTTTTTCGACGACAAGCTTTTTTTCCTCGCTGTTTGAAGAACGAGAACAATCCCTAATCTTACTTCTAGAAAATTTAGGCGCCACTAAAATCATCATTGAAGCCAAAACCAGTAATGATTCGACTCCTGTAATACATGAGAATCATCGAAAAGTATTTGAATATGAACATCGACCTCAATCATCATCCCAAGCGATTAGTCTTCAGCAATATCCTTGGTTGGCCTATGAATTTACGTGGCAATCTGTTGTTAACGCGCGACTGCATCGAGGTCTGACTGCAACTCAGTTTGAATTGGATATCGATAGTATGGGACTGTTAAGAACTCAGCTCCAGACCATTAAACAATTAGTGTCTGAACTCGATTCCATGGTGCTTTCTGCCGATGATGAACAGGTAGTCTTAAATCAAATACTCCAACCACGAACCGTTCGGGTTGAGTTTGGGAATAACAAGCCTGTGCTTAAGCACTAACATTTCATACAGAAAAGTGATAGAGAAGATGACGTAGGAGGTCCCAACAGCGATTCGAGTTGCAGCAAAAGTCCAGTTTCACCTAAAGAGATGACTTTGAACCTGATCTACGTCTGGAACGGTAAGTTCACCACCGAATAAGCTCCGAATTATATAGCTTTGGCCATTTAGGCTAAGATACCAAGTATTATCCAGATCCTTGGCGCACAGCCAAATAGCTCGCCGTCTTGTTCTAACGGAACTGGTGACGGCCATAACTTGAACATGGTTTCTTACCATTGAAGCTCTAAAAACAGAGCTCTAACGTTTGCCAGGCAAGGACTAAGGATTCTTTATTGATGATGTACGATTCGACAGTTCAATCAACTGCATTGACAGCGGCTCTATCTTCAATTGCATAGCCCTATGCAATCTATGGTCGTGGATGATGCATTAAGGGTCGTTATTATTGCACTTAATGCATTGCAACCGTGATTCATTGTAACTATTTTTTTAATTATTGCAGAAGAGCAAAAGTATTTTAACTCAGGCCCTGATTTATGTTTTAAGGACAATAATAAACGCACAAATCATTCCATTCATCGTGAATCGAATCGAATGATTTGTGTGCCCATCACTTGAGCTAGCACCCTATGATGGAAACTTCATCAGGCCGATATAAGCAAGGGCAGTAAGATGAAACAGTTACTTACTCGAAGTTTAGCTCTTGGTTGGTGGTGCCGTTATCGATGCCAGCCATTGCCTCATTCGCCGTCTTCCAATTTCTCTGAGTGTGGAACGATTTGTTCGTCGCCTTAGTTCATCTTGGAGGGAACCAAAGGATGGTGCCGGTTACGCTGCTACTGCGTAATCTCGTGGGCAATCGAGGGCAAGACTGGCATCTACTCACAGCTGGTGCTTTCGTTTCAATGATGATTCCTCTTTTGGTCTTTTTTACTCTGCAGCGATATTCTGTTCGCGGGCTATTGGCCGGTTCAATCAAGTGATGAGGAGCGAGGTACATGAATTATGTGACACTCGGGCGCACCGGGATTCAGGTTAGCCCGTTATGCCTAGGAACGATGAACTTTGGTGGGGTGACTGATGAGAACACCAGCAAGCAGATTGTTGCAGAAGCATTAGAGCAAGGTATTAACTTTATCGACACGGCTAATATCTATAACAAAGGTCGCAGTGAGGAAATTTTAGGCCAGGCCCTTAAGGAGATCGGCCAGCGGAGACGTGTGGTGCTAGCCACTAAAGTTCACGTGCAGATGGATGTGACTGACCCAAATAGCAGCAATAATCATCGGCGACACATCATTGAGCAATGCCATGCATCGCTCAAGCGACTGCAAACAGACTATCTAGATATTTTTTATATCCATCGTCCTAGCACCCAGATTCCGATTGATGAAACCTTGCGTGCTCTGGATGATTTGGTGCGGGCAGGCGATGTCCGTTACATCGGCTCAAGCGATTTTGCTGCATGGAAGCTAATTGAGTCTCTATGGGTTGCTAAGGAGTATGGACTGAATCGGTTTGTTTGTGAGCAATCGGCTTATCACTTACTGGACCGCCGGGCCGAGCGAGAACTCTTTCCCATGACGCAATCGTATGGCATGGCTGTGACGGTGTGGTCCCCATTGGCTGGTGGCTTTCTGGCAGGCAAGTACACCCGCGACGCAGGGCGACCAGAGGGAGTGCGCTTGAGTGAAGCGAATAACTGGGCCGATCGCCACTTTAAGCCTGAAGCGTTTGATGTTGTAGAAGTGGTTCTGAAACTTGCGGATGAAAAGGGCTATAGCCCAGCTCAAATTGCTATTGCTTGGTGTTTGCGCCACAAAGCTGTCACCAGTGTGCTCATGGGACCTAAAACGATTGCTCAGTTAAAAGATGTCATCCAGGCATATATGGTGAGCTTTACTGAAGCAGATCTCCAACGTCTCGACAGTGTGTCTCCGCCAGGACGAGTGATTGTGCCCTATTACATTGATGATGCTTTTGCTGATTTCCGGCCCCATCAATTCCACTGGATATGAGGCAGGATCCCATGAGTTCTTTAATGAATGCCATTAATGTCACCGCGTTTGGCGATGCTGGAAGCCTTCAAGTCAGTCAGGTACCTATTCCTACTCCCAAGGCCAATGAAGTTTTAGTTCGCAATCATGCGATTGGGGTAAATTTTGTGGATACCCAACATCGGGCTGGGAAACCTTACCCGGTGGATTTGCCTCTGATTCTGGGTATTGAGGCTGCTGGCGAGGTGGTCGCCCTTGGTGAACAGGTGAGCCACATTAGCTTGAGGCAGCGGGTTGCGATCGCCGGGCATATGGTAGGCATTTATGCTGAGTATTGTACCTGTCCAGAGGATATCCTGATTCCCTTACCTGACAGTGTTGGTTACGAGCAAGCGGCCTCGTGTCTATTGCAAGGTATGACGGCCCATGCCCTGAGTCACCAAGCCTACGCAATTCAGAAAGGGGATACGGTGCTTGTGCAAGCGGCCGCAGGTGGTGTTGGCTCCTTGCTCACTCAAATGGCTAAGAGGCGGGGAGCTACTGTGATTGGGACTTGCTCTACATCTGAAAAAGCATCTGTTATTCGTGCGGTTGGAGGCGATCGCGTCATTCTTTACACGCAAGCTGATGTCGTTAAGGACGTCATGCAGCTTACGGGTGGAGCTGGTGTTCACGCTGTTTTCGATGCAGTGGGTAGGACCACGTTTGACGCAGGGCTTGAGGTTTTACGTCCGCAAGGCAGCATGGTGATATACGGCTTAACCAGTGGGAACGTCCCTCCCTTTGACATCAATCGTTTGTCCGGTATTGCTGGCTATTCTAGCCAGGGGTGTCTATCCATCACATGGGCGAGTTTATCGATCTATAACGCTCGTCGGGAAACGATGTTGCGACGAGCTGCAACGGTTCTGGAGTGGCTAAGTGAAGGGACTTTGGCAGTAAATATTGCAGGGTGTTTTCCATTAGAACAGGCTGGCAGAGCCCATCATTTTCTGGAGAGCCGTCAGGTGATTGGCAAAGTCATCTTAGTGCCTTAGGTGTCCTTAATTATGCATAGCGCTGTAAGTTGAAGAGCAGTCTGACTTTTGTTGGAGTTGTCTCTACGGTAATCGATGAGCTTAAGCCAGATTAGACGGCCAGATTCTCACCTTGACCGTGAAAGTGCTCTAGCAAGAAATCAATTACCCGTCGAACTCGTAGGGGTAGGTGACGACGACTGGGGTACACTAGCCAAGTGACGCGATCGCGATCCCAAAAGTCTTCCAGAATCGGAACTAACGTGCCAGTATCCAGCGCATTGGCAAGATTGACCCGAGGCAAATAAATAATTCCTAAGTTCTGCATTGCGGCTGCCACAAGCGCCACACCATTATTGCTGATCCAAGGGCCAGAGACGCGGATGTTCCGATGACCTTCGGGATAGGTGAAGCGCCAGCGATCGGTATTACTGCACAAGCAGTCATGATCGTGTAATTCCTCGGGAACGACAGGGATACCTCGTTGCTTTAAATAACCAGGACTTGCACAGGTCACTAACGTTCGGCCAGTCAACTTGCGGGCAATCAAACTGCTGTCTTCCAATACCCCGTAGCGAATGGCGAAGTCAAACCCTTCATCAATCAAGTTGATAATGCGGGAGTTAAAACTGATTTCGATCTGGACCTTGGGATGATGGGCCGCAAATTCGGCTAAGGCGGGAGCAACATACTGTTCGGCAAAGGCTCCTGCTGCGGCAACTCGAATTCGACCAACGATTTCAGTAGTTTCACCTGCAACAACTTGATTGGCTTCTTCGAGTCCAGCAATCAAATCAGTGCAGCGATGATAGTATTCACTACCCGCATCCGTCATGCGGACCTGGCGAGTAGAGCGAGCCAATAGGCGAATTCCTAATTTGGCCTCCAAATCAGCGACCCGGCGACTGACATAGGATGTGGAGACCCCCAACTGCTTCGCAGCTGCGGAAAAACTACCTGTATCCACTACGGCAACAAATTCAGAAACACCATCCCAAATACTCATCAGTATGACCCTCGGCGATTGTCCATTTTTGCAGAAGGGCAAAAGTGTTTTAACTAAAGTCGTTTCATATTTTAGAGGCAATAATAGTGATATCAAAAGAACCACTGTTCATCACCAATCAAAAAGGTTGAGTTGGTGTATTTATCGCTCTAGCCATTTAGGCTAGGACACCAAATATCATTTGATTCCTTTGCGCATCGTCAAATGGCTTGCCATCTTATCCTAACGGAACGGGCGAGGGCTATACATGATCTCCATAGAAGCGGATTTTGATGAACGTTAGTTTTTCTTACTCAAAAAATATCTATTGCTACGCTTGGATTTGATCTTCCAATCGTCATTTGAGTGCATTCAGTTTCAACCCAACTGGATTGCACGCTTAGAGGATCACACTTGGAACTGGAGCTAAAAGAAGTGTCAGAAGATAAAAAACTGTCATCAAAGCAGCGATCGCGGCGCAACTTTTTAGGGCGATCGCTAACAGCGGCAGGTGCAGCGATCACAGCTCCATCTTTACTAAATGCGTGTCAAAATCGTAATGTTCCAGAATCTGACATAGAGCTATCTGACGGTGAAGTCGCTCTGGAACTCAGCATAAACGGGCAGTTGCAAACCCTCGCTATTGAACCTCGGGTGACCTTGCTAGATGCATTGCGAGAAACGTTGGGACTCACTGGCAGTAAAAAAGGGTGCGACCACGGCCAATGTGGCGCGTGTACCGTATTAATTGATGGCCAAAGAGTTTATTCCTGCTTAACTCTAGCCGTCATGCAAGATGGGAAGGAAATTATCACGATTGAGGGGCTAGCCGACGGCGACAATTTACATCCGGTTCAAACAGCGTTTATCGACAATGACGGCTTTCAATGCGGCTACTGCACTCCAGGTCAAATATGCGCTTCGGTTGCTTTGTTAGATGAAGTTAACAACGGTGCGGTTAGTTATGTTACGCCCGATCTAAATAGCTCACCTCAACTTGCCACTCTTTCAGAGGCAGAAATCAAAGAGCGGCTGAGTGGCAACCTGTGTCGCTGCAGTGCCTACAACGGTATCGTCGCTGCTGTTCAGCAAGTTACTGGTCAAACCCCACTCCCCCCGGCTGCATAAGGTTAGGATCCTCAAGTCAATGAAAAATTTTGCTTATGACCGCGTTCGATCAATAGAAGACGCTGTCGAACAGGCAACTCGCGATCGCAACGCCCTATACATTGCCGGTGGAACAAATTTAGTCGATCGACTAAAAGCCTTTCTAGACGAGCCTACCCAGCTGCTCGATATCT
>JBCBLF010000023.1:0-33481 GCA_038520475.1 Cyanobacteria bacterium J06627_8
GTTCAAAATATTATCTCGGTGCCCCGGACTGTTCATCCAAGCTCGGACGACTGACTCAGGTGATGAATATCCTGCTCCGATATTTTCTGCTGCACTTTTATAGCGGTAGTTATTGGCTTTAAGTCGATCGAATGGGGAAGAACCATCAGCACCTGTATGTTCAAAGAAGTCACCAGTTGCCATATCTCTACTATGTTCATACGACGCTTTGTTGAGTTTTTCATTGAGCTTCAGTGGGGTGAGACCCGCTTTTGCCCGCTCAGCATTCGTCAAGGCAACTACGTCGCGAATAAAAGGATGAGGGGTTGACTTGGGAGGCGTGGATGTTGGTTTACCAGAAAACCGCAGTTTATATTGCGTACGGCCTTTCATCTGATAGACACGTATAAAATACTTTCCCTTTTCCAATTCGTTGAACTTGATCGTCTTCTTTCGATTTCCCCGCGAGATAGAAGAAGCAACGCTCTTTCCTTTGCGATCTAGAAGTTCAATACCAGCATCAGCTCTCAAGTTCGTCAGTGCCAGGCGTATATTGCTACTCTTTTTTAGGCGAAATGTGAAATAGTCCTCTGGGTCGGCCCCTCCAACTTTGTTACGGATAAGGCTCTTTTTGGGCCTCAATACAATTTTTTGTGCATTTTTGAGTGTATTGTCTGCGTTATCCGGAAGCATGAAATTGGAAGTCCTTGGTGTTAAATTGCTTGACTCCTATCGTTGCTTTTAGCGTTCTTCTAGGCGTCGGTAAAAGTGTCTAAAAAAGTACATAAAAATCAAGTTGGCGTAATGACTCCGTATATTTTCGCCACTTTAGACAAAGTGAAGCCAAGGTTCTCGACCTGAAATTCAGCTACAGCAAATGATCAGACCGAGACTGACATAAACTCAGCTTGAGTATCCGCACTCATGATTCTCAACAAGAAAGGTCTTTCTCAAGAAAGGCTATAGACATGTCGCAATTATGTGTATAGAATAAGAATCCTTGTGCAATTTTTTAATCAGATGATTCTGATAGCTAAGATTTAGCTGTGGGGATCTTGTCTGATGTGCAAGGCCTGAACTTCAGGAATAGTCAAGATGCAATCAGATGGATACTGGGTTGACATTGTCTTCAAAAGTCCTCGCATCTCTCCCATTTCAAGGGTTCAACTTTAATTACTAGACATATTTGTGGATTCTCCAGGTGCTGATTTGTTTAGCTTGGAGAATTTTCAAGGGTATTCGAGCCGTATTGGTTTGAGTAGTTGAGCTGCATGTTTGTGTTAGTGCAGGAAGGATGAGTTCGATGACGTTAGGAATTCTTGGAACAAAACTTGGAATGACTCAAATCTTTGATGATGAGGGTCGTTCAATTCCCGTGACTGTTATTCAGGCTGGCCCATGTCGCGTGACTCAGGTTAAGACAACTGATACGGATGGCTACACTGCTGTTCAAGTGGGATTTGGAGCCACAAAGGATAAGTCAATTAGCAAGTCAGAGCTTGGGCACTTGAATAAAGCGGGAGTTACACCTGTTCGGCATCTGAAGGAGTACCGCCTTGAAGATGTGTCTAGTTATGAGCTTGGTCAAGAGATTAAGGCTGATATTTTCGAGGCAGGTCAGCTCGTTGACGTTACGGGAACCAGCATTGGAAAAGGTTTTGCGGGGTATCAGAAGCGTCACAACTTCCGAAGAGGTCCGATGTCTCACGGTTCTAAAAACCACCGACTCCCGGGTTCGACCGGAGCGGGTACAACTCCAGGGCGGATCTATCCTGGCAAGCGAATGGCAGGGAGAACGGGTGGCGAGCAGGTCACAGTTCGTAAACTCAAAGTTGTCAGTGTTGATGCTGACCGTAATTTGATTCTAATTAAGGGAGCCGTACCCGGTAAGCCAGGCACATTCTTAAACATTGGCCCAACTAAAGTTTGGTGAATTGTCGCGGTTGAGCTTGTTGCTGTCTATTGAGTTGGGATGAGTGTGAAAACGATGTCTGAGTTTGTAGTGAAGGATTGGCAAGGGCAAGAAGCGGGCACAGCTTCTTTGGACCTCAAGGTTGCGAAAGATGAGAACGCATCACATATTGTCCACCGTGCATTAGTTCGACAGTTGGCGAATGCTCGCCAGGGTACAGCGTCTTCGAAGACTCGCTCAGAAGTCCGAGGGGGTGGAAAGAAGCCTTGGAGACAGAAAGGAACGGGTCGAGCTAGAGCGGGGTCAAGTCGTTCACCACTGTGGAAGGGTGGAGGTGTCATTTTTGGGCCTAAGCCTCGCGACTACTCGGTCAAGATGAATAAAAAGGAGCGTCAGCTTGCTCTGCGTACGGCACTACAAAGTCGTGCTGAAGACATTGTTGTTGTTGAAAAGTTTGATGATCAAATTGATCGTCCGAAAACGAAAGTGGTTTTAGAGGCGATCGCGCGGTGGGAAATCGATACCAGTATCAAGATATTGATGATCGTTGACCAGCCGAGTGAAAATCTATCTCTTTCTGTTCGGAACGTTTCAACGATTAGGTTAATTACACCAGGAAACTTAAACATCTACGACATTCTAGCCGCAGATCAGATTGTTGCGACTTCATCTGCTCTTGAGTCAATTAAGGAGGTATACGGTGCCTAAGATAGCTCAGCGCGATCTGCCCGATCTGATTCGACGTCCGATTGTTACAGAGAAGGCGACTATTCTTCTCGAAGAAAATCAATATACATTTGAGGTTCTTCCAAGTGCTACGAAGCCGGACATTCGAGCGGCAATTGAAGCACTTTTTGATGTCAAGGTGATTAGCGTTAAGACGCATAATCCTCCTCGGAAGAAGCGCCGTATGGGCCGTTATGCCGGTTATAAGCCTCACTATAAGAAGGCGATCGTGAAATTGGCCGAGGGAGATTCGATTACGCTTTTCCCTGAAGTCTAGTGTTTGTCCACAGTGATTGCACCAAGTCTGTGTGCTTCTGTTTTGCTAGTCACGTTATCGAAAATTGCAAATTGACTGAGAGCTGTTTTATCTAGGTTGAGTCATGGGAATCAGATATTACCGTCCCTACACACCAGGTACTCGAGAGCGAGTTGTCTCTGATTTTTCAGAAATCACTCGTTCTGAGCCTGAAAAGTCTCTGACACGTCGTATTCATCGGGCAAAGGGGCGTAACAATCGAGGGGTTATTACGTGTCGACACCGGGGTGGTGGACATAAGCGCCTATATCGGTTTATTGACTTCCGGCGCAACAAGCACTCGATTCCAGCAACAGTGATGTCTGTCGAGTATGACCCTAACCGTAATGCTCGTATTGCTTTAGTGCAATATGAGGATGGTGAAAAGCGCTATATCCTATGCCCTGCTGGGTTGGCTGTTGGAGCGACAATTATTTCTGGCCCTGACGCTTCATATGAAGTCGGAAATGCATTGCCTCTTTCTAATATTCCGTTGGGTACCGTTGTTCACAATGTTGAACTGTATCCTGGGCGCGGCGGCCAAATTGTTCGTGCAGCTGGAACTTCAGCCCAAGTTGTTGCGAAAGAAGGTAATTTTGTTACTCTCAAGCTTCCTTCAAGTGAAGTCAGAATGGTTCGGCGGGAATGCTACGCAACCATTGGTCAAGTTGGAAATGCAGACTTTAGAAACTTAAGCCTTGGAAAAGCAGGACGAAAGCGCTGGAAAGGAAGAAGACCGGAAGTTCGAGGAAGCGTCATGAACCCTGTGGATCACCCTCATGGTGGTGGTGAAGGCCGTGCTCCAATTGGACGTAGTGGTCCTGTTACACCTTGGGGTAAGCCTGCATTAGGTAAAAAGACTCGTAAGCGAAATAAATTGAGTAATTCAATGATTGTTCGTAAGCGACGCCGCTCTTCGAAGAGAGGTCGTGGCGGTCGTAGCGCCTAAATCGTTTCATCATTGGGCGAAGTTAGAAGTTGGCTGAGTTGGTGGAATACGTTGTTAGGCATTTTGTGTTGATTGTTGGGAGGATACTGCGATGGCACGTTCACTGAAGAAGGGTCCTTTTGTTGCTGACCATCTCATGACTAAGATTGAGGCCATGAATGAGAAGGGGGACAAGCAAGTCGTTAAAACATGGTCAAGAGCTTCAACCATCATTCCCCAAATGATTGGTCACACGATCGCCGTTCACAATGGCAGACAGCATGTACCGGTTTATGTAACTGAACAGATGGTTGGCCATAAGCTGGGCGAATTTGCCCCAACTCGAACGTTCCGAGGACATGCCAAAACAGATAAAAAGGCGCGGCGGTAAGCGACCAGATTTTATTGAGTACTAGAGTTCAGGTTTAAAGGATCGGCTGAAATGGCAATAGCTTCTGACAATCAAGTTAAAGCGAGCGTGAAATACATTCGCATGTCTCCGTTCAAAGTTCGTCGTGTCCTTGACCAAATTCGAGGACGCTCTTATCGCGAGGCTCTCATTATCCTTGAATTCATGCCTTACAAGGCTTGTGAACCTGTTCTAAAGGTTCTTCGGTCTGCTGTTGCAAATGCTGAACATAATGAGGGCTATGAACCAGCCAGTTTGGTTGTTAGCGAAGCATTTGCGGATCAAGGGCCTGTGTATAAGCGATATCGACCTCGGGCTCAGGGCAGAGCTTACCAAATTCGCCGTCCAACGTGTCACATTACGATTGCAGTTTCTCCTGATGAGAACCTAGTCTCATAGTCATGTTTGGCGCTTTAGCCTTTAGTTTTGACATCTATTATTTGTTTGCTTTTTAGATAGGGATCACACTGTGGGACAGAAGATTCATCCAATTGGTTTTAGATTAGGCATTACTCAGGAACATCGTTCTCGTTGGTTTGCTAGTTCAAATCGCTATCCAGAGCTTTTGCAGGAGGATCATAAGATCCGAGAATATGTGCAAAAAAATCTGAGCAATGCTGGCATCTCCGATATTCGCATAGAGCGGAAAGCAGATCAGATTGATCTTGAGATACGGACTGCTCGTCCTGGCGTTGTTGTAGGACGAGGAGGTGCAGGTATTGAATCGCTGAGAGAGGGGCTACAAAAAGAGCTCAAAGGTGGCAATCGTCAGATTCGTATTAATGTCGTCGAAGTTGCTCGTGTTGATGCCGATTCTGCACTGATTACTGATTTTATTGTTCAGCAGTTGGAACGCCGTGTATCGTTTCGTCGAGTTGTGCGGCAGGCTATTCAAAGGGCTCAACGCGCGGGAGTGGAGGGCATCAAAATTCAGGTTAGTGGTCGTCTCAATGGTGCAGAGATCGCACGGACTGAATATACGCGAGAAGGTAAGGTTCCTCTCCATACGCTAAGGGCAGATATTGACTATACCTACCGAACAGCCCAAACCATCTATGGAATCCTAGGCATTAAGGTCTGGGTTTTCAAAGGAGAGATTGTTCCAGGACAGGAAGAGTCGGCGTCATCAGCAAACGTTCAACCAAGGCGTAAGCAGCAGCGAAGACGGCAACAATTTGAGGATCGCTCAAGCGATTCATAAGAAATCCCTACATGGGTTTGAGTGCACTGTTGGCTTTGTAATGTTTTTATCTATTGTGTTTCGGAGAGATGCCGGGGTTAGTGGATCATGTTAAGTCCTAAACGAACAAAATTTAGAAAGCAGCATCGAGGAAGGATGCGCGGTGTAGCAACTCGTGGCAGTTCTATCAACTTTGGGGACTTCGCTCTTCAAGCTCTTGAACCTTCATGGATTACGTCCCGGCAAATCGAAGCATCTCGTCGTGCCATGACACGCTACATCAGAAGAGGCGGAAAAATTTGGATTCGCGTGTTTCCTGATAAGCCGGTCACTATGCGACCAGCGGAGACTCGTATGGGTTCCGGAAAAGGTAACCCAGAGTATTGGGTTGCGGTTGTGAAACCGGGCCGAATCTTGTTTGAAATTGCAGGAGTTCCGCTTGAGACAGCGAAGGAAGCAATGAGATTGGCATCGTTCAAACTGCCAATCAAGACTAAGTTTATCGTCCGAGAAACGGAGGATGCGTGATATGGCTTTATCTAAAATCTCTGAGATTCGTGAGTTTAGCGATGCTGAACTAAAGGAAGAAATTGCGGCCACAAAGCGTAGTTTGTTTGATTTGCGTTTCCAAAAGGCAACTCGTCAGCTTGAAAAGCATCATGAATTCAAGCATCAGCGGCATCGGTTAGCCCAGCTATTGACCGTAGAAAGAGAGAGACAAGTCACTGTGTCAGTTGATGATAAGCCTGTTGAAGGCGTAGTGGAGGAGTAGAGGTATGGCGCTTAAAGAACGTGTTGGCTTAGTCGTAAGTGACAAGATGGAGAAAACGGTGGTTGTCGCGATCGAGAGCCGTTCACCTCACCCAAAGTATCGGAAAGTGATGGTCCGAACAAAACGCTACAAGGTTCACGATGAAGAAAATAAGTGTGTTGTGGGCGATCGCGTTCGTATACAAGAAACTAGGCCGTTAAGCCGAACAAAGCGATGGGCTGTGGTCGAAGTTCTCGAATCATCCGCGAGCTCATAATCTAATTCGTTATCGTCTCAGCTTTATATTTCTGGAGTCCAGTATTCAGCCATGATTCAGCAAGAGTCTTATCTTAATGTTGCCGATAATAGCGGAGCACGAAAACTGATGTGTATTCGTGTTCTTGGCGGGAATCGTCGTTATGCGAATGTTGGGGATATCGTTATCGCCGTTGTCAAAGATGCCTTGCCTAATATGGCTGTTAAGAAATCTGATGTTGTACGAGCTGTCATCGTTCGTACGAAGAAAGGACTTAGGCGTGAGAGCGGTATGAGCATTCGGTTTGATGATAATGCAGCCGTCATCATCAACGCAGAGGGAAATCCGAGAGGAACTCGGGTTTTTGGTCCAGTTGCGCGGGAACTTCGAGATCGCAGCTTTACTAAGATTGTTTCTTTAGCTCCGGAGGTACTGTAATGACGAAAAAGCAGAAGGTGTCTACTCGAAGGATGCACGTCAAAAAAGGCGATACGGTTCAAGTCATTTCTGGTAGCGAGAAAGGGAAAGTTGGTGAAATTCTTGCAACTTTACCTAAGGAATCTAAAGTCGTTGTCAAGGGTGTCAACATTCGAACAAAACATGTAAAGCCCCGGCAGGAGGGTGAATCAGGTCAAATACAAACGTTCGAAGCACCGGTTCATAGCTCAAACGTTATGTTGTATTCCTCTAAAGAGAAGGTTGCTAGCCGCGTTTGCTATACCGTCAATGCTGATGGTCGGAAGGTAAGAATGCTCAAGAAGACCGGTGAAGTTATTGACTAACTTGGTTAATTGCTCGGGTCGTCACGTACTAATTTCTGTCACTCAAAATGCACTTAGTAATTCGGAGAAGCGCACAGCAAGGATAAAAAGATGGCTACAGTCCAGCGTATGAAGACTCTGTATACAGGGTCAGTGATTCCAAAACTAAAAGAACAATTTCAGTATACAAACATTCACCAAGTGCCCAAGCTTGTGAAGGTTGTGGTGAATCGTGGTCTTGGTGAAGCTGCTCAAAATGCTAAGTCTCTTGAAGCTTCTGTTTCAGAAATTGCTAAGGTTACTGGGCAAAAACCTGTTGTTACTCGGGCAAAGAAGGCGATCGCCGGATTTAAGATTCGCCAAGGTATGCCAATCGGTGTCATGGTAACGCTGCGCTCAGAGCGAATGTATGCTTTTCTGGATCGCTTCATTAACCTAGCGTTGCCGAGAATCCGCGACTTCCGCGGCGTTAACCCAAACAGCTTTGATGGACGTGGAAACTACACGATTGGCGTCAGAGAGCAACTTATTTTTCCTGAAATTGAGTATGACGCTATCGACCAGATCAGAGGCGTTGACATATCAATTGTGACAACAGCAAATACCGATGAAGAAGGACGGGCGCTCCTCAAAGAGCTGGGCATGCCGTTTAGAGATAAATGACAGAGTATTAGATAAGAGGGATCTATGGCATCCAACGATACGATTTCAGACATGCTAACACGCATCCGTAATGCAAATCTTGCGAGACACGAGACTGTGTATGTGCCATCCACAAAGATGACGCGAAATATCGCTAAGGTGCTTTGTGATGAAGGCTTTATCCAAGATTTTGCTGATGAAGGTGAAGGTATTCAGCGAAATATTGTCATTTCACTGAAGTATAAGGGGCGAGCCAGACAGCCAATCATCAAGAAGCTTCAGCGTGTCAGCAAGCCTGGGCTTCGCGTTTACTCTGGGCGTCGAAATCTACCACGAGTCTTGGGAGGTATCGGCATTGCAATTATTTCAACGTCTCATGGCGTTATGACGGATCGGGACGCGAGACGTCAGGGCATTGGGGGAGAAGTGCTGTGTTACGTCTGGTAGCCCATCGATGTTAATCGTTGAATGGCTATCGGTTTATTGGATGCGTCTGTTCAAGGGTAGCCTGTAGCGAATTCGCTAGTTTATTTGTTTTAGAGGTGGTTAGCACTATGTCTCGCATTGGCAAGAGACCTATTGAGATTCCTGCAAAGGTTTCAATTCAAATTAGTGGTCAAACAGTATCTGTTAAGGGTCCAAAAGGTGAGCTTTCCAGAACTTTACCCTCTGAGGTTGAGGTTCTTCAGGAGGAGGCAGCTGTTTTGGTAAAGCGCCGTAACGAATCGCGAATTGCTCGTCAAAGACATGGTCTATCTCGCACTCTAGTTTCAAATATGGTTGAAGGTGTCTCACAAGGTTTCCAGAAGAAGTTGGAAATTCAAGGTGTGGGGTATCGAGCACAAGTGCAGGGGAAAAACCTTATTCTCAATGTTGGTTATAGTAACCCTGTAGAAATTGTTCCACCCGCTGGCATTACTCTTAGTGTCGAAGCAAATACGAACGTGACCGTTAGCGGCATTGATAAAGAAGTCGTTGGTAATACAGCTGCTCAAATTAGGGCCGTCCGCCCGCCAGAACCCTACAAAGGCAAAGGAATTCGATACGCTAATGAGATGGTTAGACGTAAAGCTGGTAAGTCAGGGAAGAAATAAGACATGAGACACATTCGTAAACAATCCACGCAGCGTCGCCATCGACGCATTCGTAGAAAAATATTTGGAACTCCAGAAAAACCTCGACTTGCCGTATTTAGATCGAATGAAAATATTTATGCCCAGTTGATTGATGATACTGGTCACTGTACCTTAGCTGCTGCCTCTACAGTCGAAGCAGATATTAAAAAGAATATTTCTAAGGGCAATACCTGCGAGGCTTCTAGTCAGGTCGGTAAGCTGTTGGCTCAGCGCTCTCTTGCAAAAGGCATTACGTCTGTTGTTTTTGATCGGGGCGGAAATTTATATCACGGTCGCGTCAAAGCTCTTGCGGATGCGGCGAGAGAGGAAGGGCTGCAATTTTAGGTATTTGGTAAGAGAGTTGTATCTGTGATTTTCGGCAACGGCTGATCAGTCAAGACGGTAAGTATCAAAATCGGAGTTTTGAGATGGCTACACGTGGCAAGAAAGGAAATAAAGCTAAGGAAAAAGAGTCAGAGTGGCAGGAGCGTGTCGTTCAAATTCGCCGTGTCACAAAGGTTGTGAAAGGTGGAAAGACTCTTAGCTTTAGGGCTGTCGTCGTGATTGGCAATGAGCGCGGGCAGGTTGGAGTTGGAGTTGGTAAGGCGAGTGACGTTATTGGAGCTGTTCGGAAAGGGGTGGCGGACGCCAAGAAGCATCTCGCTGATGTACCTCTGACAAAAGCGAATTCTATTCCACACCCAACTAAGGGCATCAGTGGTGGAGCCCGCGTCATGATGCGCCCTGCTGGGCCTGGTACCGGTGTAATTGCTGGTGGAGCTGTACGAACAGTTCTTGAACTATCTGGAGTTCGCAACATTCTAGCCAAGCAGCTCGGCTCAAGCAGCCCACTCAACAACGCCCGTGCTGCTGTTGAAGCGCTTGAATCTCTTCGGACATTTGCTGATGTGGCTCAAGAGCGAGATATCTCTGTCGAACAACTGTATGCTTAGGCATCTGGGTTGCTGGTAAAGCTTTTTGGAAGAGAATAGGAACTTGTTTAGAAAGTAGTGGATTATTGCGTGGTACGGAGATTTTAAGTATGCGATTACAAGACCTAGCACCCAAAAATGGTTCTAAAAAGCGGCAGCGGCGAATTGGTCGCGGTATTTCTGCTGGACAAGGCGCAAGTGGCGGTTTTGGAATGCGTGGACAGAAGTCTCGCTCCGGACGAAGCACGAGACCAGGGTTTGAAGGTGGGCAATTGCCTCTCTATCGGCGAATACCAAAACTCAAACACTTCACTGTAATTAATCGAAAGCAGTACACTCTCATTAACGTTGGTCAGCTTTCAGAACTCCAGCCAAACTCTGAAGTTACGCTTGACTCTCTGATTGAGGCTGGGATCTTAACAACGAACGATGGCCCTTTGAAGGTTCTTGGGCATGGAACGTTGACGATTCCCTTGACTGTTTTTGCTGAAGCTTTTACAGAATCGGCTAAGCAGAAGGTTGAATCTGCCGGAGGCACTTGCAACCCACCGCGATAGGAGGTCCGGACCGATGTTTCAAGAAGTTTATATAGAGCGTTATTCTATTAAAGGATGTACTTATCGGCGTAAGTTTCGATGAGTTTAGTTGGAGAAGTTTATGGTAGTCAGCAGAGATAAGTCACCGACTGCTCAAGAGACATTTATGCAAATGGCTCAAGCAGCAGGATTAAGAAGTCGGCTCATCCTAACTGTAGGAATGCTTATTCTAGTCAGGTTAGGTGTTTTCATACCTGTACCTGGGATTGATCGCCGAGCTTTTCAGAGTGCGATCAGTTCAAGTGGTGTTGGTGGCATTATCAGCTTCCTCGACATCTTTTCAGGAGGAGGTCTATCCTCTCTTGGAATTTTTGCGTTGGGCATTCTTCCCTACATTAATGCCTCGATCATTATGCAGCTATTAACGGCTGCAATTCCAAGTTTGGAAGATTTACAGAAAAAGGAAGGTGAAGCTGGGCGCCGTAAGATATCTCAAATCACTCGCTACGTTGCTCTGGGTTGGGCGGTATTGCAGAGTATTGGTATTGCTTTATTTGTCAATGCGTTCGCTGAGAGCTCTGGCAGTGCTTTTGTTGTGCAAACGGTTTTAGCTCTTACAGCGGGATCGATGTTTGTGATGTGGGTTGGGGAACTGGTTACTGAGAAGGGTGTTGGAAATGGTGCTTCATTGCTCATTTTTGTAAACATTGTTTCGACTCTGCCACGTTCTCTAGGGAGTACGATTCAACAGGCGCAAAGCGGCGATCGCGGTACTGTCGGTGGTATTGTCATTCTTCTGTTTGTGTTCCTCGTCATGATTGTCGGTATCGTTTTTGTACAGGAAGGTACTCGTCGAATTCCCATTGTTTCAGCACGCCGACAGGTGGGTCGACGAACCTATTTAGAGAAGAGTAGCTACCTTCCGTTGAGACTTAATCAAGGCGGAGTGATGCCTATCATTTTTGCTTCGGCAGTCTTGATTTTGCCAGCTTCGTTAACGCAGTTTTTCCAAAATGAGACGTTGACGAATGTTGTTACTCAGTTGACTCCAGGCACGTGGATATATGTTGTGGTCTACTTGTCACTCATTTTATTCTTCAGTTATTTCTATGCATCTCTAATTGTGAATCCGGTTGATATGTCTCAGAACCTAAAGAAAATGGGGTCTAGCATACCTGGAATTCGACCGGGTAAAGCAACTAGTGAATATCTAACCCGAGTTCTTAACCGATTAACTCTGTTAGGTGCTGTTTTCTTGGGTTTAGTTGCTATTATCCCTACTGCTGTTGAAAGCGCAACTGAGGTTAGGACGTTTCAAGGACTTGGGGCGACGTCACTTCTTATTCTTGTTGGTGTTGCTATCGATACTGCGAAGCAGATTCAGACCTACGTCATCTCTCAACGATATGAAGGTATGGTCAAACAATGATGTTGGAGGGATCACCGGATTTAGGAGGACTTGAGGTTTGTCTAAGCAAGATTTGATTGAGATGGAAGGGACTGTGACCGATTCGCTTCCAAATGCAATGTTCAGAGTTGATCTGGATAATGGATTTAATGTTCTGGCTCACATCTCTGGAAAAATTCGACGAAATTACATCAAAATACTCCCCGGCGATCGCGTGAAAGTGGAGCTGACTCCATACGATTTAACGAAGGGTCGTATTACGTATCGATTACGTAAAAAGTAAATCTACCTCCAATTCATAGGCAAAGATTCTGGAAGAACTCATTAGGAAATCATGAAAGTTAGACCGTCTGTGCGAAAAATGTGTGAGAAATGTCGAGTTATTAAGCGTCGTGGACGTGTGATGGTCATTTGCCCGAACCCAAAGCATAAGCAACGTCAGGGGTAAGTGGTTTTACTCTCGATGCGAATTAAGAATTTTAAGAAGGAGGCAGAAGAGTGGCTAGAGTAGCTGGGGTTGACTTACCGCGCGATAAGCGCATTGAGATAGGCTTGACGTATATCTATGGTATTGGTCTATCGAGATCCAAAGAAATTTTGGGAAAGACGGGAATAAATCCTGATATTCGTGTTCGAGACTTGTCAGATGCGGATGTTGTTGCATTACGAGGCTTGATTGAAGAAGATTATCAGGTTGAAGGTGACTTAAGACGTTGGGAATCAATGAACATCAAGCGATTGATGGATATTGGCACTTATCGAGGTCGTCGTCATCGCATGGGCTTACCTGTTCGAGGTCAACGCACTCGAACTAACAGCAGAACTCGGCGGGGAGCCAAGAGAACAGTAGCTGGTAAGAAAAAAGCTCCTAAGAAGTAGAAGCTTTTTGAAAGAGACGTTACTATCAGTTGATCACGGAAGAATTTATAAGCTTTAGGAATCTTCATTAGTTATGGCAAGGCAAATTGGTCGAAAATCTGGCCCAAAGAAGCAAAAAAAGAACGTGCCTAGCGGTGTTGCGCACATTTGTTCGACATTCAACAACACGATTGTGACCATCACAGATACTCGTGGAGAAGCAATTTCTTGGGCTTCTGCGGGTTCAAGTGGGTTTAAAGGTGCGAAAAAGGGTACTCCATTTGCTGCTCAAACTGCTGCTGATTCTGCGGGCCGACGTGCAGTTGATCAAGGTATGCGTCAGGTTGAGGTCATGGTGAGCGGCCCTGGAGCCGGGAGAGAGACGGCAATTCGTGCTCTCCAGGGAGCAGGTCTAGAGATTACTCTAATCCGAGATGTAACTCCAATTCCCCATAATGGCTGCCGCCCTCCTAAAAGAAGGCGTGTTTAGAGATCGTGGTTGGTGTGATTGTGCAGATATCTGTTACCCGAGGGATGAAGCAAGAGGCTAAGAATGGTTCAATTTCAAGTTGAGTGTATTGATTCTGATGTTGATTCGAGTCAGAATCTTTTCGGACGTTTTGTCATCGAACCTCTGGAGCGTGGTCAAGGCATTACAGTTGGAAACGCACTGAGGAGAGTTCTGCTGTCCAATCTTCAGGGTACAGCTGTAACTGCGGTTAGGATTGCTGGTGTTACACACGAATTTGCGACCGTTCCGGGTGTTAGAGAGGACGTCCTTGATATCCTACTCAACATGAAAGAGATTGTTCTTAAGAGCTATTCTCAACAGCCTCAAATTGGTCGATTGGTCGTTCAAGGCCCTGAAACAGTGACTGCGGCGCATTTGGAACTTCCAGCTGAGGTGGAAGTGATTGATCCAAACCATTACATCGCTACGGTTTCAGAAGGTGCAACTCTCGAAATGGAGTTTCGTATTGAGGTTGGTGTAGGTTATCGATATATCGACCGGAGTCAAGATGAGACATCAGCTCTTGATTTTCTTCAAATTGACTCTGTATTTATGCCAGTTCGCAAAGTAAATTATTCTGTCGATAGTGCTAGGGCAGGTGGTTCTCGCGAATCTGATCGCTTATCGCTCGAACTTTGGACAAATGGTAGCCTTTCGCCACAAGACGCACTTAGCCAAGCAGCCAGCATTCTCGTGGATCTGTTTAACCCCCTCAAAGATGTGACGTTTGCTCCAGTTGAGGATGGCGAAGTACCCGACGAGAATCCTGAAAGCCAGATTCCAATCGAAGAGCTGCAACTTTCGGTGCGAGCTTATAACTGCTTGAAGCGTGCTCAGATTAATTCAGTTGCTGATCTGCTGGACTATACCCAAGAAGATTTGCTAGAAATCAAGAATTTTGGAGCCAAGTCTGCTGAGGAAGTGATTGAAGCGCTGCAAGATCGGCTAGGAATTACGTTACCACACGAAAAATCTTCTAAAACGCCTTAGCTACTCTAGAGTATTTGGCTTTACTTCTATTAAATCTTTTGAAACGTTTATTTATTGATTATCATGCGTCACGGTCGTCGTGTTCCACAACTTGGAAAACCTGCGGATCAACGTAGAGCTCTCTTGAGGTCTTTGACAACTGAATTGATCCGACATGGTCGAATTAAGACAACAACAGCCCGTGCAAAGGCTGTTCGCTCTGAAGCTGAGCGAATGATTTCTCTTGCGAAAGATGGCTCTTTGAATGCTCGTCGAAAAGCAATTGGTTATCTTTTCGATAAGCAGCTCGTTCATTCGCTCTTTGCTGCGGCAGATGAACGTTATGGCGATCGCCAAGGTGGCTATACGCGTGTCGTTCGTACGATTAAACGCCGTGGCGATGGTGCGGAAATGGCAATTATTGAGCTGATTTAGTTCTTCATTGTGTTTATGGGCAGTTGCGATGTCACAGGTTTGGGCTGACTTTCCTGAAGCGCATGTTTCAGCGACGACCCAGCGTGTTGCCATGATTGTCCAGTATGTGGGTACACATTTGCATGGCTGGCAGCGCCAGCCCAATGGTCGAACTGTTCAGCAAGAAATTGAGGATGTTTTAGAATCCCTGTTTGCTCGACAGATTGTTGTTCATGGATCGGGGCGGACTGATGCGGGTGTGCATGCTGCTGCTCAGGTCGCTCACTTCGAAGCCCCATCTCGAGTTCCTGACTATCGATGGCCTGGAATATTGAACAGTCGCTTGCCGAAGGATATTGTTGTTCGAGCTTCATCAAAGGTTAAAGATAGCTGGCATGCCCGCTTTTCAGCTATTTATCGGCGGTACCGATACACAATCTACACAGGACAAGCCCCGAATTTGTTTGTTAGACCATTTTGTTGGCACTTTTATCGATCAGTTCTAGACGAAAAGGCGATGTTGATGGCATTGCAACCTATGATTGGAACGCATCACCTTTCAGCTTTTCATCGGAGCGGATCGAGTCGCCCACATTCATGGGTCGAGACTCATGATGTGTCTTGTTGCCGTGATGGGGAATTCATTCGTATCGAGATACAAGCTGGCGGGTTTCTGTATGGTATGGTGCGTCTTCTTGTTGGTTTGCTCGTTGATGTTGGGAGAGGTGTTCTCTCTGTTAGTGAGTTTACGGAGATTTGGAAGTCGGAGCGTCGCGATCGTGTGCGATATGCTGCTCCACCTGAGGGATTATGTTTACTCAGAGTTGGGTATGAAGACTTTCCTTTTTCACCTGAAATTTGGTACAATAGTCAACCGCTGCTGAAATTATAATGCTTCCTCAGTGGGTGAGATAATCATCTGGTGGTGATGCGATAAGGTTGCCTTTTAAGCCTCTGCCATGTTGCTAAGAAGCTGCAGTGTTTAAGAATCTATCGAATCAAAACAAATGGCTATGAGTAAGACCTATCTGCCCGCTGTAGGGGGCTTTGAGAAAAAATGGTATGTCGTTGATGCGAGCGGTCAGCGACTTGGACGTCTTGCGACTGAAATTGCTTCAGTCTTGAGAGGGAAGAATAAGCCCATTTATTCTCCTCATATGGATACTGGGGATTTTGTGATTGTCATCAACGCCGACAAAATTGATGTTACGGGTCGGAAGAGAGAGCAGAAGCTGTATCGACGCCATTCTGGTCGTCCTGGTGGGATGAAGGTTGAAACGTTTGATAAACTCCAGGCGCGCATTCCTGAACGGATTGTTGAAAAGGCTGTTAAAGGAATGCTGCCGAAGAATGCTCTAGGCCGTCAATTATTTACCAAGCTTAAAGTCTATAAGGGTGCTGAGCATCCCCATCAAGCACAAAAACCTGAAGTATTGTCGATTCAAACTGTTCCAGGAGGAAATGAGTAATGCAGGCTGACGGTAAATCAGATAAAGTTGTTTATTGGGGAACTGGACGTCGGAAGTCTTCTGTTGCTCGAGTTCGACTTGTTCCTGGAAATGGAAATCTTGTTGTTAACGGGCGACCTGGAGATCTTTATCTTCAATTTAATCCCAGTTATTTAGCTGCGGCTAAGGCTCCTCTTGAGACGCTGGGCTTAGAAGGTGAATATGACATCTTAGTGAATGTGAACGGTGGTGGTCTGACGGGTCAAGCTGACTCTATTAAACTGGGTGTTGCAAGAGCTCTATGTGAACTTGATCCTGAAAATCGCAAGCCTCTTAAGCTTGAAGGATATTTGCGCCGCGACTCTCGTTCTAAGGAACGCAAGAAATATGGCCTTCACAAAGCACGTAAGGCTCCTCAATTCTCCAAGCGTTAATGTTGAACTGATTTTCATCAGGTTAATTGAATTAACTAATCGTTGTAGCAGAAAATTTTTTACCAGGAGAAGTAGCTATGCCAAAGGATGGAATTCACCCTGAATGGTACCCAGAGGCCAAGGTATATTGCAATGGCGAGCTTGTTGCGACGATGGGCTCAACTCAGCCTGAGATTTATGTTGATGTTTGGTCTGGTAATCATCCATTCTTCACGGGTACTCAAAAGATTATTGATACGGAAGGACGGGTCGAGCGTTTCCTTCGCAAATATGGGATGTCAGACGGTAGTCAGACTTCGAAATCTTCTGATACTGATAAGTAGCTCTCATTGATAGAAGCGACATTGGACAGTAGAGCATTAGATTTATTCTTCTACCAAATTTTTGTCGAATAATTAAACGAAACTGTAGTCTCTGGGAATTATTTTCAGAGGCTAGTTTTTATTGAATGTGCGTATGGATTGACGAAAGCGGCATTCTGAAAACAGCTATTAATTTTTTCCGATTTGACCTGTTATTTTCCTTACAATGAGTAGCAGCGCGATCGCTATATATTGCTGTTTCGCGCTTGACGTCGTTACTGATGGGTTGGTGTTGTTATGGCTGAATCCTACTTGTTGGATAAGCTAAAGTCCGTTGAGCAAACGTTTCATGAGTTGACGAAACGCTTGGCTGATCCGGATGTGGCTTCAAATCCCAGTGAGTTACAGCGGATTGCCAAAAGCCGTGCCTCTTTAGAAGCGACTGTTGATACATTTGAAGAGTGGAAAGGTACTCAGGACGAATTGTCTGGTGCCCGAGAAGTCTTGAAGGAATCTAGTAGCGATCCTGAATTACGAGAAATGGCTTCTGCAGAAGTAAAATCCCTGGAGGAGCAGTCAGAAGCTTTAGAAAATCAATTGAAAGTTTTGCTTCTGCCGAGAGACCCCAACGATGATAAGAATATTATGCTCGAAATTCGAGCAGGGGCAGGTGGAGATGAAGCGAGCATTTGGGCTGGAGATTTAGTTCGAATGTATTCTCGTTATTCTGAATCTCAAAGCTGGAAAGTTAAGCTAATTAGTGAGTCGCTGGCTGATATGGGCGGCTTCAAGGAAGCTATTTTAGAAATTCAAGGGGAGCGTGTTTACAGTAAGTTGAAGTTTGAAGCTGGTGTGCATCGGGTTCAGCGTGTTCCGGTCACTGAGGCTGGAGGGCGCGTGCATACTTCTACTGCAACAGTTGCGATTATGCCTGAGGTTGATGACGTTGAAGTAGAAATCGATGCGAAGGATATTGAATTGACGACTGCGCGGTCTGGGGGTGCGGGTGGTCAGAACGTGAACAAGGTTGAGACGGCGGTTGATTTGTTTCACAAACCCACGGGAATTCGAATCTTTTGTACGGAAGAGCGATCGCAACTTCAAAACCGTGAGCGCGCGATGCAGATTTTACGGGCAAAGCTCTACGACTTGAAGTTACAGGAGCAGCAGGCAGAAGTCACATCCATGCGGCGATCGCAGGTTGGAACGGGTGCCCGTTCAGAAAAAATTCGGACCTACAATTACAAGGACAATCGGGCTACGGATCACCGGCTGGGAGAAAACTTCCCGCTGAATTCTGTTTTAGAAGGGGACATTGAAACGATTATTCAATCCTGTATTACTCAAGACCAGCAGGAGCGATTGGAAGAACTTGCAGCTGAAACATCTCCAGTCTCCGCATAGTGTCTAGCACCGTTTCAGGACGGTGTGCTATCTTCTAGCCTGCTCACATCTCTTATTCATTTGCTGCCATGGTTCGCTTCTTACACGTTGCAGATGTTCATCTTGGATACGATCGCTACGACAACAAGCAGCGGAGTCAAGATTTCTTCTACGCATTTTATGACGCGTTAGAAAAATTTGCTGTCAGAGAAGCGGTCGATTTTGTCATCATTGCTGGAGATTTGTTTGAGCACCGGATGATACAGCCGGCCATTCTCAATCAGGCACAACGATGTTTGCGATTGCTTGAAGATGCCAATATTCCAGTGATTGCCATCGAAGGCAACCACGATAATCGACCGTATGGGACGAAAACAAACTGGCTCCGATATTTAGCAGAGCTCGGACAGCTGATTCTCCTTGAACCCGAGCAAACGGATGATGGAGCTGCCTTTTATCAACCTTGGTCAGAGTCCTCTCGGCGAGGCGGCTATCTTGATCTTGATTGTGGTGTCCGTGTTTTCGGTAGTGCTTGGTATGGTGCAACTGCGCCGGTTGCTATTCAGAAAATAGCGACGGCGATCGCCGATTTACCGCCTAACCCTGTGCCTCATATTTTGTTGTTCCACCATGGGCTAGAAGGACAGATTGCTCGGTATGCTGGGGCGTTGCGTTACGCTGACTTGCTCCCGCTTAGAGATGCAGGCGTTCATTATCTTGCGCTGGGACATATCCATAAAAATTACTCAGTTGATAACTGGGTGTTTAATCCGGGTTCAATCGAAGCCAACAGTATCGAAGAAAGCACCTATCAGCGTGGCGTCTATCTGGTGGACCTGGCGGATGATGGCATTCAGGCAGAGCTAAAACGTGATTACTATCAACGCCCGATTATTCGACTGGCGCTGGAGCTTGCTGGAACCGAAAGTGTAGAAGATATTGAGCAGCAGGCGATCGCCTTCATCGAAGATGCGATTCAAGCTGGGCGCATTCAGCCTGAAGACGCACCAATCATTGAGCTGAGACTCAGCGGTCAATTTGGATTTGATCGTTTAGATTTGGATATCCGCGCTCTTCAGCAGCAACTCCAAGAACGGAGCGGAGCATTAATCTTGCTGCTCAAAAATGACGCTGATGCTTTGGTTTATCAATCACCCATCACCGATGATGCGACTCGCCTTGAAATTGAGCGAGACATCTACCGTGATCTGGTGGAGGCTCATCATCACTATCGAAAGCGTGCATCAGAGATTACGAATGGACTGATGGGCTTAAAAGACTTTCAACTTGAGGGACGACCTGAAACCGAGTTGCATGAATTTGTCAGCACACTACTGAATCCATCTGAATCGCCAGAGTCGTCATAGCAGACATTTCTGTATAACTCTAAATTTGCCAGGACTCTCCATTTCATACGATGTCCTGAACATTCCGTTGCGTCAGTTCTATCTGATTTTGAAATCCTTCAAATTGTGTGTGATGACTGTTCTTGAAGGGCAGTCCAAACTCGTTCGGGGGTCATCGGCAGTTTTCGTAGTCGAACCCCTGTTGCATTAGCGATCGCATTGGCGATCGCTGGAGCTGCACAATTTGTCCCGATTTCTCCAATCCCTTTAGCACCGCAGGGACCATAGGGATCTGATTCCTCAATAAGGATCACGTCCATGGTTGGAATATCTTTTGCAAGGGGCAATCGATAGGTTCTTGGATGAGGATTGAGGATATGACCTGACGCGTGCCATTTTAATTCTTCTCGTAAGGCATAGCCAATGCCCATCACGGCTCCGCCAACCGCCTGACCTTCGCAAATACGGGGATTAATTGCCTTACCGATATCTAAGGCTTGTACACACCGCACAACATCGACTCGTCCGGTCTCAACATCGACTTCGACTTCGACTCCTACAGCGGCGAAGGTTAGAGATGAACGGTCGGCTGCATATTCTTGTTCAACGCTCAGAAGATAGTTCTCGTCTTGAGCTTGCTGCCCCAATGCTTGAACAGTGAGCGTTTCTCCTGTTGATGTGTTCAGGCGATCGCCTTGGAGTGACCATTGGTTCGCTGGACGATTGAGATGTTTGGCCGCATAGTTGATGAGCATTTCTTTCAGCGCAATCGCTGATCGACGCGTTGCTTCACCTGAGATGAATAGCGTTGCTGATGCGTAAGATCCAGCATCGAAGGGGGTTTCTTTTGTGTCTGCTGAAATAATGTCGATTTGATCAATGGTGGTGTTGAGTTCATCCGCTGCAATTTGGCGGAGGCTTGTGTCAGAGCCGGTGCCCACATCAACGGACCCCGTGCGCATTTCGTAGCGGCCATCCGCCTTGAGGGTTAGTCGCACTCTAGCAAGATGAATTTTCGCTAATCCACTGCCCTGCATCGCGATCGCGACCCCAACCCCACGGCGTATACTGCCGTCACAGATGGGGGCTTGCCCTGGACGATAGCCCAGTTTGTGAATGACGGCATTTAGGGTTTGGTCCAAGCTACCGCTACCGAGTAAATGGAAATGATGATCAGCTCCGAGAAGAACCTCGTCTTGTTGAACGATGAGATGTTTTCGCTTGAAATCAACTGGATTCAGTGATAGGGCTTCTGCAATTTCATCCATTAAACATTCCGCAGCGAAGACGCCTTGGGTTGCGCCATAGCCTCGAAAGGCTCCAGCGGGCATCGTGTTGGTATACACAGAACGTCCGAGAAACCGTTGATTTGCACAACGATAGAGTCCCAACGGCATGCTTCCGGTTAAGAACACTACTTGGGTGCCGTGATTGCCATACGCTCCTGTATTGGCGATCGCCCGCATATCCATAGCTGTCAGCTCGCCTGTGCTTGTTACCCCGATGCGGAGGTGAACGCGAGTGGCATGGCGGCTATTGGTTGCGGTGAATTCCTCAGTTCGGGTCAACTCCCACTGGACTGGTCGTCCAGTCTTCAGCGTTGCTAATGCACACAAATCTTCCGTCAAGATTTCTTGCTTGTTGCCAAATCCTCCCCCCATCTTTGCTTTGAAAACGTGAATCGTGTCTTTGGGACGATCAAACAATTCTGACAGCAAGCGCTGACAGTGAAACGGAACTTGAGTACTCGATCGCACCACAAGCGTTCCCTCATCATCAAGCCACGTGATGCTGACATGGGGCTCTAAATGAAAGTGCTGCACGGCGGGCAGCTGATAAGTGCGTTCAAACACGTGATCAGCTTGTGCCATTCCTGCTTCGATGTTGCCTCGTTCGAGCCGGACCTCACCAGCAATATTGTGAGTGGGATCATCGATTTGAAACGATTCGGGTTCATCATGAAGAATCGGTGGCGTCGAAGGAGCAGATAACGGTGGGAACAGCGGGTCACTCCAGGAACAGCTTTCGCTTGCGCGATCGCCCATTGCTATGTCGGGATCCAAAACATGAGGCAAGATGTCATAGTCCACCTCAATGAGTGCACACGCCTGATCGGCTAAGACAGAAGTCTCTGCTACGACAGCGGCGACGCGATCGCCCACAAACCGAACTTTATTGTCCAATAGGTAATGATCGTGTGGGTCAGGAACTGGAGCGCCATGGCCTGCTGTTGAGTATGGGCGACGGGGGACATCCCGATACGTCAAGACAGCATGAACTCCCGGCATCGCCTCGGCCTTGTCAGTATGAATCGCGCGAATGCGAGCATGGGCGTGGGGCGATCGCACTACTTTGAGGTGTAGGAGCTCAGATGGTGCCCAATCTGCTGTGTAGATTGGTTTTCCAGTCACGATATCGGGACCATCTTGCTTTGGAATACTTTGTCCGACCTGGGGACTACTCAGTAAGTCTGCTGAGCGAATCGGTGCCGACTGCGCGGATGTTGAATGGTGTTCAACTTCATCCTCTACATCAGCAACGCCGGATTGTTTAGACGATGGGAGAGACTCATGAGATTGTTCTTGCCCAGCTAGAATGCTTTCGACAATGGCTTGGTATCCGGTACAGCGACACAGGTTGCCATCTAAAGCTCGACGAACGGCCGCTTCCGTTGATGCCGAAAGCTGGCTTGCGGTCATGATCATGCCGGGTGTGCAATACCCACATTGAAAGCCCTGCTTTTCTAGAAAGCCTTGTTGCATCGGTGACAGTTGATCCGGTGATGCTAAGCCCTCAATTGTGGTGATCGCTTTCCCTTCTGCTTGCAGTGCCGAATAAATGCAGCTGTGAACTGCTTCACCCTCAACCCAGACCGTACAACTTCCGCAATCTCCTGATTCACACACTCGATGAACGCCCTTCCATCCATCGTCACGCAATGTGCTAAGGAGACTCGCTCCTGGCAAACAGGTTGGCGATCGCTTGACGCCATTAACGTAAAGCGTGATGGATTTAGAAAATGCATTCATTGGCAATCAATAACTGATAACTAAATATCATCGACAATATCCTGATGGGTCAATAAATCATCTCATGTGACAACACACTTCAGTTCTGACGCGATGGACTGTCGATCGGGTGCGATCACAATTGGCTTCTCCTTCACTAACAGTAAGGGAGTGAATAGGAGGGTCTCGTACGATAGGCTACGGATCGCTGTTGGGATCATCTGATAGTCCCCCTTTCGATGATGCTCGATAGAACGATGTGAATCCTAAGTGCCCTTGACGTTGAGGAAACTCATGTAAATGTCTGTATTCATTTTGTGAGTCAGGACTGACGAACGCCCGCTGTCTATTGTGCAGTTCTTAAGGTAATAGCGATCGCCCACACTTCATGAAACCGGCTGAAGTCCGATGATGTTTGAATGAATGGTTATCGTTGTTGTCAGCGGGCTTGAAACAGTGTTGTGGGTGCGCACTGCATAGTCATAATCGTGTCTTGGCTCGAAAGTGTCTTGCTTCGAATCGGTCAGAATTGGATAGTTTCCGGTCACAGCGATTCACTAGCTGTAGAGAAATTTTAAGATTCCCTCACATATCGGTGATCCCGCGGAGAAATGGGGAATTGTTTGGGTAGAACATGCTTAAAGTCAATGACTAATGTCAACATCAACAGAGGTTGAGTTGTGAAATACGAAGTCCGGTATAAACCTGCCTTTGCAACCATCTTTATTACGCTACTTCCTGGAGAAAAAATTACTGCTGAATCCGGAGCAATGGCCAGCATGGCAGCGGAGCTCGGGATGTCAACTCAGTTTTTTGGAGGACTGTTTCCAGCACTCATGAAAGGGTTCTTCGGCGGAGAATCACTCTTTGTCAACGTTTTCTCGAACCCTACTCAGCAGCCTTATGAACTGGTGCTCACCCAGTCGAGTGTTGGCGACATTGCAGCGATTCAGCTCAAAGGCAACGAATTATGTCTTCAACCAGGTGCTTACATTGCTCACACTGCAGGTGTGAAGGTCGGCGTTCAGTGGGCTGGCTTCGCGAGTTGGTTCTCGGGTGAAGGTTTATTTAAGCTAAAGGTCAGCGGGAAAGGATTGGTCTTTTTTGGTGCTTACGGCGGGCTGACCGAGGTTGATGTCACTGACGACTTTGTTGTGGACAATAGCCATTTGGTCGCCTATGAGCCGAGTATTTCCATGAATGTTCGGCTATCGGGAGGGTTGTTTGGCTCGGTGACGTCAGGTGAAGGGTTTGTCAATCGATTGAAAGGCCGCGGAAAAGTTTATCTCCAGTCTCGAAGCATGGATGGGTTAGTGAAGTTTTTGCGCCCGAGATTTTAATCGGATTCGCTTAAAGCCTGGTTCTTGTTGCAAACAAGGATTGTTAACACTGCCGGTATGACCCGTGCAGACTCTGATTCACGACCTATCGAAGCAACATCCTAGTAATGACCCATCTATAAGGAATGTTCTAAATGAAAGTTGATATCACGCATCAGCCCGATAGTGCGATCGCCCAGATCGAAATGGCTCCCCGAGAAGAAATAATGGCTGAAGCTGGAGCCATGGTTGCGATGAGCCCTTATATGAATGTCAGCACTACCCTACGACGAGGGAAAGGTGGCGGCATCATGGGTGGACTCAAACGGATGCTTGCTGGTGAATCTCTATTTCTAAGCGTATTTCGCACCGGAGACAGCCACGGTGAGATTTATTTGGCTCCTAAACTCATGGGTGATATTTTGCCGTATCAGCTCAAAGGCACTGACCTTGTGGTGCAATCGACGGGATACATGGCCAGTACGCCCGGTGTCGATATTGATTTGGGGTTCACCGGCTTTAAGAGCTTATTTTCTGGAGAATCCATTTTCTGGTTGTCGATTAGTGGCTCTGGACTCGTTCTCATCAGCTCCTTTGGTGGCATTTATGAAGTGATGGTTGATGGCGAGTACATTGTCGATACTGGACACATCGTTGCTTTTGAGAAGACGCTAGATTACAGCATTTCAAAACCTGGAACGAGCTGGATTGGCGCATTTCTCGGCGGAGAAGGATTGGTGTGTCGGTTTCGTGGAAAAGGTAAAGTCTATTGCCAGACGCACAATCCTGGAGCGTTTGGATCTCAGGTGGGTAGCCGACTCCCTCCTCGTTAAATGGCGTTAGTAACTACAGTCATTCGTTATCTGTAGAGATAGTTCAGGTTGTAAATCAGTCGTTTTGAAGACATGTGCTGCGCGAGGAGAAAGAACAGATGAGCACGGCGATCGCCTATACCGTTCAACATAATCCAGCCTATGCCTCTCTGGAATTAAGCGTTCCTGCTAATCAGACGGTTTTGGTTGAGGCAGGCGCTATGGCTGCCATGGATCACTGGATCGACATGAAATCTAAAATGAAGGGAGGACTGATGGGGGGCATCGGTCGAATGCTCGGCGGAGAATCTCTCTTCATTAGCGAATTTACGCCAAAGGGCAAAGCTGGGCGACTATTCTTATCTCCTGGGGTTCCAGGAGACATTACGCATTACTCCCTAAATGGCACAAAAAGCCTCATGGTTCAGTCATCGGGATTTGTAGCAGCCAGCTCTAGTATTCAACTGGATACAAAATTTCAGGGATTTAAGGGGTTCTTCAGTGGAGAGTCCTTGTTCTTACTTCGGGCGTCTGGAACAGGTGATTTCTGGTTTAGTTCTTATGGGGCTATCCTGGAAATTCCAGTTGAAGGAGAGTATGTGGTAGATACCAGCTACATCGTTGCGTTTGAAGATAGCCTATCTTACAACGTTGAAATTATTGGGGGCCTCTCGTTCAAAAACTTGAAAACTGGCATTTTAGGTGGAGAAGGCTTGGTCTGCCGCTTTTCCGGCGCTGGTCGATTATGGGTCCAGTCACGGAATATTTACAAGCTGATTAACTTCTTGAATCCATTTCGTCCTGTCAAAAATAATTAATCGATGGCTATCGAACTTCCCCCTGGCACGGCTGACTATAGCGATCGCAACCCCACGACGTCTAATCGCTCGGTCTTAAAGTTCATTGCCCTGTTTGTCGCCACCGTGATGGTGGTTGTCTGGTTGGCAGGGGCGATCGCCAATGGATTGATTGGTCTCATTCCGATGCAGGTTGAGCAAGCTCTTGGGGCGGCAATCGTCCCGACGTATGAATCTCAAGCTCAGCCCTCACCGACGCAGGATAGGCTCAATGAGATGCTCAATCAGATTGAAAGATATCTGCCACCTGAGATGAGAGCCGATCGAGATTTTCAGGTGTTCTACATTCCTCAAGATGTCATTAATGCGATCGCCATTCCAGGTGATCGCGTCATTATCTACCAGGGACTTTTGGAGCAGGCTGAATCTGAAAATGAGGTGATGATGGTGTTAGGCCACGAATTAGGACATTTTGCTAATCGTGACCATCTCCGGGGCATTGGACAAAAGCTGATGATTCGGTTGGCGATCGCCTCAATATTTGGAGATGTTGGTGCCTTGGGCTCCATTGCAGCGTCAGGAGTGACCGCTATTTCTGATTCACAGTTCTCTCAGAAACAAGAAAACCAAGCCGACGAGGTCGGGCTTGACTTACTCAATCAAGCCTATGGACACGTTGCTGGAGCGACAGATTTCTTTGACCGGATGAACGATCGCCAGGGTTTAGAGATTGCATTTTTGGCGAGCCACCCCACATCGTCATCACGAGTGAACCGGCTTGAACGTTTAATTCAGAAGAGAGGCTATACACAGGGAGAGCGATCGCCACTGACTCCCGCATTGTCTGATCTGTAGCTTCAATCTCTTCTTCTATTGTCCTGCTTTTCTTGTTGCCTTGTTTCTCTATATTGCTTTGATCGTAAGGGGAAACATTGGTGTGTCCCCAGTGCGTTTTTGTGCTGACGACACTCTACGTTTCATGGCTTAGATGCTCTGGAAAAAAAAATCACGAAGTTAGTCCATTTTTTTGAATGGGAACCCAGTCCCCATCGAAGGTGAGTCCTAGAATCATGTCCTCGTGAGGATGAATTTTGGTTCCAGTCAAAACACATTCTTCTTCTTTTTGGGCGATCGCTGCAACGCTCGCGCGAATATCTTCTCGGCTCCAGGATTTCTGCTTACCCTTTGTCTGCTGCTGCACATAATCCCACAACACATCCCGAATGAGAGCCTGATAACCTTGGCGTCCGGCAATCCGCTTGAGGTGCTCTTTGAGGTCTCGCTCCAGCCGAATGCTGGTGACTTCCATGTCCGTTGTCGGGGTTCGTTGGGGTTGTGCTTGGCTGAGGGTTTGCATTCATTCCTCCAATCATGTGGATACTACAAGTTAATGGGGCATATTTTGAAATCTAAGTGATTTAGTTCATGGCAAACACCAGACTAGGCCTCACTCAATCCGTGCTTTTTGGGCCGAAACATTCGAGCCTTTCTTGCATAATACACCTGTAGTTTAGGGTTCCCAACATTGGTTTGGCTCGTGTAAAAGAAAATGTTACTGCTGACAGGTTTGTGATGGGGTAGAGGTTACACGGTACTCTTCTTGTTCTACGCACGAATACCATGCAGGAACGGTAAGGATTTACGTAAGTCTGCGATAGTGAGCTGCTCGTTACGATTTATATCCTGTTATGAATGTAGGCGTTCTGTGCAAAGCACTGAGATGGACTGAACGTTAAGATGGAATTCTGTAACTTTTAATACTTTTTGAGGCAATCCTGTCTATGGCTCTCCAGATCGCTGTCGAGCAGATTAATGAAATATTTGAGTATGCTGAGCGTACTTATCCCGAAGAGTGCTGCGGACTCTTGCTTGGAAGGTCATCCCAGTCATCGGGTCAATCAACCAATGGTCAATTGTCTTCCCATAAAACAGTGGTTGAAGTTTGGGAAACAAAAAATGTGTGGAACGCAGACGATAAAACTCTGTCTGATGAGACGAATCAGACGGGGCATCATCACCATCTGACCAAGTCTCGGCGGTACTCAATTGATCCTCAACAGATGCTTGATGCTCAGCGATATGCGCGCGATCGCCAACTTGACATCATCGGCATTTATCACTCCCACCCTGACCATTCAGCGATACCTTCAGAATGCGATCGCGCTGCTGCTTGGCATCAGTATTCTTATATGATTGTTTCCGTCCAACACGGCAAGGCCAAACATGTTTTATCCTGGACTCTTGACGAGACGGATCAGTTTCAATCTGAAGAAATTCAGACTGCTGTGCCTGTGAGTCTGTAGCCATCGGCCATTGCTGAAAGCAGGGTTCAGATTAGGCTCAAATTTATTGAACTTTTGTTCCAAAATCGTGCTAGGTTATCTAAACCTAACTGCTGTTCACCACGCCTCGTGTAAATTTCACGTCCTATGCTCAACCCGAACCTGGACGATATCCAGCTCAACCGAGAAGAATACGAACGTTTCTCCCGACATCTGATTTTGCCAGAAGTCGGTCTTGATGGTCAGAAGCGGCTTAAAGCCGCTAGCGTGCTTTGCATTGGAACCGGAGGACTTGGTTCTCCTTTATTGCTTTACTTGGCAGCAGCCGGTATCGGACGCATCGGAGTCGTTGACTTCGATATTGTCGATCGCTCCAATCTTCAACGTCAGGTCATTCACGCAACGTCCTGGGTCGGGAAGCCTAAAATTGAATCGGCCAAGCACCGAATTCAAGAAATTAACCCGGGGTGTCAAGTTGATTTGTATGAAACGCGCCTCAGCTCGGACAATGCCCTAGACATCTTTAAAGACTACGATGTCATCGTTGACGGAACGGACAATTTCCCAACCCGTTACTTGGTTAATGATGCGTGTGTCTTGCTGAACAAACCTAACGTCTACGGCTCCATCTTTCGCTTTGAAGGGCAAGCGACCGTATTTAACTATGAAGATGGTCCCAACTATCGTGACTTGTATCCTGAACCACCTCCGCCGGGACTCGTTCCATCCTGTGCTGAAGGCGGTGTTTTAGGGGTACTGTGCGGCATTATTGGCACTATTCAAGCCACCGAAACAGTCAAAATCATTTTGGGTCAAGGCAATACTCTAAGCGGACGGTTGTTGTTATACAATGCGCTCGACATGTCATTTCGCGAATTAAAGTTACGGCCAAATCCTGTTCGGCCAGTGATTGAATCGCTGATTGACTATGATCAATTCTGTGGAATTCCGCAAGCGAAAGCAGCAGAAGAGAAGGAGAAAGCAAAGATGTCTGAAATGACCGTTCAAGAGCTGAAAGCATTGATAGACACTGGAGCAGATGATTTTGTACTGCTTGATGTCCGTAATCCTCATGAATACGATATTGCTAGCATTCCAGGTGCTGTTCTCATTCCGCTGTCTGACATTGAAAGTGGGGATGGGGTTGAGCAAGTCAAGGACATGCTGAATGGGCATCGACTCATTGCTCACTGCAAGATGGGTGGACGATCAGCCAAAGCTCTCAGTATTTTGAAGGATGAGGGTATCGAAGGCACCAATGTTAAGGGCGGCATCTTAGCGTGGAGCCGTGAGATTGATCCGTCTGTTCCTGAATACTAAGGTTGTATTGTTTGGGGCTGCATCATTTCGGATAGCTGGAAAGAACGAGGTTTCTGGCAAATAAAGAGTCCTCAGACACTCGATCTTTATTTGGATACATTGTGACTTAGAAGATTAGCGCTCCAATCGGGGCGCTAATTTTTTGTTTTCTGTACCCTTGTTTCTTCGTTATGGATTTAAGACGATTGCCAGCTATGTCTGTTGACGATTGACTTACATCTTGCGCCTTGCCTAATCACCTATGATTTCTATGTACTACAGCAATACGCATATCGCTTAGGGCAATTGTTTTTTGGAAAGCGCCGCGTTGCGAGGCTTGTCAAAAAATAATTAATGTTACTGCAGCGCGTAGCGCTACAAATGTGAGTTTAAGGAATGATCTATGGTTCGACTTTTTTTGGTGTCAGGGGCGATCGCCGGAGGGTTGGCTGTCATTTTTGGAGCGTTTGCGTCTCATGCTCTCCAAAGTCGGTTGATTGAGCGATCGCTTGACATTTTTGAGACGGGCGTTCGTTACCAGATGTATCATGCATTGGCTTTGGTGCTGCTTGGCATTTTGCTTAGTTTGCAAGCTGAGTCCAACATCTGGTTCAACCTATCCGGGATTGGCTTCATTCTTGGCATTTTGACATTTTCTGGAAGTCTTTATGCGCTAGCACTCCTTGGCATCAAGTGGCTTGGTGCAGTTGCACCGATTGGTGGCGCCGCCTTTATTGTTGGCTGGGGTAGTTTGGCGATCGCTGCATTGACCACCCAATTTTCATCAAAGCTGTAATTTCCAGAGGAGAGATACAGCTCTAAATGGAAGTCATGCTTGCAAGAAGGGTAACGCGCACTCAGAAGTATCCGGCCTCTGTTATGGCTTTGAGAAGTGTGCCAAGTCGTAGGTATTGGCTGTTGACGATGGGCTAAACCAACGAAGGATAAAACTTGCTATAGTACAGTGGATCTTGTAATACACTTGATCGATTCCAGAGTTGACAGGGCTTCATCTCTCTCCAAGGGATTCTTAATCCTAGGCGATCGCTTTGTAATAGTTGTTATCAATTTGAAAAATATGCGATAACACAAAATCATGCATTCGTGTGATTTTAGGCGGCTCGGTTCATTGATGTCTTGAACATATCCCCAATCTGATTTCGAAAACCCAACCATGCGGTATGGAATGTACACAGCACGTTTATTCCATGTCACTAAAGAGTTCATTAATCTCAGGTTTGGTATCAGACATTCTCTAGCGTGGTTTTTGTAAAGAATGATGGCTAGAAATCGATTCGTTGCCCATTAATTTGCTGCACGTAACTGGACGCGCTATGGCTCAACATCAACCCAATTCATTTCCTCCTCAGCGTTCCAACCCGTCGCCTGATACGTCTGACGAGGCTAATCTATCGTCACAGCCAGCATCTGTTCCTGGGTGGCAAACCGTTGAGTTTCCGAATGCAGTGAGTGCTGATGCTAGCCAGCGGCAGGCCCACTATGCGCAGTCCATGACGAGAAAATCAACAGCTCATTCTGGACAGGTGCCGAAGTCGTCTGCTCCCTCCTCGACTCAATCGGCTGAGGGACTAATTGCTCTCATTCAAGACACGAATCAACGTAATCATGAATTGATGGATCGGGTTGCCCAGCTAGAGGAAGCTTTGGAACAGAGTCGGCAAGCGCTCCAGCAAGAGCTTGATCAGGCTCAGGGCTCGGAGAATGAAGACCAGCCGTCATCATCACAGGTGGACGCTAGCCAGCAAGTCAATTATTTGCTCAATCAATTGGAGTTTGTACAGCAGGCTAACCAGCGCCAAGAGATCCTCGTCGAGACGCTAACTGAACAGCTTGAATCGAGCCATACTCGGGTTGCTCAACTTGAAGACGATTGTCTAGCACTTCAGGATGCTGTCAATCGACAGTCTGTGCAGCTTCAGGACGGCGATCGCCAATGCCGGGATTTGAAGGCCCGACTGCAACGTCAGCAACAGTACACGCTGCAATTCAAGGTGGCTCTGGATAAATGTCTTGAAGTTCCACCTCCGAGCTATGAGACGTCACCCTCACCGGCAGGTGACGATGATTCAGAGAATCTAACATCATCACAAGTCTCGATTCCTCCAATCCCATTGGCCGAAGGAGCGATGCCACAATCGTATTTATCCCAGTCATCGACGGATAGTACTCATATCGATGCTTCGAGGGCATCAGCATCACTGAATGAGCCAACAGCTGACAGTATTCAAGACCGTATTGCATTAACTGATTTACTGCTTCCTAAGGCGAATCACATCAAGCCTTGGTCTGTTGATGATATAACAGGCGAATCAAAATCATCGGAGTCACAGTCTGACGCTGCCCGTGTGTCGGGTCTTACTCCTGACCAAACATCACGTGCGACGACGCCCTCCTCATCAGCGCCCGATCTATTCTCGGCCCGATTTCAAGATACATTGCGAGATCTTGTTCAGACTGACTTGGCAGAGCCTGTTGATGCTTCGCCAGTCGAAGAAGAGCGATCGCCTCACGCTGCAACTGAACGGCAATCTCTCGCACAAGTGATAGGCACTGCGGATACAGTTACCACATCAGACTCTGATGTGGTTGAAGCTCTTGAGATGCAGAGCGATGAATCTGCTGAATCCACAGTATCGGATGCTGAATCGACTCAAGAATCTGAATCGGCTCAAGCTAGTGAACCGTCTTGGTTTAAGTGGCGATCGTTTTTGCCACCAGATTTGCGTCAGTCAGGCGATCGCCAGAAAAGCTCGAATACCCCAGAAGGTGTTGAAGCTGAGTCCCCCTCATCTGAACGATCCTCAGAGTCGATCGGTCCTAATGATGATTCAGATAACCATCGATATGACGTTCAATTACCGGGTGAGTCATCGACTTATTCGGATTCATCTGCTGCTCGTTCAAGCTCATTGAGTTCTGACGCCTTGGGGGCTTCTCTTGAAGCCGCCTTTTCAACCCCTGCATCACCATCTGAGAAGAATCCACCAGAACTTAATATTGAGTCATTTGAAACATCTCAACACTTCGATGCAAAAGATGTCGCTAACCTAGTCAATGCAACAGCTGAGGAGATTGCTCGCATTCAACAAACGAGTGAACTGGATTCATTAGGGTCGGAGCCTCCTAAGCCGCTGTCGTTGACTGAAATTTTTGAGCAACCGTCTGATATTGAAGCACGCCATGCAGATCCTGAACTGCCGATTGCTCATCAGTCTAGTTCTGGTGCCTCTGCTGAAACGTCTCCTGATCCATGGACAACATCTTCAGAGGTGACCCCTAGCGATTCATCGGCATTTGGCAAGATTGAGAGTATTCCAACCTTTTCAGTGAATGCAGACTCAAACGACAGCGATCCGCTATTGGCGATCGCTCGCCCCCCACGAGTGAATCTATTCGAGCGTGCGGACGCTGATCAGCATTTAACCCAATCCAATCTCATCAACATCCCTGGTAGCACTGAATCGACTCAACCCCAATCACCTGTAGCTGGCCTCAATCAAGTCTCCAACGCTGATGCCAGTGACGCTCAGTTACAACACCCAGAAGATGATGTCGTCCAGGATAAGCAGGATGCCCCAGAGGTTCTTCAGACGAATGCTTCTGAAATGCAAACTTCTCCTGAAGTAGGCGATGATAGCCAGACGGAGTCAACCGATTCCACTACTAAGAAATCCCCTAAGGAAATTTCCCTTTACACACCTCAGGGCGATCGCAGCTCTAGTCAGCAACGGCCCTCACTGAGTTCTCTCATTCTTTCCATTACTTCATCTCCCACAGAGTCGAAAGAGGAAGATTCGCCATCAGCCGACTCGCAGGTTCAAGCAAAAGAAACATTGCAACCGCAATCGCTAATCTCTGTGTTGAAATCGTCAACCGATGTGAAACAGAGAACCCTTGATTGGCCAGCTCCTCTTCTATCGTCGCAAAAGCCGGAAAAAAAGGAACATGATGATGCCGATCACAAGAATGAGCAAGGCAAGAGTGATCATAAGGCTGAACACGCGAATAAGAAGGTAACCTCAATTGACCTTCCTGCATTTTTGCGGTGACCTAACCATTATCTTTGCAAATTTAGCGCAGCGTGGCTTTTCAGTGATAGGCCGCATGCAGGCTAGTAACGTATGCATTTGGGTAGTGGCGATGAGCTTCGCCCATTGGTTATTAGTGTCAACGTAACAGACTTTCCTGGCCCAGATTGCTATTAAGCTATTATCTCCTAGTCCTTGCTCCCATTCTTGGGAGCAAGGACTAGGAGATGAAGGTGGGTTTTATTCCACTACTATCAGCCGTGCTGCACGACTAGAACCATTCGTAGTGGAATGTACCTGGCTTATCAACACGCTCGAACGTGTGTGCACCAAAATAATCTCGCTGCGCTTGAGTCAGATTTTGTGGTAGTGATGCTCGGCGATAACTATCGAAATAATCTAGCGATGCGCTAAATGCTG